>CAZZNX010000023.1:8049-33491 GCA_964655795.1 uncultured Leifsonia sp. | reverse complement strand
CCTCAAGCGTCTCCTGCTCGCGGCCGAGGTCGAGCGTGGCCGAGCGCTTCCCTGCACCGGTGTCCACGTGCTGCATGGCGATCTCTGCCGGGTCGACCGGGTCGACCCGCAACACATCCGCACCGAGCAGTGCCAGTGCGCGCGTGCACGTCGGCCCGGCGATCACGCGCGAGAGGTCGAGCACCCGCGGCGCACGACCCGCGGCGTCACGGCCGAAGCCATACCCACCAACGCGGTCCCACTCCAGCAGTGGAGCCGGAGCGATCAGCTCCGCGAACTCCTCGGGGCGGCGCACCCGCACGCAGAGCGCATCGGCGGCGACAGCGCGTTGCTCGGCATCCGCGGCCGTCAGCCCGGCCAGCACCGCCGCGAACTCCTCGCGGCCGGCGGTCTGCGGTAGACCGAAGGCCCGACGCAGCCGAAGCGCGTGGTGCGGGTAATTCGCGTGCGTGCGCACCCAGCCGTCCGCCGTTGCGAAGAATCCGCTGAGCGGCGCCCACGCCGCGGCCGCCTCCCCGTCGATGCTGAGATAGCTGTAGCTGCTGAAGTTGACCCCGACCCGGCGCGGGCTCACGACGATCCGCGGCATCCCGAGCAGACGAGCCGCCTGTGCGGCGAAGAACGCCACGCTGTCGACGGCCAGCTCCCCCGCGCGCAGCCGCGCGGTCAGCCCCGTCTCGCCCGGCTCGATGGTCACACGGTCGCCATCGTCGCCGACGGTCGCCTCCAGGCGCTGCAGAACACTGCTCATGCGGTGAGCATACGCCCGGTGCCCCGCAGCGCGACGGGAGGCAACAAGCACGAAGGGAGGCCAGAATCTGAGATTCTGGCCTCCCTCAGAGGCTATGGCCTCCGCTCGCGCGGAGCCCGCGGAGCCCGCGGAGCTCGCGGCGACTAGCGTCCGGCGTTGGCTGCGTCCATCAGCTGGCCGATGCCGTCAACGTCGAAGCCGAGACTGGCGAAGGTCTTCAGACGGCTGATCGGCAGCGAGCCGATCATCTTGAAGATCTCCTCAGCGCCTGCTCCTGCAGCGGCGTCCCCGCCGCCGAAGGAGGCGGCGAGACCCTGCATCAGCAGCGGTCCGGCGATCGGGTCGGCCATCATCTCGCCGAGCGAGGTGTCGGGGCCGAGCGGCAGGAGGACGGCGTCACCCTCGACCGTGACCGTGCCCGATTCGCGGATGTCGCGGCTCGAGGCACCGACGGCGACGGTGTACTCGCCGCTCTCGAGGATCCACTGGTCGATGCGGGTGTCCCAGTACGTCAGGTCCTCACGACGTGCCGTGATGCTCACGGTGCGGCTCTCACCGGCGGCGAGTTCCACTGAGGCGAAGCCCTTGAGCTCCTGCGGTGCGCGCTGCACGCTGGAGGCGTCGAGGCCCGTGTAGAGCTGCACGATCTCGCGGCCGTCACGGCTGCCCGTGTTGGTCACGGTGACCGTGGCGGTGATGCCGGCGGCATCCGCGGTCAGCTCGAGGCCAGAGTAGGCGAACGTCGTGTAGGAGAGGCCGTGTCCGAAGGGGTACTGCACGGCGATCTTGCGAGCGTCGTACCAGCGGTAGCCGACGAACAGGCCCTCGCCGTAACGCACGTGGCCGTGCTCGCCCGGGAACTCGAGGTAGGCGGGGCTGTCTTCGATGCGCACCGGGAAGGTCTCAGAGAGACGGGCGGAGGGGTTGACGACGCCGTAGAGCACGTCGGCGGTTGCGCCACCACCGGCCTGGCCGAGCAGCCAGCCCTCGAGGATCGCGGGGACGCGGGCCTCGAAGTCACCGAGGCGCACGACGCCACCGTTGGAGAGCACGACGACGGTGCGCGGGTTGACGGCGAGAACGGCGTCGAGCAGTTCGAGCTGCACGGCGGGGAGTTCGATGTGCTCGCGGTCGAAGCCCTCGGACTCCTCCGCGGCGGGAATGCCGAGGAACACCACGGCGACGTCGGCGGCAGCAGCTGCCGCGACGGCCTCGTCACGCAGCGCTGCCGCGTTCGAGTTGTCACCGTCGAGCGTGAAGCCGGCGGCGAAGCTCGACTGCTCTGCGAGCACGCCGATCTCCTCGAGCGCCGTGTCGAGCTTGGTCGGGTTGATCATCGAGCTGCCTGCGCCCTGGTAACGGGGCGTGCGGGCGAACTCGCCGATGATGGCGACGGATGCGGACGCGGCCAGCGGCAGCAGCTCGGACTCGTTCTTCAGCAGCACGATGCTGCGGGCGGCGGCCTCGCGGGCGAGGGCGTGGTGGGCGTCAACGTCGTAGCTGGCGTTGGCGTCTGCACCGGCCTGGGCCTTGAGCGCGAGCTCGACGGTGCGGAGGGCGGCGAGGTCGAGAACGGCCTCATCGAGCTCACCCGCACGCACGGCGGCGACGAGCTCTGCGTCGGTGCGACCGTCGCTGGAGGGCATCTCGAGGTCGAGACCGGCCGCGACGCCTGCGACGCGGTCGTTGACGGCGCCCCAGTCGGAGACGACGACGCCGGTGAAGCCCCACTCGTCACGCAGCACGGTGTTCAGGAGCCACGGGTTCTCGGACGTGTAGACGCCGTTGAGCTTGTTGTACGAGCACATGACGGTCCAGGGCTGCTCGTCCTCGACGACGCGCTGGAAGCCGCGCAGGTAGATCTCGCGGAGCGGGCGCGGGTCGACATCCGAGCTCGAGCGCATGCGGTCGTGCTCCTGGTTGTTGGCCGCGAAGTGCTTGAGCGAGGTGCCGACGCCCTGACTCTGCAGGCCACGCACGAGTGCGGAGCCGAGGATGCCGGAGACGATGGGGTCTTCGGAGAGGTACTCGAAGTTGCGTCCACAGAGCGGGGAGCGCTTGATGTTGATGCCGGGGCCGAGGAGTACGCCGACGCCCTCGGTCTTGGCCTCTTCACCGAGTGCGACGCCGACGCGCTCGAGCAGCTCGGTGTCGAAGCTGGCGCCGAGGCCGACGGCGGGCGGGAAGCAGGTGGCCGGAATGCTGTCGGCGAGGCCGAGGTGGTCGGCGCTCTCCCGCTGCAGACGCACACCGTGCGGTCCGTCGGTGAGCACGATGCTCGGGACGCCGGCCCGCTCAACGGCCTTGGTCGTCCAGAAGTTGGCGCCGCTGGTGAGCGATGCCTTTTCTTCCAGCGTGAGTGATGCCACGATCTCTGCGGCTGTTTTCTCGGTCATTCCGTGCTCCTCATCGGTGAGATTGTGAAAACCTTACACGATTCGGTTTTCAAATCCAAGGAAGTTCCGTAGCATTCAGCTATGGCACGAAGAGGCTCGTACGCAAAAGGCGTCGCCAAGCGCGAGGAAATACTGACCGAGGCGCTTCAGGTGATCGCCGTGAATGGCTACAGCCGCGCCTCCGTGCGTGAATTGGCCGACGCGGTCGGCCTCAGCCAGGCCGGCCTGCTGCACTATTTCAGCTCGAAGGAAGAGCTCTTCACGGCCGTGCTGCAGAAGCGCGATGAGGTGGATGCCGCCGTCTACCTCGACGGGAGCGCCGACCTCGAAGCCCTCTCAGGACTCGCCGCTGTGATGCGCCACAACACCGAAGTGCCGGGCCTGGCCCAGCTCTACTCGCGACTCTCGGCCGAGGCGACCGATCCAGAACACCCCGCCCACGACTTCTTCGTACAGCGCACGGCACAGTTCCGCGAGATGTTCGCCGACAACGTGCGCGCCCGCCAGCAGCTGGGCACGCTGCCGGCGCACCTGGACCCCGACAAGGTCGCGACGATCATGATCGCCCTCGCCGACGGCCTGCAGACGCAATGGACGCTCGACCCCAGCATCGACATGGCAGAACACATCGACTACCTCGCCAGCCTGCTGAGCGTCAGTGGTTCGGGCACTCCGACAGCGGAATGACACCGCTGCCCCGGGACGGCTCACAGGTGTCAAGCGACATCCGCCGCCACAATCTCAGTCTGCTCACCCGACAGCTCGCGAGCGCTGGGCCGCAATCGCGCACCAGGCTCGCCGAAACGACGGGGCTCACCAAGGGCGCCATCACGGCGCTCACGGCGGCACTGGTCAAGGCCGGCGTGCTGCGGGAGGGCCCTGAAGGCACGACGCCCCCACGGGGTGGGACGGGCCGCAAGCGCACCCTGCTGCAACTGGCGGCCGATGATGTCGCCATCCTGGTGCTCCAGCTCGACGCCGACATCGCGACGGCGTTACTCACTTCCCTGGCCGGCGATGAGCTGCTGCGCATCCAGCGCCACCACGGCCGGCCGATGGGTCAGCCCGGCCTGATCATCGACGTGCTGGCCGACACGCTGCGCCTGGCGCTCGATGAGGCCGCCACCATCGGCCGCCGCGTGCTCGACACGGTGGTCGTCGTGTTCGCACCGGCCAGCGGCGACCCGGCCATCGTGCTGGCCGACACCGACCTCGGCTGGGGCCCCATCGACCTGCTCGGCGAGCTGCGTGCCCGCGAGCCCCGCCTCGCCGCAGACGCCAGACTCTTGCCGGATTCGACGTTGGCCGCTCAGGCCGAGCGCTCGCTGCTGCCCGGAATCGACGACCTGCTCTACATCAAGAGCAACTCCGGGATCGGCGGGGCCGCGATCGCCGGAGGCCGCCTCGTCGTCGGGGCCAGGAGCATGGCCGGAGCGTTCGGCCACATCGCCATTGTTCCGAACGGCGAGCTGTGCCTGTGCGGGCAGCGGGGCTGCCTGGTCACCGTCGCGGGCCCCGACGTCGTGTTGCGGGATGCCGGCCTGGACGAGCTTCGGCAGAGTGCAGGCCTGACGCTTGCCCTCGAGGAGTTCGTGCGGCGGCTGCTGGCCGGCGACGAGCAGGCCGTCGCGGCCTGGGAGCCGGCATCCGACTGGCTGGCCCGCACGCTGAGCGTCCTCACGCTGACGTTCGACCCGGCCGCGATCGTGCTCGGCGGCTACTGGGCAGAGCTCACGGAGTTCGTCGAGCCGCGCTACCTGCAGCTGATCCCGCCCATCGCCATCGCCGCGGGCTGGACGCCGCCCGTGATTCTGGCCGGTACGCTCGGCTCCGACGCGGCCCTCCACGGTGCCATCTGGAACGCGCGCGACCGGCTGCTCGCCGACCCGATGCAACTGTCGGCCCGCCGCGACTAGCGCGACGGGCCGACAGTCAGGTCTGGACGGCTACGTTCAGCCGGCCTCGACCGACGTCGGGGCACGGCGGAACAGCGGCTTGCCGTAGTCCTTCTGGAGCAATGTGGAGAAGGCCCACCACAGCACGAGCGTCGCCGAGGCTCCGCCGACAACGCCGATGATGGCGTCGGAGAACCAGTGCGCATTGATAAAGGTGCGCTGCCAGATCATCCCGAGCACGAGGACGGTGCCGACGATCCACCACCCGAAGCGCTTCGAAGCCGGCAGGATCGCGGCAACGGCGATGAGCAGGATGCCGGCGCTGACCGCGTGACCGGAGGGCAGCGAGCCGTGGTCCACCTGGAACAGCGGGCCGAACAGGCCGGCCGCGATGTCGTCGGCCGGGCGCGGCCGGTCGACGAGGTTCTTGGTCAGCTGCGAGACACCGAAGTTCCCGACGAGCTCAGCGGTGAGGAAGAACACGGCCGAGCGCCAGCGGCGGATGATGAACAGCCAGGCCGGGATCAGGATCAGGGTCAGCACGGCGCCGGGAATCTGGCCGAAGTGCTGGAAGAACATGGGGAACGGCCCCTCGGCCGCATCGACGCTGGACGCACCGATCAGCCGACGCCAGGCGTCATCGATCCCCTGGGTGAACGGCTGCGTCGGGTTCGCCGCGACGCTGGCCGCGAAGATCACGAAGACGGCGAGTCCCGCCAGACCGAGCCAGAGGAGAATCCGTGGCCGCGTGGCCTTTTTCGTTTGAACTTCGGACACCGTTGTCATTTCCGCCCCTTCAAGACGTTCGTCATTGCGATCGAGGAAACCATACATGACTCGGTTTTCGGACGGGAACAGCGCGCCGCGCTTGAAGTTCAACGCTTGAACTATTGAGCCCATGGCCCCATACTGATTACCAAACGTCGTTTGGTTTTGAACGCGTTGCCCCCTTTTACGCATCACCCTTTCTCAACGAAGAGGAGAATCGTGTCCACACAATCCCCCGGCTCCGACGTCGACAGCGACGGCCGCACCGAACTCTCACCCACCGGTCTGCGCAGCCCGCTCGCCACCAAGGCGCTCCTGCCGTCGATCGCGGTCACGTCGCTGTTCCTGTTCGCCACGTACGGCGCTCTCACCGGAATCCTGCTGCCGGCCCAGGTGGCCCTGCTCGACCCAGAGAACAAGATCAACAACCTGGCGATCGTGACGACGGTGTCGTTCATCTTCACGCTCTTCGCCCAGCCGATCGTCGGCGCATTCAGCGACCGCACGCGCTCGCGCCTCGGCCGTCGCGCGCCGTGGATGCTGATCGGTGCTGCCGTCGCGATGATCTTCCTGCTCGGTCTCGGCGGCATGCAGAACGTGCTCTGGATCACGATCTTCTGGGTCATCATCCAGGTCTCTCTGAACGCGCTCCAGGGCCCGATGTCGGCGATCATCCCCGACCGCTTCCCGCGCTCCCGCCGAGGAATGGCCTCGGCCATGGTCGGCGTCGGCACCATGATCGGCGTTGCAGTCGGAACCGTGGTTGCCGGCCAGTTCGTGAACAACCTCGGCGTCGGCTACGCGGTCTTCGGCATCGGCATCCTGGTCGTCGCCGTGCTCTTCGTTCTGTTCAACCGCGACAGCTCGAGCGTCGGCGGCGTGGTCGAGCCCTGGAGCTGGAAGGCGTTCCTCTCCGGATTCTGGATCAACCCGAAGCAGCACCCCGACTTCGCCTGGGCGTTCGCGGCACGCTTCTTCTTCATCCTCGGCTACTTCGTCATCGCCGCGTACAACCTGTACATCCTCACCGACTACCTCAAGATGCCGCTCGGCGAGGCTGCGACCAACGCGGGCCTGCTCGCCGTTGTCGGCGTCGTCCCCACCCTGATCTCGATCGTGATCGCCGGCTGGTGGAGTGACAAGATCGGCCGCCGCAAGGTGTTCGTCTACGCCGCGAGCGTCATCATGGTCATCGGCCTCTCGATGCCGCTCCTGATGCCGAGCTTCACCGGCATGCTCATCATGGGCATCATCAACGGCTTCGGCTTCGGCCTCTACATGGCGTGCGACACGGCGCTCATGACCGAGGTGCTGCCGGGCGATGGTGCCGCGGCAGGCAAGGACCTCGGCATCCTGAACGTTGCCACCAACATCCCGCAGGCGATGAGCCCGGCCGTTGCCGCCCTCATCATCGGCGTCTTCGGTGGATTCCCCGCCCTCTTCGTGTTCGGCATGATCGCGGTCATCATCGCGGCCGTCGTACTCGTGCCGATCAAGAGCGTTCGTTAGGAGAACAGCTGTGACCATCGCCACCCCTCCCATCGTCCAGACGAACGCGGGCGCCGTACGCGGCTTCTGGCGCGATGCCCCGGATGCCGCGGGCTCGCCCTCTGCAGCGTTCCTCGGCATTCCGTTCGCCGAGCCGCCCGTCGGCGAGCACCGCTTCGCCGCACCGGTCCCGCACCGGGCATGGGAGGGTGTGCGCGATGCGATCGAGTTCGGCGCCACCCCGCACCGCGAGGTTCAGGGCGAAATCACTCTGATCCCCGAGCCGGCGTTCGCCGGTGAGTCGACTCTCAACGTCAACGTCTTCACCCCCAGCCCCGGCGAGGCCACGGCGCTGCCCGTGCTCGTCTACATCCACGGCGGCGGCTACGTCTCCGGCTCGCCCTCGAGCCCCTGGTACGACGGCGCCCCGTTCAACCGTGACGGCGTCGTGCTGGTGTCGGTGTCGTACCGTCTCGGCTTCGACGGCTTCGGCTTCATCGAGGACGCCCCGCTGAACCGCGGCGTGCTCGACTGGATGCTCGCCCTCGAGTGGGTGCAGGAGAACATCGCGGCCTTCGGCGGTGACCCGGCCCGGGTCACCATCGCCGGCCAGTCGGCCGGTGGCGGCGCGGTGCTCACGCTGCTCGGCATGCCGAGCGCACAGCACCTCTTCCAGGGCGTCTACTCGATCTCCGGCGTTCCGACCTCGACGACGCTCGATGCGGCAGAGGCGGCAGGCCGCCGGATCGCGGAGCTTGGCGGAGTGGCCCCGACCCGAGCCGGGTTGTCCACCTTGCCTGAGGCGCGGATCCTCGAGCTTCAGGCGGAGGCCTCGCCCATGAACCTCGGTGGCGGCGACGCCGACGGTGGCGAGCCCGACCCCGTTGCCGGGCTGGTCGGCCTGGTCAACGGCGGCCTCGTACTCGGCCCCGTCGTCGACGGTGACATCATCCCGCTGCCGAGCCGCGAGGCCTTCGCGGCCGGCATCGGTGCAGACAAGGCCCTCATCCTCGGCGCAACGGACCAGGAGTTCAACATGGTCCTGGCCGGCGCCAGGGAATCGCTGGCGAATGTGCCGGCAGCCGCGCTGCTCGGTCAGCTCGTGAGCTCGCCCGAGATCCTCGAGGCCTACCTCGCCGAGCACCAGGGCCTCGACACCGCCGACACCGTCGGCCAGTACCTGAGCGACGTCATGTTCCGCGCCCCCGCGGTGGACGTCGCCGAGGTGCGGGCTTCCCACGTCGAGGCCAACGTCGGTGCACCCACGTGGATCTACCGCTTCTCCTGGGCGTCACCGACGATGGGCAGCTCCTGCCACTGCGTCGACGTGCCGTTCTTCTTCGACCAGCTGGGCGCTGAGCGGGTGGAGAACGTCGCGGGCGCAGCGCCGTCGCAGGCACTCGCCGACGAGGTGCACGGCGGGGCCCTCGGCCTGATCCGCAGCTCCGACGCCGGCTGGCCGGCCTGGAACAACGTCGACCGGCAGGCGCGCGTCTTCGACGATCCCGCGTCTTCGGTGCAGGATGACGCCTTCGCCGATGTGCGGATGCTGCTGCCGCAGCCCGCCGCCGTCTGACACCCCCCACCCCGAATCATGCAGGAGGAGAGCATCGCCGGGCCGATCAACGGTCTGCGGTGGCTCTCCTCCTGTGTTTCATGCACACTTCATTGAACGAGCTAAGGATTTCGACATGAGTCTCCCCATCGAACTCGACACGAGCGTCGCCCCGGAGGTGCGCACGACGGCCGGCGTGGTCCGCGGCCGCTGGCGCCCGACATCCGGCGCGGCATCCGCTGCCTTCCTCGGCATTCCCTTCGCAGAGGCGCCGGTCGGCGAGCTGCGCTTCGCCGCCCCCGTTCCGCACGCACCGTGGGAGGGCGTCCGTGACGCCCTCGCGTTCGGCGCCACCCCGCAGCGCGAGACGCTCGCCGAGATCACGCTCATCCCCGAGCCCTCCATCGCCGGCGAGTCGACGCTCAACGTCAACGTGTTCACCCCGACGCCGGGTGGCGACGCCGCCCTGCCGGTGCTCGTGTACATCCACGGTGGCGGCTTCACCGCCGGCTCCCCCGCGAGCCCCTGGTACGACGGGGCGTCGTTCAACCGCGACGGCGTCGTCACCGTGTCGATCTCGTACCGCCTCGGCTTCGACGGTTTCGGCCTGATCGACGGCGCACCGGACAACCGCGGCGTGCTGGACTGGCTGCTCGCCCTGGAGTGGGTGCAGCAGAACATCGGCGCATTCGGCGGCGACGCATCGCGCGTCACCATCGTCGGCCAGTCCGCCGGCGGCGGCGCAGTGCTCACCCTGCTCGGCATGAAGAGCGCCCACCACCTCTTCCACGGCGTTTACTGCATCTCTGGCGCTGTCGGCGATGTCACCCGCGACCGCGCGAAGACCCTCTCGCTCCGTCTGGCCGAGCTCGCCGGTGTTGAGCCGACGCGGGCCGGATTCGCCTCCCTCAGCGAGGAGCGCATCCTCGAGCTCCAGCAGAAGGCGCAGGAACCGGCCAGCGGGCCGATCTCGCCGATGGACGGCATCCAGATCCTGGTGAAAGAGGGCCTCGCCCTCGCGCCGATGGTCGATGGCGTGCTGATCACCCAGCCCACCATGGAGTCGATCCGCCAGGGCGTCGGTGCAGACAAGCCGCTCGTGCTCGGCGCGACCGACGATGAGTTCTCGATGGCGCTCGACGAGGCCAAGAACAAGCTGCGCTTCGTGCCGAAGGGTTTGCTGCTGGGCAAAGCGGGCCTGAGCAAGCCGGTGCGCAAGGCCTACCTCGCCGCCAACCCGGATGTCACCAAGCGCGGCACGGCCGCGACGTTCGGCCGTTACCTCACCGACGTCATGTTCCGCACCTTCATCCTGAAGCTCGTCGCCGCGCGCGATGCCGGCGCTGCGCCCGCAGACCTCGGCCGCACCTGGGTCTACCGCTTCTCGTGGGAGTCGCCCACCTACCACTACGCCATGCACTGCATCGACGTGCCGTTCTTCTTCGACTGCCTCGGCAGCGACAAGATCGACGCCATCGCTGGCGGCAACCCACCGCAGGCCCGGGCCGATGAGGTCCACGCCGAAGCCGTCGCATTCGTGACGACGGGTGACCCCGGATGGCCGGCATACAGCGAGCAGACCGGATTCACGCGGGTCTTCGACGTGCCGTCATCCGTGATCCCCGACGGCTACGCGAACGTGCGCCCGTTGCTCGGCTGAGCCTGAGAACCTCGGCTGAGCGACGCCCTACACGTTCGCTCAGCCGAGCCACCCACAATCTCATACGCAGCCGTGGCGGCGCAAAGCCGGCGGTACCCCCAAGCCTGGGGCATGCCAAGCTGGAGGCATGTTCGTCAAGATCTGTGGGCTCAGCGAGCCCGTCACGCTGGCCGCCGCCCTCGATGCTGGTGCCGATGCCGTCGGCTTCGTGTTCGCGGCAGGCAGCCCGCGCACGGTCGACGCGGCCACGGTGCGTGAGCTCGTTCAGGCCGTTCCCGCCTCGCTCCAGACCGTTGGCGTCTTTCGCAGGCAGCCGCTCGACGAGGTCGTGCAGACGGCCCGCGCTGCCGGGGTGAGCACCGTGCAGCTGCACGGCGGTGAGCCGGTCACCGAACTCGACCAGCTGCGCGAGCTGGGCTTCGACACGATCCGGGCGCTCTCCCTCGACGAGTATCTGAGCGCCCTCGCGAGCGACCCGAGCGGGCTCCGCCGGCACCGGCTGCTCATCGACGCCCCGATCCCCGGCGCAGGCGAACCGTTCGACACCGGCGCCCTGCTCGCCGATCCGCCGCACGGCCAGTGGCTGCTCGCCGGTGGCTTGCACCCCGGCAACGTCGCTGCGCTCATCGCCGAGGCGCGGCCGGCCGGGGTCGACGTCTCGAGCGGCGTCGAAAGCAGCCGCGGCGTCAAGGATGCCGCGCTGATCGCCGCCTTCGTCGCTGCGGCCCGCGCCGCCTGACGGCCCGGTTAAAGTGCAGCGGCCCGGTGAATTCACCGGGCCGCTGCACTTTTCACGGGCCGGGAGTGCCGGCCGCTTTCTGGGTCAGCGTACGCCGGCCATCAGGCGCAGCACCGGCTTCGTGAACAGCGCGAGCAGGCCGCCGAGCAGGATCGCGATTCCACCGAGGATGCCGAAGTACGCGAGCTCGTTCTCGCTCGAGTACAGCCCGGCCAGCTGACCGGAGATGGCCGTTCCGAGCGCAACCGAGAGGAAGAACAGTGCAACCATCTGGGTCGTGAACGCCTGCGGGGCGAGCTTGGTCGCCACCGAGAGGCCGACCGGCGAGAGCAGCAGCTCGGCAACGGTGAAGACGAACAGGATGCCGATGATCGCCAGCAGCGGCGTGCTGTTGGCGGCACCGCCTGCGAACGGCAGGAACAGCAGGAAGCCGAGGCCCATGATCGCGGTGCCGAGCGCGAACTTCACCGGGGTCGACGGCTGACGCGTGCCGAGTTTGGTCCAGATCGCGGCGAAGACCCCGGAGAGCACGATGATGAACACCGGGTTGATCGACTGCACCCACGAGATCGGCATCGTCCAGCCGAAGATGCTGCGGTTCAGCTGCTCGTCGGAGTAGATCGTGAGCACGGTGAACTGCTGTTGGTAGAGCGACCAGAAGGCGACGCTGGCGATGAACAGCGGGATGAAGCCGAAGACGCGCGAGCGCTCCGTCGCAGAGATCTTCTTGCTCGAGAGGATCACCGTGAAGTAGGCGATCGCCGCGACGATCGTGAGCATGATCACGATCAGCGCGAGGTTCTCGGCTCGGATGACGCCGAGCAGCACGAGGGCGAGCACGAGCAGCACGGCGGCGACCGCGAGGCCGATGACGAGCGGCCGGCGCTCACGCGGCAGCGGGTTCGGCACGTGGTGCACGATCTCCGGCAGGCGCTTGCGCCCGAAGGAGTACTGGGTGAGGCCTATCGCCATACCGACGGCGGCGATGGCGAAGCCCCAGTGGAAGCCGAGCGTGCTCTGCAGCAGCCCGGTGATGATCGGTCCCAGGAAGCCACCGAGGTTGATGCCGAGGTAGAAGATCGAGAAGCCGGCGTCGCGGCGCGGGTCGTCGGTCGAGTAGAGCGTGCCGACGACGCTCGTCGCGTTCGCCTTGAGACCACCGGAACCGATTGCGACCATGATGAGGCCGACGATCACGCCGCTGAAGCCGGGCAGCAGCGCGAGGGCCAGGTGGCCGCACATGATCACGATCGCGCTGGCGAAGAGCACCCGCTCCGAACCGAACACGCGGTCGGCCAGCCAGGCGCCGAGGATGGTGGAGAGGTAGACGGCGCCGCCGTAGGCGCCGACGATACCGGCCGCGGTGGCCTGCGGCATCCCGAGCCCGCCCTCGCTGACCGCGAAGTACAGGTAGATCAGCAGGATTCCCTGCATGCCGTAGAAGCTGAAACGCTCCCACATCTCCACGCCGAACACAGTCGCCAGGGGGCGCGGTTGGCCGAAGAAGCTGTGATCTGCGGCTGCCGCTGCCGCGGCTTTCGCGGTCGATGCTGGTGGTGCGGTGCCCTCAGGCTCGGTACTCATGCCTTAAGTGTGACACTCGCTCCCGAGCTGGGCGATATCTCGCCCGCCCCTGTGCACGTTCGCTCTGCGCCATTTCGTGCGCTGTGCGCCACATGATGTGGCGCACAGCGCAGCAAGTGGCGCGGAGCGCGCGCCGAGACGAGCGGGCGCGGGCGGCGGCGGGTGCTGCCTAGCCGGCGAGCTCCGTGAGCACGGCGCGCAGCTGCTCGACGGCCCAGTCCAGGTCGGCTGCCTCGACAACGATCGGCGGGGCGAGGCGGATGGTTGAACCGTGGGTGTCCTTGGCGAGCACGCCGCGCTCCATCAACGATTCGCAGACGGCGCGGCCGCTGGCCAGCTCCGGGTCGATGTCGATGCCGGCCCAGAGGCCTGCGCCGCGCACCGCGAGAACGCCGTGACCGATGAGTTCGGCGAGGTCGGCGCGCAGCCGCTCGCCGAGCACGCGGGCGCGCTCCTGCATCTCGCCGGTGGCGAGCAACCGCACCACGGCGAGGCCGACGGCCGCCGCCAGTGGGTTGCCGCCGAAGGTTGAACCGTGCTGGCCGGGCTGGATCACGCCGAGGACGTCGCTGTTGCCGACGACGGCCGAGACGGGAATGATGCCGCCGCCGAGCGCCTTGCCGAGCAGGTACAGATCGGGGACGACGCCGACCAGGTCGCAGGCGAACGTCGCGCCGGTGCGGCCGAGGCCGGACTGGATCTCGTCCGCGATGAAGAGCACGTTGTGACGGCTGGTGATCTCGCGCACGGCCGGCAGGAAGTCGGCGGGAGGCACGACGATGCCGGACTCGCCCTGGATCGGTTCAATCAGCACCGCGACGGTGTTCTCGTCGATCGCCGCCTCGAGCGCAGCGGCGTCGCCGTACGGCACGGTGCGGAAGCCGGGCGTGAACGGACCGAAGTCCGCGCGGGCCTCCTCGTCGTCGCTGAAGCTGATGATCGTGGTGGTGCGCCCGTGGAAGTTGCCCGCCATGACGATGATGTTGGCGGCATCCGGTGCGACGCCCTTGACCCGGTAGCCCCAGGCGCGCGCGACCTTGATGCCGGACTCGACGGCCTCTGCCCCGGTGTTCATCGGCAGGACCATGTCCTTGCCCGCGAGCGTTGCGAGCTCCGTGACGAACGGGCCGAGCTGGTCGTTGTGGAACGCACGGCTGGTGAGCGTGATGCGGCCGAGCTGAGCGCGGGCGGCGTCCAACAGCACCGGATTGGAGTGACCGAAGTTCACGGCCGAGTAGGCGGCGAGGCAGTCGAGGTAGCGACGGCCATCGACGTCGGTGACCCAGGCGCCGTCTCCGGATGCCACGACAACCGGCAGCGGGTGGTAGTTGTGTGCGGCGTGCTCTTCTTCGAGCACGATGGCCGCGAACTGGCGCGGGGTCGTTGAGGTGGTTGAGAGGGTCATCGGCGCAGCTCCAGGGTGCAGCACTTGACGCCGCCGCCGCCGAGCAGCAGCTCGGAGAGGTCGACGCCAATGGGGTTGTAGCCGTGCTCGATCAGCTGGCGCTCGAAGTCCTTGGCGCGGCTGGCGATCACGACGTTGAGGCCGTCACTGTAGGAGTTGAGGCCGAGGATGGCGGCATCCGTCTCGTTGACGATGATGGCGTCGGGGTAGCGCTCCTGCAGGAGCGCGAGGCTCGGTGCGTCGAAGGCGCTCGGCAGGTAGGCGATGTGCTCCTGGCCGGGCGTGCTGTCGAGCACCGCGAGCGCGGTGTCGAGGTGGTAAAAGCTCGGGTTGATCAGGGAGAGGGTGATGACCTCACGGTTGTAGATGCGGCCGAGCTCCTGGTGCGAGCGGGAGTCGCTGCGGAATCCGGTTCCGGCCAGGATCGTGTCGCCGACGAGCAGGAAGTCCCCCTCGCCCTCGTTGATCTCCTCCGGCACGGCGACGGTGAAGCCGTTGTCGCCGAACCACGTCATGTACGCGGGGCCCTCCGGCTGGCGCTCGGGGTGGGTGAAGCTGGCACCGTAGGCGATGCCGTCGATGACCATGCCGCCGTTGGCCGCGTAGACCATGTCGGGCAGGCCCTCGATGGGGTCGATCAGCTGCACGTCGAAGCCGAGGCTGATGTAGACGTCGTACAGGGTCTGCCACTGGCGCACGGCGAGGCTGGTGTCGGTGGGCAGCGCCGGGTCCATCCACGGGTTGATGCGGTAGACGACGGTGAAGTGCTCCGGCTTGCACATCAGCACGGAGCGGGCGATGGCCTTGCGCTGCGTGGCCTCGGCCGTGGCGGCGGGCTGTACGGCCGGCGATCCGGTCTGGATCGAGGGGGTGGTTGTACTGGGCACGAGAGCCTCCTTGGTCAACGATGGAGTGGTCCCACGGCTCACCAGAGGGCCGCCGCGAGGTCACACTGTCTTGCAGATGGCGGACCAGGTCGCTCGTTGAGCCTGAAGCGGTCAATGTTCGCCCGCTTCAGACGCCACCCTCAGTCTCACACGGCGTGAAGCTGCGATACTCGCCGACCCGCGCCGGAATTCGGCGTTCTCACCGGGGCTAACGCAAGGAACCGGCGTAGACTCGCAGCATGGACAATCTGGATCGCGGCATTCTCGACCTCCTCCGCCAGAACGCCCGCGCGGGCTATGGCGACATCGGCTCGGTCGTCGGCCTCTCGGCATCCGCAGTGAAGCGGCGCGTGGACCGTCTGGTCGCCGACGGCACGATTCGCGGCTTCACCATCCAGGTCGATCCGGCCGTCGATGGCATGAGCACCGAGGCCTACGTCGAACTGTTCTGCCGGGGCACCGTCGCCCCCGACGAGCTGCGCCGCATTCTCTCCGCCGTGCCGGAGGTGGTGGATGCCGGCACCGTCACGGGCAGCGCCGACGCCATCGTGCACCTGCGCTCCCGCGATATCCCGAGCCTCGAAGACGCGCTCGAGCGCCTCCGCATCGCACCCAATGTCGACCACACCCGCAGCGCGATCGTGCTGTCGCGGCTCGTGCAGCGCGGCAGCGACTGACGGGAGGCGCAATGCACCTGGAATTCAGCATCGACAAGGCGTTGACGACGCCGCCATTCGAGCAGCTGCGGATGCAGTTGCTCGCCGCTGTGCAGGACGGCCGGCTGCCTGCTGGCACCCGGCTGCCGACCGTGCGCGGCCTCGCCACCGAGCTCGGCCTCGCCGTGAACACGGTGGCCGGAAGCTACCGGGCGCTCGAGAAGGACGGCGTGATCGAGACGCGCGGGCGTGCGGGCAGCTTCGTCGCCGAGACGGGTGACCCCACCGCGACGCAGTTGCAGCTCGCCGCGCACGCCTTCGCTGAGCGGGCCGCCCAGCTGGGCGTCGCGCCGGCCGCCGCGCTGAAGGCCGCGCGCGCCGCGCTCGAACAGTAGCGCCACCCCGCTTGCGAGCTGCTGTTTGAGCTTCCTTGGTCCGTTGGTTGAGCCTGTCGAAACCTGCGTTGCTTTCGACAAGCTCAATCAGCGGGTTCCCCGCTAGATCACGCCCTCCGAGAGGGTGCTCGGGTTGCCGAAGCGGTGCGCCGTGATCGAGATCGCCTGTTCGCGGAGGAACGGCAGCACCTCGATGCGGCCGGCCTGGGTGACCTCGTGATCGTAGATCGCGACGTCGGGGCTGCCGCCGAGAGCGGCGGACAGGGCAGCTGAGGCTCCCCCGCCGACCGCGTCGACGATGCGGACGCGGGAGGTGGTGATTCCGCCGGATGCCGCACGCTTCAGCCACGCGGAATCCGATTCGGTCTTCACCACGATGTCGCGCGCCTCCAGCTGCGCCAGCACGGCGGCCGGCAGCGCGGTGGCGCTGGAGACCTCGAAGTGCGAACGGGAGAGCACGCCGGCCGCGATCACGCGCATGGCGTGGCCGAGGCTGGCCGCCTCCGATACCCGCACGGTGACGGGCAGGTGCCGGTAGCGGAACACGTTGCGCTCGAGGCCGAGCGCCGAGACGTCCTTCGCGGTGCCGAACTCCTCTGCCCATGCGATGGCGTCGCTGAGCGCGCTGCGGCGCAGCACGTCGAACTCCTCGTAGCCGAGCGAGGACTGCGACGCCTCGATGACGGCGATGACTCGCTCGTCGAGCCCGCGCAGGTGCAGCGTCTGGCTGTGCGTTCCCGGGTTGTTCACCCAGCCGCCGAGGCCGATCAGGTAGTTCGGTCCGCCGGCCTTGGTGCCGGCACCGACCGAGGAGCGCTTCCAGCCGCCGAAGGGCTGGCGCTGCACGATCGCACCGGTCGTGCCGCGGTTGACGTAGAGGTTTCCGGCCTCGACGGTGTCGAGCCAGAGCGCGAGCTCCTCGGCGTCGAGGGAGTGCAGGCCGGCGGTCAGGCCGTAGTCGACCGCGTTCTGGAAGCGGATCGCCTCTTCGAGGTTGCGCGCGTGCATCACACCGAGCACCGGTCCGAAGAACTCGGTGAGGTGGAAGTAGGAGCCCGCGGCGACGCCGGTGCGGATACCGGGCGACCACAGCTTGCCGCTGGCGTCGAGCTGCTTGGGTTCGACCAGCCAGCTCTCCCCCGCACCGAGTTCGGTGAGGGCGTGCAGCAGCTTGCCAGAGGCCGGCTCGATGATCGGGCCCATCTGGGTCTCTGGATTGGCCGGGTAGCCGACCTTCAGCGAGCTCGCGGCATCCACCAGCTGGCTCTCGAAGCGCTTGGAGTGCGCCACGGAACCGACGACGATCACGAGGCTGGCGGCCGAGCACTTCTGGCCGGCGTGGCCGAATGCGCTCTTGATCACATCGGATGCCGCCAGGTCGAGGTCGGCGCTCGGCGTGACGATCACGGCGTTCTTGCCGCTCGTCTCGGCCAGCAGCGGCAGATCGGGGCGGAAGGAGCGGAACAGCTGCGCCGTCTCGTAGCCACCGGTCAGGATCACACGGTCGACGGAGGGGTGCGAGACGAGCTGGCGGCCGAGCTCGTGCCTGGCCTCGCCGGCGAAGTCGACGAGGGCGAGCAGCTCGCGCGGAACGCCGGCCTGCCAGAGGGCCTCGACCATGATCGCGCCGGAGCGACGGGCCAGCTTGGCCGGCTTGATGATGACGCCGGAGCCGGCGGCGAGTGCCGAGAGCACGGAGCCGGCCGGGATGGCCACGGGGAAGTTCCACGGCGGGGTGACGACGGTGAGCTTCGACGGCACGAAACGCGCCCCCTGCACGGCGTCGAGATCCTTCGCGCGCTCGGCGTAGTAGTGGGCGAAGTCGATCGCCTCGCTGATCTCGGGGTCGGCCTCTGCGATGGTCTTGCCGGTCTCGGCGGCCATCACCTCGATCAGGCGGCCGCGGTTGGCGGCGAGGGCGATGCCGGCGCGGTGCAGCACCTCAGCGCGCTCCGCACCGCTGCGGCGGCCCCACTCGACGCCCGTGTGGGCGACGGTGTCGATCACACGCTCGAGCACGGCGGCGTCGCTGATCGAGGCGGCCTCGATCACGTCGACGCCGATGCGCGACTCGGCAACGCGGCCGAGGATCGCGCGGCCCCAGAGGCGGTTGGCCGGAAGGGCCGGGTCGGTGTCCGGCTCGTTGTGGAAACCGGCACTGTGGAAACCGGTGTTGTCCGAGCCCTCAGCGGCGGCGTTGACCGCTGCGCTCACGACCGCTTCGGCCGCCCGAGCGGGTTCGGGGGCGGATGCCGCGGCCTCCGGCTCGTACTCCTCGAGCGCCTCGGCCATCTCGCCGCGGCTGAGTCCGAGCACCATGGCGGTCAGGTTCGGGTCGCCGGCGTCCTCGTGGACCGGGGCGGGCGGGCGCAGCGCGTCGATCACGTCGATGAGCACCGGTGCGCTCTCCGTCGAACGGTTCTGGGTGCGGTTCGGCCCCGGCACGACGGTGTCCAGCGCCTCGAGCGATGCGCTGAAGCGGCGGGTCTCGCGCTGCAGCAGGGCGGCAGAGCTGTTCAGCTCGAACACCGCGGACATGAAGTTCTCCTGGCTGGCGTTCTCTTCGAGGCGGCGGATCAGGTAGGCGATGGCGACATCGAACTCGGCCGGGTTCACGACCGGCGTGTACAGCAGCAGTTCGCCGACATCCTTCTTCACGGCCTCGGCCTGACCGGTGGCCATGCCGAGGAGCATCTCGAACTCGATGTTGGACTGCACACCGCGCTGGCCGGCGAGCAGCCAGGCGAATGCGACGTCGAAGAGGTTGTGCCCTGCGACACCGAGGCGCACGGCATCCGTGTTCTCGTAGCTGAGTGCCCAGTTGAGCACGCGCTTGTAGTTGGTGTCGCTGTCCTGCTTGGTCGAGTAGGTGGCGAGCGGCCAGTCGTGCACGGCGGCGTCGACGTGCTCCATGGCGAGGTTCGCGCCCTTGACCAGACGCACCTTGATCGGTGCGCCGCCGCGGGCGCGGCGGGCCTTCGACCACTCGGTGAGGCCCTGCAGCGCGTGCAGCGCATCGGGGAGGTAGGCCTGCAGCACGATGCCGGCCTCGAGGTTCAGCAGCTGCGGCTGGTCGAGGATCCGCTCGAAGACGGCGATCGTCAGGTCGAGGTCGCGGTACTCCTCCATGTCGAGGTTGATGAACTTGGTGCGCCCGTTGACCGGGGCCGAGTTCGCGGCCAGCTCGTAGAGCGGGGTGAGGCGCTCGACGGTGCGCTCGACGGCCTCGTCGAACGACCACATGGAGAGCTGGCTCGAGACGGCGCTGACCTTGATCGACACGTAGTCGACGTCGGGGCGGGCGAGCAGCGCGCGGGTGCCCTCGAGGCGACGGTCGGCCTCCTTCTGGCCGAGCACGGCCTCGCCGAGCAGGTTGAGGTTGAGGCGGTTGCCGCCGGAGCGCAGCTGCTCGATGACGGGGCCGAGCTTCTCCGGCGAGGCATCGACGACGAGGTGGCCAACCATCTCGCGCAGCACGCGGCGCGCGACGGGGATGACGACCCACGGGATGACGGGGCCGAGCACGCCGCCCAGGCCGATCGCGCCGCGCATGTACCAGGGCAGGAAGCGCGGCGTCTTGGCCGCGACGGCCTGCAGGTTGTGCCCGGCGACCATCAGGTCTTCCGGCCGCATGACGCCGTCGACGAAGCCGACGGTGAAGTCGAGCCCGTTCGGGTCCTTCAGCACACCGGCGAGGCGCTCGGCGGCGGGGTCGGCCGGGGCGTCGGCGCTGTCGGCCAGCCATTTCTTCACGAGGGCGATGGTCGCCGTCTCGAGTTCGCGGGCGTCGGGGCCCTCAGCCTGGAGTTCGGAGCTGGAGAGGTGCGGCATGGTCACGAGACTAGTTCTTTCGACGGGATGAATCACGGGGGCGCGGCGGTGCGCTTGCTGCAGATCTGCTGCGGGTTTCTCCAGTGTGAGGCCGGGCAACACTTCGGTAAAGCGAATGTTTATGACGGATATCAGTTAGTAGAATCGATGAATTGCGACACCCGATCACAGGGAGAATCCGATGCTTGACGTGCGCCGGCTGCGCCTGCTCCGCGAGGTGAAGTTGCGCGGGACCCTCGCCGCCGTGGCGGACGCCCTCGCCTACAGCCCGTCCTCCGTGTCGCAGCAGCTGACGCTGCTCGAGAAGGAGGTCGGCGTTCCGCTGCTTGAGAAGTCCGGACGCCGGGTGCTGCTCACCCCGCAGGCCGAGCTGCTCGTCGCACGGGCGGCCGAGGTGCTCGACACACTCGAGCGGGCAGAGGGTGAGCTCGCGGCCTCCCTCACCACCGTCAGCGGCACCGTGCGCCTGGCCGTGTTCCAGTCCGCCGCGCACGCCGTGATTCCGCAGGCGCTGACGATTCTCGCCGCCGACTACCCCGAGCTGCGGGTGGAGATGACCGAGCGCGAACCGGATGCCGGCCTGTTCGAGGTCTCCGCCCGCGACTTCGACCTCGTCATCGCCGAACAGTACCCCGGCCACACGCGGGAGCACCGCCCCGACCTCGACCGTGTGCACCTCGTCACCGACGTCATCCGCCTCGCCATCGGGCCTGCGCAGACTCCCGTTGGTCGAGTAGCGAGGAACGAGCGTATCGAGACCCTCGCGGCCCCCGGTATAGCATCGGTGGCGGTTCCCGAGAATCCCTTGGATCTGGCTGCCGCCTTTCGCGCCGCTCCGCGCCGCGCTACTCGATCAACGGATGCGGTCGACATCACCACCCTCGCGGACGCGGCCGCGCTGCCCTGGGTGATGGAGCCGGAGGGCACGGCGGCCCGCGCCTGGGCGACGCAGCTCTGCCGCGCGGCCGGCTTCGAACCCGATGTCCGCTTCGAGACGGCCGACCTGATGGCGCACATCCGCCTGATCCGCTCCGGCAACGCGGTCGGCCTGCTGCCCGACCTGGTCTGGGCCGGCGAGAGCCCGAGCGTGAGCCTGCTCGAACTGCCCGGCAGCCCGCACCGCGACGTGTTCACCTCGGCCAGGCGTTCCAGCGCCGAGCGCCCGGGCGTCTCGGCGGTGCGGGACGCGCTGGCCCGCGCCGTCGCCGAGCTCTCCCCCGCCTGACCCCCGCCGAGACTGCAAGTTCGGGCGCTAAGAGGCCTCATAACCACCGAACTTGCAGTCTCGGCGGGACGCGCGGGGCTAGACCGGGAGGGCCGTGCCGTTGCGCTTCTTGTCGACGGTCTTCTTCAGGAAGATCATCGGCAGCAAGAAGGTCGCCAGGGCGGTGACCAGCCAGACGAGGACGGGCGCGACGATCCATGCGCGCCAGCCCTCGATCTCGAGTCCACCGGGGAACAGCGACGCGACGAAGAGTGCGACGAAGGTCGAGACCAGGCCGATTCCACCGAGGAACGCGGGCGCGTTGCGGGCGGCCATCTTGAACAGGAACGGGCTGACCACGCTCTGGATGATCGCGAACACCAGCACGGCGACGGTCGCACCGCTCCAGCTGAGGGTGACCTCCGGCACCAGCCACATCGCCACGAGCAGGCCGATGGCGGCGGAGGCGATGAAGATGGCGGTGCGAATCAGAAAGCGGATCATGTGCTCATCGTAGGGCCGGAGCCGCGGCATCCGGAGTAGACGAGCGCACCCAGGCGCGCCGCGGTCAGCCGCCGCTCACGCTAGAAGTGCCAGATCAGCGGCACGTAGAAGGTCGCGACGGCGAGGAAGAGCAGGAGCAGCGGCAGGCCGAGCCTCCAGTAGTCGGTGAACCTGTAGCCGCCGGGGCCCATCACCATCATGTTCGCCGGGGTCGCGATGGGCGTGAGGAATGAGGCGGCGCCGGCCACCGTGAGCCCCATCAGGAACGGCAGCACAGAGACGCCCATCGTCGCGGCCACCGAGACGGCGACCGGGATCACGATGAGCACCGTCGCCGTGTTGCTGATGAGTTGGCCGAGAACCACCGTGATGAGGCAGAGCGCGAAGAGGGCCAACTGCGGGCCGGAGTCGCCGACGACGCCGAGCAGGCCGTCGGCGATGAGATCGGCGGCGCCCGTCTGCATGAATGCGGTCGAGAGCGGGATCATGCCGGCCACGAGCACCACGGTCGTCCACGAGATGCTGCGGTAGGCCTGCGGCACCGACACAGTTCGGGTGATCACCATGGCCAGCGCTGCCACGATTCCGGCGATCGCCGCTGGAACCAGCCCGGTCGCCAGCAGCACGACCATGCCGGTCAGGATGCCGATCGCCCACCCGGCGCGCGGGCCGAGCGGCACCGTGCGGCGCAGCAGCTCGGGCGAGTCGACGACGAGCACATCGGGGTCGGCCGTGTGCTCGTCGAGGGCAGCCCAGCTGCCCTCGAGCAGCAGGGTGTCACCGGCGGCCAGGGTCGCCTCCGGGCCCTCGATCTCCTCGCCCTTGCGCTGCACGGCGAGGATCACCAGATCGCCGCTCGGCGTGCACATGCCGGGGAAGACGGTCAGTCCGATGAGGCTGGAGCGCGGCGCGATGACGACCTCGGCGACTCCGCCGCTGGCATCGATGAGCTCGCTCGACGGGGTGCTCAGCTCGTACTGCGTGCGCAGCACCCTGGCGTGATCGCTCAGATCGCGCGGCATCAGGCTGGCGGTGCGCAGCGGAACGAGCTTGTCGCCGAATGCCATGGTGAAGAGCAGCGTGCCAATGACGAGGGGCACGCCGGCCAGGCCGAACTCGAAGAATCCGAACGCCCGCTCACCGGCGTCGATGGCCGCCTCGGAGACGATGATGTTGACCGGTGTCCCGGTGAGGGCGAGCATCGAACCGGCGTGGGCGGCGAAGGCGAGCGGCAGCAGCATCCGCGATGGCGCGAGCCCGGCGCGGACGGCGACGACCACGACGACGGGCAACAGCGCGGCCACGGCGCCGTTCACACTGATCAGCGCGGTGAGCCCGGCCACCAGCAGCATCACGAGCACGAGCAGTTTGCGCGGGTTCTTGCCGGCAGCGCCGATCACTTTCTGGCCGGCCCACGTGGTGACGCCGGTGGCATCCAGCCCCTCACTCACGACGAAGAGTGATGCAATGAAGAGCACGGTCGGGTCGCCGAAGCCAGCGAGCGACTGCTGCAGTGTGAGCACACCCGTCGCCCACAGCGCGACGGCGACGGCGAGCGCGATGACGCCGACCGGGATGCGGTTCGACATGAAGGCGACGACGGACACCACGAGGATGGTGAGGGTTATCGCGATGGGGTCCACAGCTTGACACTAATGCGATGCCTAACGTTTCGATGCCATTTCTCGCGCCGGCAGCACGCACCGCGCTACCGTGGAGCCCATCGGGCCCCGTGCGGGCCACAACGAGCCTCGAACGGATGGTCACGATGATGAGATTCCCCCTCGGAACACTGTTGGGCTCGCCACGACGACACCGCGTCGCAGCGGCGATCGCGGTCGCAGCAGCAGCCGGTCTGGCGCTGAGCGGATGCCAGGTGTACGGCGCCGATGCGCCCGCCGAACCGAACCCCGTCGGCTTCTGGGGCACGGAAGACACCGCCGGCCTCCCCTTCCTCGCCTTCACAGAGGACGGCAAGGTGAGCGGCTCTGACGGTTGCAACCAGCTCACCGGCGAGTGGGAGGTTGAGGGCTCGACGATCGACTTCAGCGACATGGCGTCAACGATGATGGCCTGCGAGGGTGTCGACACCTGGCTCTCCGCACTCGACGCGGCGACGATCTCCGGCGAGACGATGACGATCCTCGACGACTCCGACAAGGAGATCGGCACGCTGAAGTTCGTCGAGTAGCCACCAGGCGCTGGCGAGCCGTCCGCCGCGGATAGGCTCGGCTCATGACTGAAGCTACTCACGACGTTGTGATTGTCGGCGGCGGGCACAACGGCCTCGTCGCCGCCGCCTACCTGGCCAAGGCCGGCAAGAGCGTGCTGCTGCTCGAGCGCGACGACCACCTCGGCGGCGCGGCCGTCTCGGCCGAGGCCTTCAGCGGCGTCGACGCCCGGCTCTCGCGCTACTCCTACCTGGTGAGCCTGCTGCCCGCCCGCATCATCGACGAGCTCGGCCTCGACATCCGTCTGGCGCAGCGCCGCTACAGCTCATACACCCCGGACCCGGCCGACACCACGACCGGGCTGCTCGTCGACAACTCGAACCGTCGCTCGACGCGCGCCTCCTTCGCCAGGGTCGGCGCCGACGGCGACTTCGCGGCCTGGAACGACTTCTACGCCGACACCACCCGCGTCGCCGCCGCGCTCTTCCCGAGCGTGTGCGAGCCGCTGCCGACCCGCAGCGAGGCCCGCCGGCTGCTCGGCGACGACGCGCTCTGGACCAGCTTCTTCGAGCAACCGCTCGGCCAGGTCATCACGGAGCGCTTCGACAGTGATCTCGTGCGCGGCGTCGTGGCCACCGACGGCCTGATCGGAACCTTCACCTCCGTCGACGACCCATCGCTCGACGCCAACCGCTGCTTCCTCTACCACGTGATCGGCAACGAGACCGGGGACTGGCACGTGCCGATCGGCGGCATGGGCGCCGTCTCCGGCGAGATCGAGCGTGCGGCGAGGCTCGCCGGCGCCCGCATCGTGACCGGCGCGGAGGTCACGAGCATCGGCGCAGACGGCGAGGTGCGCTATCGCCGCGGTCGCCACGAACGCCGGGTCGTCGGCGGCACCGTTCTCGCCAACGTCGCGCCGTTCGTGCTCGATGCGCTGCTCGCCGCCGGCGGTGCGGCGAGCGCCGGCATCGGCCGGGGCGCTGGCGCTGGCGAAGCCTCGACCGGCACGGATGCCGGCCGCCCAGAAGGTGCACAGGTGAAGGTCAACCTCATGCTCAGCCGGCTGCCGAAACTGCGCGACGCCACGGTGTCACCGGAGGCGGCCTTCGGTGGCACCTTCCACATCAACGAGCGCTACAGCCAGCTCGAGGGGGCGTACGCCGAGGCGTCCCGCGGCGTCATCCCCGAGGTGTTGCCGTGCGAGATCTACTGCCACACGCTGGCCGACCCGTCCATCCTCGGGCCGGAGCTGGCGGCATCCGGCGCTCACACCCTCACCGTCTTCGCGCTGCACGCCCCAGATCGCTGGCTGACCGAGGCCAACAACGACGCGACCAGGGAACGGCTGCAGGCTGCCGTGCTCGCCTCGCTCAACTCGGTGCTCGCTGAGCCGATCGAAGACGTGGTGATGCGGGATGCCGACGGCGAACTGTGCATCGAGACGAAGACGACCCTCGACCTCGAGCATGCGCTGAACATGCCTGGCGGCAACATCTTCCACGGCCCGCTGTCGTGGCCGTTCCTCGAGGACGACGCCCCGCGGGGCACCG
>CAZZNX010000023.1:7110-8033 GCA_964655795.1 uncultured Leifsonia sp. | reverse complement strand
CAACGGCGCACCCGCGACTGCTGATCTGCGGCTCAGGCGCGGTGCGCGGCGGAGCCGTCAGCGGTCTCGGCGGGCACAACGCGGCCATGGCGGTGCTGGAGGAGTCGGTCTAGCCCGCCCGCAGCATGCTGGTTGAGTAGCGAGGAACGAGCGTATCGAAACCTCGGCGACCAGCGCTCTCGCGGGTGCCTCGGTTTCGATACGGCCGTAGACGGCCTACTCAACCAGCGGGGTTTCGACAAGCTCAACCAGCGCAGGGGCTCAAGCGGCGGAGGGGCGGCTGAAGCGCTGCGCGAACTCGGTGAGCAGGCGCGCGCCGTAGCCGGTCGCCCCCTGCGAACGCCAGGCGTCGTCGGAGTCGCTCTGCATCGTTCCGGCGATGTCGAGGTGCGCCCACGGCAGGCCGTCGACGAACTCGTTGAGGAACAGCGCAGCGGTCGTCGCCCCGGCGAAGCGCCCACCGATGTTGCCGAGGTCGGCGATGTCGGAGTCGAGCTGCTTGCGGTACTTCTTCTCGAGCGGCAGCTGCCAGGCCGGCTCGTCGACGACGGATGCCGCGGAACGGAGCTGGTCGACGACGGCCTGGTTGTTGCCGAGCACGGCGGCCGTCGCCTGGCCGAGGGCCATCAGGGCGGAGCCGGTGAGGGTGGCGATGTCGACGATCGCGTCCGGCTTCTCTTCCGCGGCGAGCGCGAGGGCGTCCATCATGACGAGGCGGCCCTCAGCGTCCGTGTTCTTCACCTCGACGGTGGTGCCGTTCCGCGCGGTGAGCACGTCCCCGAGCTTGGTCGCGGTGCCGGAGGGCATGTTGTCCGTGCACATCAGGAAGCCGGTCACGGCCGTTCCGACACCGAGGTCGCGGAACGCGGTGAAGGCGCCGAGCACGGCTGCCGCCCCGCCCATGTCCATCTTCATCAGCAGGT
>CAZZNX010000023.1:4909-7099 GCA_964655795.1 uncultured Leifsonia sp. | reverse complement strand
CGGAGGGCTTGAGGCTGATTCCGCCGGAGTCGTACATGATGCCCTTGCCGACGAGCGCAAGGTGGCCGGCCTCGGCCGGTGCGCCCTCCGCAGACGTCGGCACGTAGCGCAGCTTGACCATGCGCGGTTCATCGGCGCTGCCGGCGTTGACGCCGAGCAGTCCGCCGCATCCGAGCTCGATCAGGGCCTGCTTGTCGAAGACCTCGACGGCGAAGCCGTGCACGCCGCCCAGCTCGACGGCGATGTCGGCGATGTTCGTGGCGGTGAGGTGGCCGGGCGGGGTGTTGCAGAGGTCGCGGGTCACGTTGCCGGCGCGGGCACCGATCTGGGCACGGCGGACGGCGTCATCGGCCCCATCGACCCCGGCGGCGCCGAGCAGCTCGAGCGCGGCCAGTGCGGTGCCCTTGGGCTTCGCCTTGAGGGCGTTGTAACGGTAGCGGGCCAGCAGCACGCCCTCGGTCACGGCGTCGACTCCTGCGGCATCCAGGGCGGGGATGCCCGTGAGGTCCAGGCCGATGTTGGCGTGAGCGGCGGCGGCGCGGGCGAAGGCCGCTGCGGCATCGCGGAGCGCGGCGGCCGCGGCATCCGCACCCGCGGATTCGTCCGGCTCACCGAGCCCGACGGCGATGACGAGGCCGCCGGATGCCGCGAGCACGGTCTGCGTCTGGCCGGCCTTCGCCTCGAAGCCCAGCTTCGCCAGCGCGGCGCGGTCGACGCCGAGCGCGGCGGGTACGTCACCGTCGGCGCCGACGAAGTGGCCGGTCACATCAAGGTCGGGCGAGAAGGTCTCGACGAGGCTCACCACGGCCGGTGCGGCCTGCGACGGCAGGGCGCTGAAATCACTCGGGATGAGCTTGTGGTCACGGACTGACATGGTTCCCCTTCACTCGCGCTCGAGCGCCAGGTGCCGGGTTGCGCCCGGGCTGCTCGGGGGCGGGTCCTCTCGCGATGCTAGCGCAGAACGCCCCAGCACAGCGGGGCGAGACCCGTCTCCGAGAGCGGATTGTCGCACCGCCGAAATTGCTTGCCCCCGGCCGACGGTTCGGGGGTAGCCTGAAGATCAGAATGACCCGCACGGGCATTGTCGCCCGCACGGATCTTGGCGCTGAACCCTGCGGAGGTCGTCATGTCACCCCAACCCACTGGTCGATTCGCCCACCGCCCCGACGGTCTGTATCTGCTGCTCGATCGGCTCTTCGTCGCACCGATCGAAGACGTCTGGTACAGCCTGACGAATCCGCATCAGATGGAGAAGTGGATCGGCACATACACGGGCCAGCCGGCGACCGGCGGGGTCAAGTTCCGCATGACGAGCGAGCCAGACTCCGAGTGGGAGTACGTCACGATTCTCGAGTGCGCGGCCCCGCACCGATTCCTCGTCGAATCCCGCGAGGGCATCGAGAAGATGCGGGTGTTCTGCCACCTCACCGAGGCCGGCGGCATGACCACCCTGACCCTGGGCCAGCGGTTGCACGAGTCGAAGGATGCCGCGACGATGGGGCCCGGCTGGGACTACTACCTCGATCGGCTCGTCGCCTCTCGTGCCGGCCACGCGCTGCCGGAGTGGGAGCACTACTACCCCGCCCACGCCGGCTACTACCGCGAGCTGGTGATTCCCGCCAAGAGCGCCTGAGCCGCCGAGCGCCCCGAGCGGGCGCGGCGTCTGAGCACCCCGCGCGAAGCTGGAATGCACGGCGCGGGTGCGCGGCATCCGGAGGGCTGGCCGCGATACTGAGGACAGCCGATCGGCTGCCACCAGGCGGCCGGTGACCAGGAAGGGCCCCAATGCCTCGCGGAACTCTCGTGCATCGCGCACACAACGAACAGGGCCGTGTGGTCGCGCGGAGCGCAGTGGAGAGCAAGACGCCGTCGGCGCACTCGGCCCACCTCGGCGCCGGCATCGTGCCCCGCTCGCTGCGCCAGCGCGACAAGCCGAGCATGTTCCAGACCCGCCCGCTGATGTGGGGCTTCACCGTGACGATCGGCGTGCTCATCGCGCTGGTGCTCGCGCTCACGCTCTACAACCTCGGCTCCGTGCTGATCTCGGTGTTCGCGGCCCTCTTCATCAGCCTCGGGCTTGACCCGCTGATCCGCTGGTTCCAGAAGCTCGGCATGCCGCGGCCGTGGGCACTCGTGACGGTGATCGCGCTGATCGTTGCGATGCTGGCCACGATCCTGCTGATCATCATC
>CAZZNX010000023.1:0-4899 GCA_964655795.1 uncultured Leifsonia sp. | reverse complement strand
TGGCTATGTGAAGCTGCTGCAGATGATCATCATCCCGCTGATCATCGACCAGGTGCAGCAGATCGTGACCACGGTTCCGCAGCAGGTCGCCGCGCTCGAGAAGAGCGGCTGGTTCACCCAGCTCGACGAGACCACGGGTGGCTTGGTCGGCGCGGTCGTCGACTGGGCCCAGAACACGATCTCAGACCCCAAGTTCTGGGCGACCGTCGGCGGAGGCGCGCTGCAGGTCGGCTTCGCCGTGACGAACGCGCTGAGCTCCGGTTTCTTCGTCGCGATCCTCACAATCTGGTTCGTCGCGACGCTCGACACGATGAAGACGGCCGCGTACTCGCTGGTGGCGGCATCCAAGCGCGAGGTCTTCTCCGGCTACGCGAACCGCATCATGGACTCGGTCGGCCGCTACCTCAGCGGAATGGTCATCCTCGCCTTCATCAACTCGGTGTTCAGCGTCATCCTGCTCACCCTCGTCGGTGTGCACTACGCCTTCATCATCGGCGTCGCGGTCTTCTTCATCACGCTGATCCCGTTGATCGGTACCGTGATCACCACGGCGTTCATGACCGTGATCGCACTCTTCGTGTCGCCGACGGCCGCGCTCATCACGCTGCTCTCCATGCTCGTGTACATGCAGGTCGAGGCATACATCCTCACGCCGCGGGTCATGAGCAAGGCCGTGCAGGTGCCGGGCTCGATCGTGCTGATCTCGGCGCTGGCCGGTGGCACGCTCGCCGGGCTTGGCGGAGCCCTCGTGGCGATCCCCATCTCGGCCGGAATCATCCTGCTCATCCGCGAGGTGCTGATCCCGGCCAAGGCCCGCAGCTAGGGGAAAGACCGTGGACCGATCGCTTGATTACATCAGGCTCTTCGCGAATGAGGGTGTAGCGCGGGCCTGAATCCACCCGATCCCAGGCCTGGCAGCCGGCAGCGGCGTCATTTTCTGGCGAAACTGCGTGGAATTTCGCCGTCGTCACCCCGTAGCAAAATCCGAATGCCCAAACGGTTCGCGCTATACTATAGTGATCTGAGACCTGCCGCCCGAACCGAGGCGTTCGCAGAAATAGAGGACTATCCCCCGGGAGAGTTGAGCAAGGGAGCTCCATGATCACACAAGACGTCGCGGCGCCCTCGTCAGCACAGCTGACAGGCAATGCCACCAAAACCGAGCGTAAGAACCTTCGCGCGCTCAGCTGGGGCCACGCCCTCGAATGGTACGACTGGGCGATCTTCGGTCTGCTCTCTTCGTACCTTGGGGCCCACTTCTTCCCCGCAGACAGCGCACTCGCATCGACACTGAATGCGCTCGCCGTCTTCGCCGTTGGATTCATTGCTCGCCCCGTTGGCGGCATCGTCTTCGGATCTATGGCCGACCGTCTCGGCCGCCGCAAGATCATGGTCTTCGCCATCGCAGCCGTTTCCTTCGGCAGCTTCGTCATCGGTGTCCTGCCGGGGTACGAGACCATCGGTATCGCTGCGCCGATCGTGGTCGTCGCCATGCGTTTGCTGCAGGGTCTGTCTGCCGGCGTCGAGGCACCTCTCGGCACCGCCTACGCACTCGAACTGGTTCCGAACCGCCCCGGTTATGTCTCCGGCTTCTTCGGATTCTTCAACAACCTCGGAAACCTGCTCGCACCACTGTCGATCTTCTTCCTCACACAGCTACTCACGGGTGAAAACCTCGAAGAGTGGGGCTGGCGCATTCCGTTCATCATCGGCGGTCTGTTCGGTCTCATCGTGCTGTGGCTGCGCACCACGCTGCCTGAGACGCTCGACATCGACGGCGCACGCGAAGCAAAGGCTAAGAAGAAGCAGCTCCCCTCAGTATGGGGCGACGTACGCAAGTACTGGCTGAGCGTTCTGGCCACCGTCTTCATCGTCGGTGCCATCCAGGCCTACAACTACACGTGGATCGCTGGCCTGCCCAACCTCGCGCGCGCTGCTTTCCAGGAAGACCCAGCCGCTGTTTTCGCTATCACCACCGGCTTCGGAGTCTTCATGACCCTTGGCGCGCTGTTCCTCAGCAAGGTTCTTGACCGCTTCGCGATGTCGAAGGTCTTCGTCGTTGCTCGCGTACTGGCAATTCCGACGATCTTCCTGTCATTGCTGTACACACAGCCCGGCATCGGAACCTTCGCAGGGGTCATGTTCGGTGGCGCGATCGTGTTGCTTCTCAACATGACGATCTTCGTCACGGTCTCCAACTCGCTGCTGCCCCAACACATCCGCGGCACGGGCCTCGGCCTCGGTTACGGCTTCGGAGTTGCGCTCTTCGGCGGCACCGCTTCGTTCCTGCTGCTGTGGCTGCAGGGCGAGGGCATGTTCTGGATGTTCCCGATATACATCGCCGCCCTGTGCGCAATCAGCGTGGTTCTGTACCTCGTAGCTAAGAAGCGCAACGGCATCTTCGTCGGTAAGTAGTCCGACTCTCTGCGCGGTACCGTCGGCGTCGGCAACGGTGCCGGTATCGCAGAGGTTCCCCACTGACACAGGCACCATAGAAAGAACGGAACCATGGAACGCTTCATCATTGACACTGACCCCGGCATCGACGACGCCGGCGCACTGTTCTGGGCACTCGCAACGGACAAGTTCCACGTCGAGGCGCTCACCACCGTCTTCGGGAACGTGAACGTTCAGAAGGCAACCGCCAACGCACGTAAGATCACACACCTGTCGGGTCGCCCCGACCTGCCGATTTGGGTTGGCGCTCCCCGCCCTCTCGTAGGTGAGCCGAACTTCGCCGAGCACATTCACCGCCCCAGCGGCGTTGGGTACTGGGAATACCCGGATCCGGCGCCCGGCGCTGATGGCCCCACCGAGGCCGTGCAGAAGATGATCGACCTCGTCATGTCAAACCCGGGCGAGATCAGCATCATGGCGCTCGCACCGCTCACGAACGTCGCTCTCGCGATCTCGTTGGAGCCGAAGTTTGCTGAGAACGTCCGTCGCATCATCTACATGGGTGGAGCAGCTCTCACGTGGGGCAACGCCTCTCCTGTTGCCAGCGCGAACATCTTCAACGATCCTGAAGCTGCCGAAATCGTCGTGCAATCTGGTGCCAAGCTCACACAGGTCGGTCTTGACGTGTGCCGCAAGTTCTCGGTCACCCCTGACCGGGTCGAGAAGCTGTGGACATCAGGTTCACCCATGGGCCGCGCCCTGTGCGACATGATCGGCTACCCCGACCGCCACCAGGACACCACTGAGATGCCCGAGTGGAAACTAGAAGGCATGCACCTGAACGATGTTCCATGCGTTGCCTACGCCATCAACCCGGACTGGTTCCAGGTGCGTCACCTGCGCGTCGATGTTGAACTAGACGGCAAGCACACCCGCGGACAGACAGTCGTGCAGATGGTCGACCGTTGGGGCGGTGTCCCCAACGTTGATGTGTTGCTGGACATTGACGCGGCAGCCGTGGCAGACGCGCTCGTCGAGTCCGTCACCGCTTTCGGAACCAGGAACTAGTGCGACGGACTGCTGCACGCTCTGAGCGCGGCCAGCAGTGAAAGCCTTCGGCCGTGGGTCTTGGACACGGTCGAAGGCTTCGTCTTTGTCCCGTGTAATCGGAAAGGTACGACTATGACTCGAGAACTCCTCCACACAGACACGGAACTCATCGAGGCCGCCGCGGCCCTCCTGTCACGCGTGCACGATCCTGGCGCCGTTCGGGTTGCCGCCGCTGCACGCGGCATCTCGGGAGCCGTGTATCTCGGCGTGAGTCTCGCCACCCCGCGCGTCAAAGTGTGTGCTGAAAGCAGCGCGGTCGCCAACGCGAAAATCGGCGGCGACGAAGCCATCACCACGATCGTTTCGGTCGGGCTCGGGGTTGACGATGTTCCGCACGTCATCAACCCGTGCGGGGTGTGCCGTGAACTGATCCCGAAGTTTGGTCAGGATCTGCGTGTCCTCGTCGACACGGGGGACGGTGTCGTCGCCGCAGTGGCCCCCGTCGAACTCCTGCCTTTGCCGTGGATCCGCGCTCGCTCCTACGACGATTAAGAAGCAATGAGAAGGGGGCGGCAATCAAACTGGCGGGTTTCGCCGCCTGTTCGCCGCGCCTGCTCGTCTCGCGCGGTTGGCTTCGGTCGCTGGCGCTCCCTCGAGCCAACCGGAGTGATCAGGCGGCGGGGGCGAGGCGGGCGGGGTCGAGGCTGACCCGGCGCAGCAGCTGGGCGTTCAGCGCCACCACGATCGTCGAGAGCGACATCAGCACGGCGCCGGCTGCCGGCGAGAGCACGAAGCCGACCCCGGCCAGCACCCCGGCGGCCAGCGGCACCGAGACGATGTTGTAGCCGGCCGCCCAGACCAGGTTCTGCACCATCCTGCGGTAGCTCGCCTGCGAGAGCTCGATGATCGAGAGCACGGCGCGCGGGTCGCTGCTGGCCAGCACGACACCGGCGGACTCGACGGCCACGTCGGTTCCGGCGCCGATCGCGATGCCGACGTCGGCGCGGGCCAAGGCCGGGGCATCGTTCACGCCGTCGCCGACCATGGCGACCCGGAGCCCGCGGCCCTGCAGCTCGGCGACGTGGGCGGCCTTGTCGCCGGGCAGCACCTCGGCGAACACCTCGTCGATCGCGAGGTCGGCGCCGACGGCCTCGGCCACCTGTCGGGCATCGCCGGTGATCATGGCAACCCGGATGCCGCGCTTGTGCAGCGCCGTGATGGCCGCGCGCGACTCCGCCCGCACCTCGTCTTGCAGGGCGAGGCCGCCGAGCACGGCGGCGCGAGCATCGGGGTCCTGGGCATCGGGGTCCTGGGCGACGGAGGCCGCGCGCACCAGGTAGAGCACCGAGGCGCCGCGGGACTTCCACTCGGCGACGGTTGCCCGCAGCTCGGCGGGCGGCTCCAGACGCTCCTCCTCCAGCAGGCGCGGGCCGCCGACGGCGTACTCGACGC
>CAZZNX010000022.1:11713-33696 GCA_964655795.1 uncultured Leifsonia sp. | reverse complement strand
GAAGGCCTTGGTCGAGGTGGTCGTGATGCTGAAGCCGAGGTCGTAGCCGTAGTCCCACGTGACCCAGCTCGTCACGACGACCGTGCACTCCGCGGCGATCGTCGGATCGACCGGAACACAACGGAACGGCGTTGTCGGCGGGATGGGCGCCCACGTGCCGGCGCTCGACTGAGCGGAGAAGTTCGCGTCGTCCGTCCACGCAGCGCTCGTGCGATCGACGACGACGGGGAGTGCCACGCCGATGACGGCGAGGGCTGCGATGGCGATGACGATGAGGCGGCTGCGCTTGGTCATCGCGTCCCCTCCGATCGTTGATCCGCGACCAGCGTATCGGTCTGGTCATCGCGGCGCTCACGGCGGCGACGTGCAGCGATCACGAGGAAGAGCCCGACCGCGGACGCCGCTGACGCTGCCGCGAGAAACCACCAGAGGGAGTCGACGCCGGTCGTGGCGAGACCCTGCTGCGGCACCTCGGCGAAGTCGATCCGAGCGATCGCGGCGGAGGATTCCGCCCACTCGGTCATCGTCACGCCGACTCGCATCTGATGCGTTCCGGCGTCGAGCCTGGCGCCGACGAGCGTCTGGTCAAGTGGGCGACAACCCGTGCTGTCGGCATCGCAGATCTCGGCACGCCACTCGAACCCGCTCTCGGCGGTCTCGGGGGTGAGGATCTGCGCCGTCGTGACGACGGCATCCGTCGGCAGAGAGAACGGCTTCATTTGTTGCTGCGGGGTGGCGACCACCAGGTCAACGAAGTCGAAATGCACCAGCGCCGCACCGCTCGTGGCGGCGGGGGCCGCGGTCGCGGCTCCGCCGATGCCCGTGGTCGCAGCGACGGCCAGTGTCGCAGCGAGGGCGATGTTCAGGGCAGAGGTGCGCACGATTCCAGGCATCAGTGAACGAGGGTGGACTCGGGCTGCGGTGCCGGAGTCGCGTCCACATGCGATTCGTTGCCGGTCTCGAGCTGGTCCCGGTGACGAGGGCGTCTCTCCGACGCGGGCAACAGGGCGATGCCGAGGAACGCGACGAGGGTGATGGCCAGGGGGATCGCAACCGACGGCTTGGTGAGGGTGACGATCGCGTAGCCGACACCCGGCAGCTGGATTGCGGGCTGCAGGACCGTGTCGCCGACGAGGTAGGGGGCGCCGTCTTCGCTGTCGTTGGCGTCGCCCTGCATCCGGATCGACCACTGGTCACCCGAGGCCTCGATACCGACGACGCGGTGGGTGACGATGTTGCCCGTGACGTCGCTGTAGATGGAGGCAACCTCGCCCACCTCAAGCGTTGCGGTGTCTCGCGGAGTGTCGACGAGCAGGTCACCGGTCATGATTCCGGGCTCCATGGATCCGGAGATGACGATGAGGGGCTTGATGAATCCCATCGCCGTCGCGCCCCAGACCAATGCGCAGACGACGCCGAGAGCGGCGACGATCCAGAGAACGATGTTCCCGATGCTGCGGAGAAGCTGAATCATGAGTTGTCCCTTTTCACAGAGAAGGCCGAGCACTGGTGCTCGGCCTTCTCGTCATCGCGAGATTACGGAGCGGTCGTGCCCGTGAACTTGACGGTCAGCGAGCCGGCGGCGCCCTGGTAGGCGAGGTCGGCGGTCGAGTTCGTCCAGTCGGCGCCGGTCACCGTCACGGTGTACTCGGCGATGCCGTCGACGGCGAGCGGAGCGGCCGGGCCGGTGAGGGCGATCGTCGCGGTGGCCGGCTTGGGAGCCGCGAAGAGGGCACCGCTCGGGGTGACGGTCGGGGCGACCGTGAGCGGAACGCTGCTGGTGTTCTTCACGTACACCTTGACGGTGCGCACCTGGTTGGGCGTCAGGTTCTGGAAGGTGCTCGTCGGGATGGCGATGGCGGTTGCCGAGTCATCCGCGTTCACGAAACCAGTGGTGCCGCTCAGGCTGCCCTGCAGCTCCACGGTCGCGGCGGTGGCCGTGGCCGAGAACCAAGCATCGTCGGTCCAGGCGGCGGAGGTGGCTGCGGCGCCGATGCCGGTGAGGGCGACTGCGGCAAGGGCGAACTTGATTGCGGTGGTGCGCTTCTTGCGCTTGTCTGTGGTGGTTGCGGTGCTCATCGGAGTGCCTCTCGTGGTGTGTGGCTGTGGTGCGCGGCTGAAGTAGGGAGTCGCAGAACTCGCGAGGAGCTTGCAGGAGCCCGAGTGCGGAGGTGTTGGCGGGGGAACCATGTACGCCCCGCACCCGGGCCGTGATCACAACGCTATGGAAGGCGCCTCAACTGCGGCCAAAGGTCGCCTCAAGACTTGCCCCGCGCGACTTGAGCATCGGCAGATCCGCGGATTCACGCGGATCTCGGCGCTCCGGTGCCCCCTCAACTGGGGAGAAGTCGCGGCCATCGGCCGCGCGGTCAGCCGAGCTCTTTTGCGCCGGTAGACTGGCATTCGTGAATTCTGAGACACCTGTCGACGTCGTTCTCATCGGTGGCGGCATTATGAGCGCCACCCTCGGCGCCTTGATCAAGCAGCTGCAACCCGACTGGACGATTCGTGCATACGAACGTCTCGGAGAGGTCGCTCAAGAGAGCTCGAACCCGTGGAACAACGCGGGCACGGGTCATGCGGCGCTGTGCGAGCTGAACTACATGCCCGCAGCGGCCGATGGCACCGTCGATGCCAGCAAGGCCGTGCAGATCAACGAGCAGTTCCAGATCAGTCGGCAGCTGTGGGCCCACCTCGTTGAGGCCGGCGCCCTGCCGGAGCCCCAGAACTTCATCAACGTTGCGCCCCACATGACCTTCGTGCGTGGTGCAGCCAACATCGAGTACCTGCAGAAGCGCTTCGACGCGCTCAAGGACGAGCCGCTCTTCCAGGGCATGGAGTTCTCCACCGACGCCGAGAAGATCGGCGAGTGGACCCCGCTCATCACCAAGAAGCGCAACCCGAAGCAGAAGATCGCGGCCACGCGTATCGAGGCCGGAACCGATGTCGACTTCGGCGCACTCACCCGCTACCTCTTCGACGACCTCGTCAAGCGCGGCGGAGAAGTGCACCTGAACCACCAGGTCACCGGTCTGAAGCGCCAGAAGGATGGCCTGTGGCGGATCAAGCTCAACCACTTGGTCGGCAACACTCCGTCTGTCGTCAAGGCCCGTTTCGTCTTCGTGGGTGCCGGTGGCGGTGCACTCGCCCTGCTGCAGCAGAGCGGCATCCCCGAGATCCGCGGCTTCGGCGGATTTCCCATCTCCGGCCAGTTCCTGCGCACCACCAACCCCAAGGTCGTCGCCCAGCACCACGCCAAGGTCTACGGCAAGGCGGCCGTCGGCGCCCCGCCGATGTCGGTTCCCCACCTCGACACCCGTGTGGTCGATGGTGAGACCTCGCTGCTCTTCGGGCCCTACGCGGGCTTCACGCCCAAGTTCCTGAAGACGAGCACGTGGCTCGACCTGCCGTTCTCCATCCGCTGGCACAACATCGGCCCGATGATCGCGGTCGGCTGGCAGAACTTCGACCTCGTCAAGTACCTCGTCGGTGAGGTGATGGCCGGGCGGGCGAAGAAGCTGAAGGCTCTGCAGGAATTCATGCCGACGGCGAAGATGGAGGACTGGGAACTCATCACGGCCGGCCAGCGTGTGCAGGTCATGAAGAAGGACGCCAAGAGGGGCGGAGTGCTGCAGTTCGGCACCGAGGTCATCACCGGCGCCGATGGCACCATCGCCGGCCTGCTCGGCGCATCGCCGGGCGCCTCGACGGCCGCGCCGATCATGCTCGACGTCTTGGCTCGGTGCTTCCCCGCGCAGATGAAGGGCTGGGAGCCGAAGATCCGCGAGATGATCCCGAGCTACGGCACGAAGCTCTCCGAGGACCCAGCTGCTGCCGCGGCCTCGCTCGCGGCGACCGCCCGCGTGCTCAACATCCCCGCATAGACGTCATCCGATCTCGAACGCATATTCGCAATCCATGCGAATATATGTTCGAATGGATGTATGAGGTGGAGCGGACAAGAACTGGGCGTCGATCAACCGTCGACCCTGCCGGGGCTGGCCAGGCTCAATAACCTCGTGCGCACGGTGCGCACGCCCGAATTCGCCGATATGACCTTCCACGAGGTGCTGGCGAAGTCGGCGTTGAACAAGGTGCCGAGCCAGAGCGCGATGCCGTTCGAGTGGACCATCAACCCCTACCGTGGATGCTCCCATGCCTGCGTCTACTGCTTCGCGCGCCCGACCCACAGCTACCTCGACCTCAACACCGGCGAGGATTTCGACCGCCAGCTCGTCGTCAAGATCAATGTCGCAGATGTGCTGCGCTCCGAGCTGCGCAAGGCGAGTTGGCAGCGGCATCCCGTCGCGCTCGGCACCAACACCGACCCGTATCAGCGGGCGGAGGGGCGCTACGCCCTGATGCCGGGCATCATCGATGCACTCACCGAGAGCCGCACGCCCTTCAGCATCCTCACCAAGGGGACGCTGCTGCGCCGCGATCTGGCGCGCATCGCGGATGCAGCGAAGACGGTGCCCGTGAGTCTCGCGATGTCGATCGCCATCTACGACGACGAGTTGCAGCAGTCGATCGAACCGGGAACCCCGAGCACAACCGCGCGGCTCGCCACGGTGACTGCGGTGCGCGAGGCGGGCCTCGACTGCTCGGTCTTCCTCATGCCGATACTGCCGTTCCTCACCGACACGCAGGCGCACCTCGATGAGGCGATGCGGCGGGCGAAGGCTGCCGGTGCGACATCCGTCGTCTATACGGCGCTGTACCTCCGCCCCGGTGTGCGTGAGTGGTTCATGCAGTGGCTGGAGGGGGCTCACCCCGAGCTCGTGCAGCGCTACCGCCAGCTCTACGCGGGAGGTGCGTACGCGCCGAAGGAGTACCGCAGCTGGCTCGCTGACCGCATTGAGCCGCTGATTCGGGCACACGGACTGCACCGCGGCTCCACGTCCTCGGCGACGGGCGGCGTCGCGCCGCCGCGCTCGGCTCCGCGGGCACCGGCCTTCGCGCCTGCACCAGCCGAGCCGGAGCCGATGCTGTTCTAGGCCAGCGACCAGACCAGCGAGGACCCGCCGCTGCGAAAGCTCCGCTGGCTGAGTAGGCCGCTTGCGGTCGTATCGAGACCGAGGCCCCGCGAAAACTGCACCAGCATCGCTTGCGGTTCCTGAGATTGCCTGAGTTTGGGCTGCCGCCTTTCGCGACGCTGCGCGTCGCGCGCAACTCCAATCCGGGGGACAAAGCCGCGCCATCGGGGCACAAATGGGCCCCTCGCTGGCATAATCCGAGCGGGGGTGCATTGTGTCGCTTGGACTGCCGAGTCATCTGGCCGAGGCCACGATGAGCCGCGCTCTCGCACATGCAGCGAACTGGTTCGGCATCGTCTGCATCGCCGGTGCCATCACGACGATGTTCGCCCTCACCTTCTATCTTCCGGAGCCCCGGTTCCTGATCGCGGCGGCGACGCTGCTTCCGATGGGCGCGCTCCTGGTCGCGCTGAGCCTGCGCCGTACCGTGACGCTGTCGCTCTGTTACCTGCTCGTCGGCGGCTTCTGCACCTTCGTCTACGCACTCACCCTGTTGAGCAACCCAGCGAGCTTTCCGTCATCGGACCTCTTCATCGTCGCGCTGCCCAAGATGGCTCTCGTGATGGTGGGCGGTGCCGGAAGCGGGGCGCTCCTCGGCGTGCTGTGGACCAGCGCCGGATTCGTGATCGCCGAGCTCGCGACCGTGGCGGCAGCCCTGCTCGCCGGATCCCAGCTGCGCGCGGATGTCACCACCCTCGTCACGTACGTGCTGCTCGTCGCCCTGCTGCTCTTCGACGGATTGACGCGTCGCACCGCTCGCGTCGCCCAGCCGGCCATGCACCTGGCCGCGCGTGAGGACCGCACCCTTGAGTTGCGCCGCGAACTCGAATTGCGTGCGGCAGCCCATCTGCACGACACCGCCCTGAGTGAGTTGATCCTGATTGCCGAGAGTCGGCCCGGCGCGCTGGACAAACGTCTCGTCGCGCAGATCGGCCGCGAGATCACGGCACTGAGCGACCGGGACTGGCTCGTCGGCGAGCGGCGGAACGAGGGGGAGTCGCCGGGCGGCGCCTCGGCCGAGGCTTCCTCCGCCTGGCAGGCCAGCGCGGTGGCTGTGGCCGTGGAGGATGCGCGGGCCCGCGGATTGACCATTCGCCTCTCCGGGGACCCGGATGCCGTGCGCGATCTCGACCCCGGCGTCGACCGGGCCGTTGCTCAGGCCCTTGGCCAGTGCTTCATCAACGTTTTGCGGCATGCAGGGGTCAACGAGGCGGATGTGAGCATCGTCGTAGCGCCGGAGGACCTGACGGTGATCGTGGTCGACGATGGCATGGGTTTCGATGTCAGCGCGCTTCTCGCTGAAGAACCGGAGCCCGGGCACCCAGAGCACGGCCATTCGAGTGAGGGCGCATCGGCCACAGCGTCACAGGGCATCGGCCTCCGTCATTCGGTGCGCGGTCGAATCGAAGCGCAGGGTGGCACGGTCGAGATCTGGAGTCGGCCCGGAGTCGGCACCTCGGTGATGATGAGCGTTCCGTGGGCGCGGAGCGCCGGCAGCGTCAGCGCGGAGGTCGGCCGATGAGCCGCGCCCTCCGCACCGTCGGCGCCCGCCTGCCTGAGAGCATGCGAATCTCGCAGCAGAGCATCGATCCGCTCGGCGCGCTCGCGGCCTGGCCCCTGGCCCCGATTTCGGCTGTCGCCATCACGGCCTTCGCGATCCTCACGACGCTGCTGCACGGCGACCAGGTCTCGAACCCGGTGCTGGCGGTCGTCGCGGTCGTCTTGTGCGCGGCATCCGGTGTCGTGCACGTCGTGAACGCCAGGCCCGATCACGGCCGTTACGGCTCGGGGGCGTTCCTGCTCGTTATCGGGTTGATGACCTGCGCGATGCTCGCCCAGGTGGCCGGTACGTGGGGTTCCAACCAGATGCTGCAAGACGACTTCGGGCATATCGCGGTCGGAATCATGTTGGCTGCGGCCGCGCCCTACCGCCCGGCCGTGCAGATCGTCGCGGTCACCGCCTGCGTTTCGCTCATCGCGGGGCTGTTGGCGGCGGTGCAAGACCCGTACTTCGCCGTCATCCACGTCCCGGTGATCGAGCGGTCAGTCGTCGGCGTTGTGCCCGTACTCGGCCTGGGGCTCGCGAGTGCCGCGTACGCCAACCAGCTGGTGAAGGCCGTCATGGAATGGCAGCGGGGCGTGGCCAGCTCGGATGCGGCGCTGGACGGCGTCGTCTACGACGGCCTCGCACGCACGATTCAGCAGGAACAGCTCGCGGCGCTGAGCGACGAGGTGCTGCCCTTCCTCGCCGGCGTTGCCGCGTCCGGCGCGGTGACAGCGGACGACGTCGAGCGTTCCCGGCGGCTTGCGCGGGCAGTGCGCGGCAGTCTCGTGGCGGAGCTGAACCACAGTTGGCTCGAGCAATTGCGCGTCCATGTACCGCGGACTGCCGAGCATGTGCCCTCAGCGGTGCAGGGCACCGCGCAGCATTTCGCCCCGCCGATGCTGACCGTGCACGATGGGCGTCGCCGCGCCTTCCGCATGGCGGGAGCGCAGCGCACCGCACTCGCCGCGCTGCTCAGCGAGCTGAGCACGAACGCACGGATCGGGGCATCCGATGTGACGATCTGGCTCGAACCGGATGCCGCTCGCCCGACGACGCGCACGCAGGTCCGCATTGAAATCGAGCTCAGTGGCCAGGAGACACGGGCGCGCTCGATGCTGCGGCCGTATCTGAACGTGTTGCATCTCGCCTTCGCGAATGTCGCGTACACGATGGGCGCCGGCGTTCTGAGCGTAAAATTCAGTTATGACCATGAACCGAGCGGAGAGCGGCCCGGCGCACACGCCTGGCGCCAGCCTGCCGATTCGGGTGGGGATCCTCGACGACCATGAGTTGCTGCTCGACAGCATGATCAGCTGGATCGCCGAGAACGCCCCGGAGTTCGAGGTCGTCGTGCGGGCGGAACGCTGGGTCGACCTTGTGCGCAGCGAGAATTTTCCCACCGCACTTGTGCTGATGGACTTCCAGCTGGTCGAACCGGTATCGGTCGAAGCGCGCATTCGCACCTGTCGCGCGGCCGGGGCGGCGGTCATCGTGATGAGCGCGCTCGATCCGGCTGAGGCCAGAAGCCGCGCTCTCGATGCCGGTGCGGCTGCGTTCATCTCCAAGACGGAATCGATGCACGTTTTTCGGTCGATCGCCCGCGAGGTGATGGGCCTCGATGGCGTCGCGAGTGCCACAACGGGTGCCCGCGAGGCGTCCGACGGTGAGACGCATGCGACGGAGATCCTCCGACCCAAACTCAGCCGGGGCGAACTCGAGGCCTTGCAGCTCTACGTCGCCGGCAACACGACCGCGGCGGTTGCGCGGCTCATGAATGTGAAATACGAGACGGCCAAGACATACTTAAGGCGCGTGCGCGAGAAGTACGCCAAGGCGAATCGGCCAGCGAGCCGCCGAGCCGATCTGATTTTGCGAGCCGCTGAGGACGGGTATCTGCAGTAATGGCCAAACTCTATTTCCGCTACGGCGCCATGAACTCCGGCAAGAGCACCGCGCTCCTGCAGGCCGCGTACAACTACGAAGAACGCGGACACGCGGTGCTGCTGGCCAAGCCAGCGGTCGACACCAAGGGTGACCTCGGCATCCTCTCTCGCCTCGGCTTCACGCGCGTCGTCGACTTCGTGCTGCCTCCGGATGCCGACGCGTACACGATCTTTCAGGAGCACCGCCGCGCGGTACTCGCGGCGACGAACCGTGACGTGAGCTGCCTGCTCATCGACGAGGCCCAGTTCTTGAGCGAGGAACAGGTCGACGACCTGCTGCGGATCGCGATCCTCGAGGGCATTCCAGTTCTGGCATATGGAATTCGCACCGACTTCCAGACCGTCGCGTTCCCCGGCAGTCGTCGGCTGCTCGAGGTCGCGCACAGCCTTGAGGAGCTCAAGACGATCTGCCGGTGCGGCCGCAAGGCCGTCTTCAACGGGCGCAAGATCGGCGACCGCTACGTCTTCGATGGTGCACAGGTCGCCATCGACGCGACGGACGCCGTCAGCTACGAGTCGCTCTGTGGCGCGTGCTACCTGCAGGAATCGCACGGGATGCTGAACGGGCGTGCCCACGTCTCGGCGGCCGTCTGACCACGACTGATCGCATGAGAAAGGCCGCACGGTTCTCCGTGCGGCCTTCCTCATTCACGCAGTGCGGTTCGATTTCGGGTCTCGAGCCGCCGACTTCGTGAGGATGTTCCCCTCAGCTCCCATGCTGCCCCGATCGGTGATTCTGCGGTAGCCGATAGAATTGGGGGCAGATTCTGCGAAAACGAGGGGGAGGCAATCCTCCACTCGTGGGGTAGCTTGGCTGTAGAGGATCATGAACAGTTATCGCGTTGCACTCGTAGACGACCACGAAATCGTGGCACGAGGCTTTGCCGATCTTTTCGCGAGCATCCCCGGCATCACGGTCGTCGCCCTTGCCCGCACGGTGGATGAGCTCCTCGAGGAGCTCGCGCGCACCGAGGAGACTGCACTCGATATCGTCATCCTCGATCTGCGCCTCGCGGACGGTTCGACGCCGGCCATGAACGTGCGTCTGCTGCGTGAGGCCGGCTCGGCCGTCCTCGCATTCACCGGTGGCGACGATGCCGCGCTGGTGCGCTCAGCCGCACACAGCGGGGTGCTCGGCGTCATCCGCAAGTCTGAGCCAGCGACGGTGTTACTCGATGCCGTGCGGCAGGCCGCATCCGGCGAGACCGTCGCGTCGACCGAGTGGGCAGCGGCGCTGGACGGCGACCCCGATCTGGCCGATGCCGGCCTCAGCGCGCGAGAGCGGCAGGTGCTCTCGCTGTACGCCGCCGGTGCGAAGGCCCCGCTCGTCGCGACAACGGCCGGCGTCACCGAATCGACCGTGATCGACTACATCCGCCGCATCCGCTCCAAATACGAGCGAGTCGGGCGACCGGCGAACACCAAGATCGACCTGTACAAGCGTGCACTCGAAGACGGCATCCTGCCTGTTCCGGGTGGCCGGAGCGCCGCACCGCGCACGCCGCCGCGCCGATCCGCGGCGCCGGACGGTGACTGAGTTCACCCCGCGGGTTCCCTTTCGCGAGAACTATCTGCGGCTCAATCCCGGTCCGACGCAACTCCGCTTGATGCGGATGACGGCCGGCGCGGTCGGGCTGGGAGGACTCGTCTTCGGTGCGCTCGCCATCGGGCCGTTCTCCGGGCAGCATCCCGGAGGGCCTGGGCCTGCAGCGATTCTGAGCTTCGTCGTGCTGCTCGGCCTCCCGATCGTCATCGGAGCTGTCGGCAGCTGGGCACCGTTCCCGGTGCTCCCCGTTCTCGCGGCCTGTGAAGCGGCCGCGCTGCTGGTCGTGCTCGTCCTGTGGCCATTCATGCACGGCGGGCCACACCACGATGGGATGCCGTGGCCGCTGGGAATCTCGGCAATGCCGATCGTCTGCATGGCCCTCGTCATGCGCGGCTACTTCGTGTGGGCGTACCTCGGCGTCGTCGGAGTGCTCACCGCCGTCGTCACCTTCATCGGCTCCGATGGTCAGGAGCCGCTGCTGATCGCCGTCCAGACCGGGCTGTACGCGAGCTCCTTCGCTGCGATCTTCGTCGGACTGGTTCTCGTCGGGCTGCAGAGCGCCGAGCACCTGGACCGCTTGCAGGAGGTGGAACGTCTGAACACGGCGCGCAACGCGGCGCGGCTTGCGCGTGAGAACGAGCGGACGCGCTTTGACGGACTGATCCACGACGGCGTGATCTCGACACTGCTCATGGCGGGTCGTTCGGAGCGGCTGAGCACGGATCAGATGCGGCAGGCTGAGGACACCCTCGCGCAGCTCGAGCGATTCGGCGCCGAGGCGCAATTGACCGGTCCGGTCTCGACGGTGCTCCTGATCAGTCGTCTACGACGGCTCGCCGTGCAGTACGGGATTCCGTTCGATGCCACGATCGTCTCCGATCGGCTCAGCGTGCCCGCGCCGGCCGCAGAGGCGTTGCTTGCAGCCTGTGGCGAGGCCGTTCGAAACTCGATCGAGCATGCCGCGGGGGAGCGTGCCGAGTCCGTCGGCGGCGAGGTGCCCGTCACTGCAGACACCCGCCGGATTGAGCGCCGTATCGAGGTCCGGGCCAGCGACGACGCCGTCACGGTCGGCGTGCGCGATGACGGCGTCGGCTTCGAGCAGTCGCTCGTGCGCCCGGAACGGCTGGGAGTCGTGCGCAGCATTCGCGGTCGTATGAACGACCTTCCCGGCGGCTACGCCGTCATCGACTCTCGACCCGGGCGCGGCACCGTCGTCATGGTGGGCTGGGTGCGTCGATGACGGGCCAACCGACGACAGGTCAGCCGACGCACAGAGCCGGTGGCCGCACCGTGCCGGGAGCAGTCGACGTCTCCAGCCTGCTCGAACTGCATGGGCCGCACGCCTCGATCATCCTCGCGTTGTTCCTGCTGACGCAGGCGCTGCTCGCCTTCGCAGGGGGCGGCGAGCTGAATCACACCGGTGTCGCGGTCCTGGCCTTCGTGCCGTACGGCATCGCGGCGATCTGGGTCGTGCAGCCGGCACCGGACCCGCTGCCTGGCCTCTGGTGCGTCGGCATCCTCGGGCTCTGCACCTTGACGGTGACGGTGCAGAGCGCACAACCGGCGCTCACCGGCTCGCCGGTGTACTCGACATGGCACCTCGGTGCTGTGACGATGGTGCTGTTCATGCTGATCCTGCGCGGGCGGGTGCTTTACGGCTGGCTTGGCTACGCGGGCATGGCTGCGGCCACCCTGCTCTGGTCGGCTCTCGGAGCGCTCGGCGCCATGGCGGGCGTTGAACTCCTCGTTCGCCATGCCGCGACGCTCGTCATCGGCACGGCGATCTACTTCGGCCTGCTCGGCACAGCAAAACGCATCACCGCGATCAACAGGCGCTCGCTGGCCGAGGCCGCCGCGGATGCCACCTCGCACGCAGCGGAGGAGGAACGCAACGCCCAGCTCGCGCGGCTCGACGAGATGGCCCGGCCGATGATGGAGCTCGTCGCCAAGGGGCAGCAGCTGAGCGACGCGGAGCGACGTGACTGTCTCTTGATCGAAGCGTCGCTGCGTGACATCGTCCGAGGGCGGGCCCTGGCCCTTCCCCACGTCCTCTCCGCGGCGCGAGCAGCCAGGGAACGCGGAGTCGAGGTGACGCTGCTCGACGACTCCGCGGCGACGGGGAGCGCAGCCGCCGTGGCCGAGCTGCTCGCCAGGGAGCTGCGCACGCTCAGCGCGGGGACCATCACGGCCCGTTTGCAACCGGCCGGCCGCCCGGAGCTGGCCACGATCGTGATCAGCCCGCTCGCCGGAGACGCCCGCATGCTCATCGTCGACCGCGACGGCCACGTGCGATAGACGCTGTCCGGTGCGCACGTGGGGCGCGGCTAAACTGGAGAAACCATGACTACCAGACTTGTAGCCTTCGATCTCGACGACACCTTGGCGGCCTCGAAGTCGCCCCTCGACCCCGAGATGGCGGCCGTGCTGTTGCGACTGCTCGACGCGGTCGAGGTGTGCATCATCTCGGGCGGAAACTACACGCAGTTCCAGAACCAGGTGCTCAAGGTGCTCGACATCGACGACGAGCGTCGCCTGTCGCGCCTGCACCTGATGCCCACGTGTGGCACGCAGTACCTGCAGTTCGAGGGCGGCCAGTGGGTTCAGCGCTACGCCGAGGTGCTGAGCGACGACGAGAAGTCGCGCGCCCTGGAATCCGTTGAGCGGAACGCGCGAGCGCTCGGCTTCTGGGAAGAGCAGACGTGGGGGCCGATTCTGGAGGATCGTGGCTCACAGATCACCTTCTCTGCACTCGGCCAGCAGGCCCCCGTTGACGCAAAGGCGGCGTGGGACACCGACGGCGCCAAGAAGAGCGCGCTGCGTGACGATGTCGCTGCCGAGCTCACCGATCTCGAGGTCCGCTCCGGCGGCTCCACCTCCATCGACATCACGAAGCGCGGTGTCGACAAGGCCTACGGCATGCGCAAGCTCGTCGACGCGACGGGCATCTCGCTCGAGGAGATGATCTTCGTCGGTGACCGGCTCGACGAGGGTGGCAACGATTACCCGGTGAAGGCCATGGGTGTCAGCTGCATCGCCGTACACGGTTGGCGTGACACGGTTGGTGTGGTCGAAGGGCTGCTGGAACGCGAGCTCGCGGCCTAGGCGACGCTGGGCCGATCACTCTCGGCCGGTCACACTCTGCCGGTCACACTGCCGGTCACACCCTGCCGATCACACCCTGCCGATCAGGCTGAGCGGCGGGTGCGCGAGCGTAGTCGCATGAACACTGCGAGCATGCCGACACCGAGCGCCGTGCCGAGCGTGTTGGCCAGCAGATCGGATGCCGTCGGGAAGCGCGACGGCAGCGCCGTCTGCACGAACTCGATGAGGCAGCTGAGGGCGAACCCCGATGCGATCACCAGCCACGGGTGCCAGAGCGGCGCGATGAGTGGCACGAGTATGCCGAACGGCACGAACAAGGCGACGTTCGCCGCGAACTCGAGCACCGGGTAACCGATCTCGAAGGGGATGCCCCAGCTCTCGAGCGCACGCGCGACGACGGCGACGATGCCGGTGAACCGCTCGGCGTCGGGCTGCGGGGCGAACACGATCACGCACACCGCCAACAGGTAGAGGGCGAATACGAGGTGCAGCAGGGGCTGCCGGTCGTGCGTGCGTGTAAGCGACGCCGCTGTTGAGTGCATCGTCCCAGCGTAGAGTGCACGCGGCGCGCTGAGCGGCTGGAGCCCCGGTGCTGCGGAGTTGATACGAAGAAAGCCCCTCCCGAAGGAGGGGCTTTCTCTGCTCGATGTTTTCACATCACTGTCGGGGTAACAGGATTTGAACCTGCGACCTCGTCGTCCCGAACGACGCGCGCTACCAAGCTGCGCCATACCCCGATGACCCGAAAGCCATAGTCCGTTAGGACCTCAATAAGAATAGCGGATATTCCAGCCGCCGATTGCCACTTCGGCGTTCCTGGCCGGGAAATTTCGGCTCACGGCGCGGCGACGAGGGTCAGCAGCGTTGCCTCCGGCGGGCAGGCGAAGCGGACCGGCGCGTAGATCGACGTTCCGAGCCCAGCGGAGACGTTGAGGAACGCCGAGCGCAGCCCGTGCAGCCAGAGGCTCAGCCCCTTCGCCTTGTCGCGGGGAATGTCGCAGTTGGTCACGAGCGCACCGATTCCCGGGATGCAGACCTGGCCGCCGTGCGTGTGCCCGGCGAGGATCAGCTGGGCGCCGTGATTGACGAAAGAGTTGAGAACGCGCTGGTACGGGGCGTGGACGACCCCGATCGTGGCTGTGGGGCGGGGCGCCGCGGCATCCGGGCGGTCTGGCCACTGCTCGTCGAGCAGCGGGTCCTCGGCGCGCAGTTCGTCGATGGCGCCGGTGATCAGCTCAAGCCGGTCGAAATCGCGGTGCGGGTCGTCGACGCCGAAGAACTCGAGGTGCGTTCCGCGGATGTCGATGGCCGCGGCCTTGTTGTTGAGATCGGTCCAGCCGAGATCGTCGAACACCCGGTGCAGCGCGTCGATGTCGAGCGTCGCCACCTTGCGCGGTGTGCCAGACGGGCCGCCGAAGTACAGGAACGGGTTCTTAGGCGAGGGCCCGAAGTAGTCGTTGGAGCCATTGACGAAGACGCCGGGGATGCCTCGGAAGCGCTCGAGGGCGTACGCGACGCCGGGGATGCCGTCGACATGGCCGAGGTTGTCGCCGGTGTCGACGACGAGGTCGGGCTCGAGGTCGGCGAGAGTGCGCACCCACTCCTGCTTGTCACGCTGCCATGGCGCCATGTGCAGATCCGAGAGGTGCAGCACCCGCAGCGGGGCAGAACCGGCCGGCAGTACGGGAACGGTGACCTCGCGCAGCGTGTAGCGCTTGCGCTCGACCAGCGTTCCCCAGGCGAGAGCCGCAAGGCCAGCGGCCGCGACCACCGAGGTGATCGCGGCCGCTGCGCGTGAGCCTGAACCCACTAGCCGTTGCCCTTGCCGTCTGTGGCCTTGTCGTCGAACTTTCCGACGGTCAGAGTGACCGTCGCACCGGACTTGACCGGGCTGCCGGCGGCGGGATCGCTGGAGATGACCTTGCCATCCTGCTTCTTGTCGGTCACGGCCTGCTCAGCCTGGTTCACGGAGAAACCGCCGAGGGCATTGCGCGCCTCGTCGAAGCTCTTGCCGATGACATCCGGCAACAGGACCATCTGGCCGTTGCTCGTGTTGACGGCGACAACCGAGCCACGTGGTGCCTCGCCTGCCGGGCTGGTCCCGGAGACCTGACCGGCAGGCAGCTCAGAGTCGACAGGGCCGCCATCCGAGAAGCCGAATCCGGCGCCCTCGATGATGCTCCGTGCCTCGTCCAGGCTCTTGCCGCGAACATCGGGGACGGTTACGTAGACCGTCTTCAGCGCGCTCGCATCGGGCTCGGCGAAGGCGTCTCCGCCCCACTTGGCGTTGGCGACAGACATGATTTGCGGCCAGATGTAGTGGCGGAGGGTTGCTGCCTGCGTGTCGTTGAAATAGGTGCGACGCAGATCGACATGGCCGGAGGCGTTGAAGACGCCGACGACGGTGGCCGCCTTGGTGGTCGCGCCGCTCATCCAGGTGGCCTCGTTGTCGTCGGAGGTTCCCGTCTTGCCGATCATGGGCGCCCACGTGTCGACGCGACCCGCCGAGACGGCTCCGGTGCCACCAGACATGACCTTCTGCATGGCGTAGGCCATGCCGGAGGCGACGGCCGGATCGACCTTCTGCGAGCAGTTTCCGTTCGGAAGCTGCAGCTCGCTGCCATCAGCGAGCGTGACGGGGCTGCCGTCGGAGTGGGTGATGCTCGCGATGGCCGTCGGCTCGCACACGACACCGTTGGCCGCGACGCCGGCGAAGGCGTTGGCCATGGTCAGCGGGGCGATCTCCTCGGTGCCGAGCACGGCGCTCGCGCCCCAGGCCAGCGGTTCGCCGTCTGCGCGGTGCACGCCGAAGGACTCAGCCGTGTTCTTGATCCCACAGAGGTCGAGCTGCTTGGCCATGGCGATGAAGCCGGTGTTGACCGATTGCTGGGTCGCGCTCAACGCGGTGTATGTGCCGCCGTTGCCGCCCTCATCGTTGTTCACGGAGAAGCCGGGGAAGGAGATCGTTCCGCCGTTGCAGCTGTCTCGGAACGTGCCCCAGTCGCTGCGCTTGCGCCCATCGATGCTCTCGTTGAGGGAGTGCCCCTCTTTCACCCACTCGCCCACGGTGAAGACCTTGTAGGTAGAGCCGGGCTGGAAGCCGCTGGACCCGCCGTATTCGAAGTCGGTGTTGTAGTTGACCGCCGAGTACTGCGGTCCCTGGGCGAGGACCTCAGAGTCCTGGCTGTACGTCTTGTTCTGGGCCATCGCCAGGATCTTGCCGGTTCCCGGCTGCACGGTGACGGCGACGGCGCCGACGTCGATGCCGTCTGCCACCTGCGGAACGTACTGGTTGATGGAGTTCTCCGCGGTGATCTGCAGATCCATGTCGAGGGTGGTGTAGATCTCGAGACCGCCTCGCTGAAGCAGGGCGCTGCGCTCCTCCTCGGTGGCACCGAAGGCCGGGTTGTTCTGGATTGTCTTCGTGACGTAGTCACAGAAATACGCGGAGCCGCCCGCCGTCTGGCATCCGGTGCTCGGCTCGGTGATGACCGGTGTGATCGCCGTGGCGTACGCGACGTCGAATTGCTCCTGGGTGATCTTGTCGTGCTCGAGCATCTCGCGGATGATGTAGTCGCGGCGGAGCTTCGTGGCCGCATAGCCGTTGGCCGCGCCGTTGTCGACGTCATCCGGACGGTCGAGGCGATACTCGTCCGGGCTGTTGACGATCGCCAACAGGGCGGCGGACTGCTCGATGTTCAGATCGGCCGCGTTGACGCTGAAGTAGTACTGCGCGGCGGCCTGGATGCCGTACACGCGCCCCCCGAAGTTGGCGATGTTGAGGTAGCCCAGGAGAATCTGATCCTTGGAGTACGTCTTCTCAAGCGTGATCGCGTAGCGCATCTCCTGGAGCTTGCGCTCGGTGGAGAAGCCCGCAGCTTCCTCCCATGCCGCATCGACCTCTTCTTGGGTCGTTGCCTTGGCGACGAGCTGCTCGAGCAACACGTTCTTCACGTACTGCTGCGTGATCGAGGACCCACCCGAGGTCGACATTCCGGGGATCACCTGGCTTGCAGCCGCGCGGAGGGTGCCCTTCAGGTCGACGCCGCCGTGGTCGTAGAAACGGGGGTCTTCACCGGCGATGGCGGCATCCTTGGTGACCTGGGAGACCTGATCCCATGTGACCGACTCGCGGTTCTGGTCATAGAAGGTTGCGATCTTCTGGGCGCTGCCGTCGGGGTGGGTGACGTAGATGTTCGAGCTCTCGGCCAGATCGCCGATCTCCAGGTAGCCGGGCAGGTTCTCGAACATGTTGATCGAGCTGTTGGCTGCGACGCCGGAGAGGGCGATGGCGGGGGTCACTGCTGCGGCGACGAGTACACCGGCGACGGCGCTCATTCCCACGAAGCCGAGGAGGCCACCGAGGGCGCCACCGACCGTACGTTTTTGCTCAGACATATAGTGGAGCCTAAGGCGAAAAGCTGAAAAACCACCGTGGTCGGCCCGCGTGTGCCTTGCGCGAGCCCTCCCGAGGCCCCTCATTGACCCATTCTGAAAGGCTTCCCCATGCTTCGCTGGGAATACATCACGACTCCGCTGATGATCCACAACACTGCCGCCATCCTCAACAATTGGGGCTCAGAAGGCTGGGAACTGGTGCAGATCGTGACCGGACCTGAGGGCGGGCTCGTCGCCTACCTCAAGCGCCCCGTCGGCGGCGAGAGCTCGGCCGCTGCAGCCGCCGGTGCCGCCGCCGCGAGCGTCGCCGCCGCCGCATTCGAGAACAACAAGTAGAAGGACGCGCACGCCCATGTCACAGATCGAGACCCGCCTGGCCGAACTCGGCCTCGTCCTTCCGGATGTCGTCCCGCCCGTCGCGGCGTATATTCCAGCCGTCGAGCACGACGGCCTCGTCTTCACCTCCGGACAGCTGCCCTTCGTGGCCGGTGCCCTGCCGGCCACCGGCAAGGTCGGCGACGGGCACGGCCTCGTCCCTGCAGCGGACGCGAAGGAGTACGCGCGGCTGTGCGCGATCAATGCCCTGGCAGCCGTGCGCGCGCAGATCGGCTCGCTCGACCGGGTCACCCGTGTCGTCAAGGTCGTCGGCTTCGTCGCCTCCGACCCCTCCTTCACCGGTCAGCCCGGCGTCATCAACGGAGCCAGCGAGCTCCTCAGCGAGGTCTTCGGCGACATCGGCGTGCACGCGCGTTCGGCCGTCGGCGTCGCGGTGCTCCCGTTGGACTCGCCCGTCGAGGTGGAGCTGATCGTCGCCTTCGCGTAACGCGGGGCCGCAGACACAAGAGTGAGGGGCGGATGCCGGTTGGACCGGCATCCGCCCCTCTGTCGTCGGCGCTGCCCGTCAGCAGCGGGTCAGCTTGTCTACGGCTGGACTCAGCACGCTGGTGCCTCCGATGACGACGACGCTGGTCGTGCCCCATGCGCTGAGCTTGTCGAGGACGCCGCCTGGCACGCAGTGTCCGGGGATCACGTAGAGCGGGCCCGCTGTTGCTCCGGCGATCGCGGCACCGGCGAGCGCATCGGCGAAGCCGAGTCCGGTGGCCAGATAGACCGTCTTCGGCTTGTCGAAGGTGGTCGCGTTGATCGCCTGGCTCGTCGCGTAGCGATCGGCCCCCGCGTAGCGCGTGACGGTGTAGTCACGTTTCAGCGAACTCTCGATGCCTGCGCTGATGGCGGCCGGTCCGCCCGCGATGGCGACCGTGCGCGGCTTCAGCCGCGCGAAGAGACCGGCGGTCAACCCGTCGACCTGTGACTGTCCGCCGTTGATCATCACCACGGGAACCTTGCGGCTTCCGGCGACGGCGGCGGCTGACAGGGCGTCGGGGAAGTTCAGGCCCGTCGCCAGCCAGGTCTGCGTGACGACCCCGGGGAACGCATCCACGATGATGGCCTGCGCGGTGGTGAAGCGGTCGGCTCCGGCAAGTCGCACGGTGTTCTTCTGGAGCGCCTTGATCTGACTGAGCACAGTGTTGCTGATCACCGCGGTGCCTCCGACCACGACGATCCGGCTCGGGCTGAGACGCTGGATCTCCTTCTTGACGGTGTCGGGGAGGCCCCAACCAGGCGTCAGCAGGAGTGGGCCGCCCAGGGTGGCCGCGGCAGGGGCGGCGGCCAGAGCGTCGGGGAAGCTTTCTCCCGTGGCCACGTAGACCACGGGGGCCGTGCCGGGGTAGCCGAGTTGTGAGAGTGCGATGGCTGTGCCGTAGCGGTCGGCTCCTGAGATTCGCTTCACAATCGGGCGGAAGAGTTGAATGCTCACCGTTGCGGAGGATTCCGTTGACGAGGTGACCGCGATGGTGATGCCGCGGTCGGCTGTTGCGAACTTCTCACCGGGGTCGAGCAGGAAGTCACGCGTGCCGCCACTCGCCGCGAGCGGGGCGAGCACCCGCGACGCGGGGCCGTACTCTGCGCCGAGCCGGAGCACTCGGACGCCGTTTCCGTCACCGGCCGGGGTTGTGTAGAAGCCGCCGGCGTCGAGCCCGCTGCCGTTTCGCCATTCAACGAAGTACACGCCGCCATCGCGTGGGTTCACGATCCTGATGCCACGCACGCCGGAGTTGCTGGAGGCGGCCTGCAATGTGACCGTGCGGCTGGACGACGACTCCGCGGTCGGCAGGCTCACACTGGGCATGGAGGCGGCATCCAGGAACCCGACGCTTGCCTTGTGTGCCACGTTGAGCGCGGTGATCTTGTCCGTCGTGTAACAGACGGCGCCACATGCCACGACACCGCCGGCCATGATGTCGTAGTAGTCGCTGTAGGGATCGTCGTAGCAGCCATTGCTGTAGTTGCCGTCGGCCGTGGGCAGGCCCTCGACCACGCCCGTGTCGCAATAGTGGCTGTTCGAGTGGCCGAGACCGATGTTGTGGCCGAGCTCGTGCCCAACGATCGATGCGGCATCCGGCCCCTCAGCGGACGCCCAGACCACGCCACCCTCGTGCACGCTGGCGCCGACGGATCCCAGGCCGTTCCCGGCGGTACAATCGTCCCCGCTCAGCGGCGTTGCGATGGCGACGAGGTGTCGGCCCGCTCCGCCCGCGTAGACGCCACCGAGGTCGGACACTCCGAACGCTGCCCCGGCCGCCGTCCACGCGCTGAACGGATCGCAGGGGTCGGCCACGACCCGTTTGACGGAGATGGGCTTGGTCATGGTCGACACGGCCCCCTGCGACTGTGAGCTCCAGTAGCTGCTCATCTCGGCGACGAGCGCGTTCACCTGAGTGTCGCTGAAGTAGTTGGTCGCGCCGATGCTCGTGCCGACGATGGCGACGTCGAGGGTGTGCGCCCGTGCCGGAACGGCACCGGCGAACGTACGCTGGTCGACGGCGACATCCGGCAGGGGGTCCGCAGCGGGGGTGATGGTCGACTCCACCACCACGACGGGCTGTTCCGCCGCCATGCTCTGCGCGAGAAGCGCCTCGCCCTCTGCGCTGTCGGCGCTGATCACACCCTCCTGCTCCGGCAGCGGCGCGTCCGCTGCGACGCTGGGCTCGAGCGCGACGATGCCTGAGAACTCATCGCCGGGCTGCACGGCAGCCGTGTCGAGGCCCTGCAGCTGAACCAATGAACCCGCAGGGGTCTGCAACACCACGATGCGTTCGTTGTCGCCCGGGCCAACACCCTCCGCGGCGAGGATCAGGAGCGGTCCGACGACCGCGATTTCGACGGAGGATGCCGCGACGGCGGTTGGCGCGGGGGCGAGTGCGTTCGGGACAGGGGTGCTGGACGGATGTGGTGCGTCCGGCGTCGCCGAATCGGGTGTGGGGGTTGCCGCCGGGGTGAGCACTGGGGTCGGGGTGGGCGTCGGCGGGGCCGGCGTACTGGAGCTCGTGGGTTCCGGGGACGGCGGAGCGGTTGCCACCAAGGCCGGGGGTGCGGTGAGACCGAGGACCAGCGCCACGCTTACAGCGGCTGTGGCCAGGGACCGGGACAGTGGCGGCAAGCGGCGTGGCTCTGGCATGAGCGTCCTTTCGCGAAAGTCAGCTCTCGCTGGGCGCGCTGGTGCGCACTCCGGCCAGTTCTACCACGTTCGTTTCGCAGTGAGAAGAGGCGCGCACGACAGTGCTCATATCACGGAGCGAGGGCGGATGCCGGTCCAGCCGGCATCCGCCCTCGCCTGAGAGTCAGATCAACGCATCTTCGAGGTGATGATCTGCATCACCGCGGTGTCCGCGAGCGTCGTCGTATCGCCAATCTCGCGGCCCTCTGCGACGTCGCGGAGCAGGCGCCGCATGATCTTTCCCGAACGCGTCTTCGGCAGTTCGTTCACGATGAACACCTCGCGCGGGCGGGCGATCGCGCCGATCTGCTGTGCGACGTGGGTGCGCAGCAGCGCGGCGATCTCGTCGGGGTCGGCGATGTCGTGCTCGTGGCTCTGCTTCAGGATGACGAAGGCCACGACGGCCTGGCCGGTTGTCTCATCGGCGGCACCGACGACGGCCGCCTCCGCGGTGAGTGGGTGGGCGACGAGCGAGGACTCGATCTCGGCCGTGGAGAGGCGGTGTCCGGAGACGTTCATCACGTCGTCGACGCGGCCGAGCAGCCAGATGTCGCCGTCCTCGTCGAGGCGCGCGCCGTCGCCGGCGAAGTACTTGCCCTGGAACTTGTCCCAGTAGGTCTCCTTGAAGCGCTCAGGGTCGCCCCAGATGCCGCGCAGCATGGCCGGCCACGGCTCGTTGATGACGAGCAGTCCGCCGCCCTCCTCGAGCTTGTTGCCGTCGTCGTCGAGGACCTCGATCTCGATGCCGGGGATCGGAACCTGCGCGGCGCCGGGCTTCAGATCGGTCAGGCCGGGCAGGGCGGAGATCATGATGCCGCCGGTCTCCGTCTGCCACCAGGTATCCACGACGGGG
>CAZZNX010000022.1:0-11703 GCA_964655795.1 uncultured Leifsonia sp. | reverse complement strand
CGAGCCGCCGCCGATGACGTGCCGGTACCAGATCCAGGCCTCGGGGTTGATCGGCTCGCCGACCGAGCCGAGCAGGCGCAGCGAACGCAGGTTGAACTCGTGAGGGATCTGACGCCCGAGCTTCATGAAGGTGCGGATGGCTGTGGGCGCGGTGTACAGGATCGTGACCTTGTACTTCTCGATGATCTCCCACCAGCGGCCCTGGTGCGGGGTGTCGGGCGTGCCCTCGTAGATGACCTGGGTAGCACCGTTGGCGAGCGGTCCGTAGACGACGTAGCTGTGGCCGGTGATCCAGCCGATGTCGGCCGTGCACCAATAGACGTCGCGCTCCGGGTGCAGGTCGAAGACGTTCTTGTGCGTGAACGCGGCCTGGGTGAGGTAGCCGCCGCTCGTGTGTAGGATGCCCTTGGGCTTGCCCGTCGTGCCCGAGGTGTACAGCACGAACAGCGGCTGCTCGGCCGGGAAGGCCTTGGCAACGTGGTCGGCGTCGACGGCAGCGAGCTCGTCGTGCCACCACAGGTCGCGTCCCTCTGTCCACTGCACCTCGTTGCCGCCACGCTTGACGACGAGCACGTGGTCGACGCTGCTCTGGCCATCTTCGAGGGCGGTGTCGACGGCGTTCTTCAGGGGGAAGACCTTGCCCTTGCGCCATCCGCCATCGGCCGTGATGACGACCTTGGCCTCGGCGTCGTCGATGCGGGCCCGCAGGCTCTCCGCGCTGAACCCGCCGAACACCACCGAGTGCACGGCGCCGATGCGCGCGACGGCGAGCATCGAGATCACGGCCTCCGGGATCATCGGCAGGTAGATGGCGACGCGGTCACCGGAGCGCACGCCGAGGCTGGTCAACAGGTTCGCGGCCTTCTTCACCTCCGCGGTGAGCTCGGCGTAGCTGTAGGAACGGCTGTCGCCGGGTTCGCCCTCGAAATGCAATGCGATGCGATCGCCGTTGCCGGCCAGCACGTGCCGATCGAGGCAGTTGTATGCCACGTTCAGTTCGCCGTCGTCGAACCACTTCGCGAACGGCGGGTTACTCCAGTCGAGGGTCTGCGTGAACGGCTTGTTCCAATGAAGCAGCTCGCGGGCCTGCGTGGCCCAGAAGCCGAGCCGGTCGGCCTTGGCATCGGCATACAGCGATGCGTCGGCCACGGACTGAGCCACGAACTCGGGGCTCGGCCGGAACCGACGGATCTCTTCGAGGCTGGTATCGATCTGGACGCTCATTGGTGAGTCCCGCTCCTTTGCGTTCCGGTTCCGGTGGCCGGTGGATATGTCGTTCCGGTGGATCGGACTGTGCGCAGGTTCGCTCGTCGCAGTGCCGCCCAGTGAGAGATTACCCCCTCGGTCTTGCCGCGTTGTTCCGGTGTCGCCCGACAAGTTTTTTGGGGGACATTTCTCTCGGCGTGTCGAGCTCTGAAAGGCGAACACAAGCGGAATTCCGGGGCAGTGCGTCTCGTCCGCGTCGGGGCATCGAGCCGCCGCAACTTCTGGGGGCACCCGGATGTGTTGCAGATCGCGTTTAGACGCGTACACTGAGTTACGTCCTGCGTGAGTGGTGACATGCAGTGCCTATGATTCCCCCCAATCCGGCACTGCTGAGGCGGCACCTGTTCCCCCCAATAGGTGCCGCCCCCTTTTCTTTAACCCGGCGTTCTTTGACCCGGTGTTCCTTGACCCGATGTGCGGCGCCCGTGTTCTCTCCGGGTCACCCGCGAGCGGGTGTTGTGCACACGAGCGATCTCGGCGGCACTTGTGCACAGTTGCAGGATTCGCCCCGCTCGGTGCACGCGCGGCGTCTTAACCTCGCGTCGTGGACCTTCCCTTCATCGCAGTCCCCTCGTTCGACGTTGCCGCGCCGGTAGTCGCGGACCTTCCGAGCTGGGAGGCTCGGCCGCGCGCGCCGGAATCGTTTCTTGACGGCGGCACAGCGGAGCCGCCCGCCGCGTCGGTGCGGAGCCTGAACACCGCCGTGCTCGGCGCCCTCGCCGGTTATGCCGAGGAGCCAGGGGTCACCGACCTGTTCGTGAACGGCGATGCCGGGCTCTGGATCGATCGGGGCCGTGGCGCTGAGCGGGTGCGCGACTGGAACTGCGACGAGGCCGAGGTGCGTGAGCTCGCGGTGCACCTCGTCGCCGTCGGCGGGCGACACATCGACGAGGCGACACCGTGCGTCGACGTGCGGCTCGGCGACGGCATCCGGGTTCATGCGGTCTTGCCACCGGTTTCCAGCACCGGGACGCTTCTCTCTGTGCGTCTGCCGCACGTCGACGGATTCACGCTCGCCGACCTGGAGCGGGCCGGCATGTTCTCGGAGCGGGGGACCCCGACAGGCACGACCCGGATCGGCGCGCGCCTGCGCCGGGCCGTCGACGCCCGGGAGAACCTGCTCGTGACCGGGGCGGCGGGCTGCGGCAAGACGACGCTGCTCGCAGCGCTGCTTGCCGAGGCCGCACCCGGCGAACGCATTGTGACGATCGAGGATGTCGCAGAGCTGCGCATCCGCCACCCTCACGTCGTCGGGCTCGAAGCGCGGCAGGCGAATCTGGAGGGGGCCGGCCGGCTCGGTCTCGACGCCCTGCTGCGCGAGGCCCTGCGCATGCGACCGGACCGCCTGGTGGTTGGGGAATGCCGGGGGCGCGAGATCCGGGAGCTGCTCGCCGCGCTCAACACCGGGCACGACGGTGGCGCGGGAACCCTGCACGCGAACTCGCTTGCCGATGTGCCCGCCCGTTTGGAGGCGCTCGGCTCGCTGGCCGGCATGAGCGCGGAGGCTGTCGCACGGCAGACGGTCAGCGCCATCGGACTGGTGCTGCACCTGGAACAACGGGGTGGTGTGCGCCGCCTCGCAGCACTCGGTCGATTCGTGCTCGACGAGCGCGGCCGACTGCTCGTCGTGCCGGAGGATGAGGTGACGGAGGACGGGGTGCTGGAGGGCGAGGCAACCGGGTGAGCCCCACCGATCCGCCGATCGAATCGGTGGCCGCCCTTGCTCAGCGGCTCGCCGTCCTGCTGACGGCCGGTGTGGCCCCGCACACCGCCTGGACCTACCTGGACGAGGCGGGCACGGATGCCGCAGGCACGGCAGAGGCAGTCACGGCGACGCGGTGGCATCCGCGGCTCCTGCCGAGCCGGAGCGGCTGGCGCGGACGGAACGACGCGGTGCGGGTTGCGGAGTTGAACGCGCTGGCGCTGCGGACCGCCGCCCGCGCCGCCGCCCGCGGTGGAAACATCGCCGAAGCGCTCCGGGGCGCCGTCGTGCACGGCGAGACAGGCCCGTCGGCTCTCGCGTCGCCGTCGGAGCAGCGGGCGGTAGCCGCCTGGTTGGCATTGGCCGCTGCCTGGGCCGTCGCCGGGGAAGCCGGTGCGCCGCTCGCCGCGACACTGCGCGGGCTCGCTGTGACTTTCCGTGATCAGGCGCAACTCGAGCGCGATCTGGCCGTCGCGCTCACTGGGCCGCGCGCAACGGCGCGGATGGTCGGTGCGATGCCTGCGATCGGGGTGATCTTCGGCGCCCTCCTCGGATTCGACACGATCAACACGCTGTTCCGGACGCCGCCGGGGCTGATCTGTCTGACGCTCGGCGGGGCGCTGATGCTCGCCGGAGCGGGGTGGAGTCGGGCGCTCGTGAGGCGCGCAGTGGGCACGCACGACGACGGTCTGGTGCTGGAGCTCACCTCGATCGCGATGTCGGGCGGCATGTCGACCGAGCGCGCCCGCGCGCTCGCCGACGGTGTCGCCCGGCGCTTCCTGATCCAGTCCGGCGCCGCCGGCGCGCGGGCAATCGACGGTGTGCTCGCCCTCTCGCGTAGGGCAGGAGTGCCAGCAGTGGAACTTCTGCGCAGCGAGGCGCAACAGGCACGGCTGCGGTCGCGCAGCGCTGGGGAGCAGCGGGCGGCCCGGCTCGCTGTCACGCTGATGATCCCGCTCGGCCTCTGCGTGCTGCCGGCGTTCATGCTCGTGGGTGTCCTCCCGCTGCTCATCTCGGTTCTCTCCTCCACACTCGGCGCATTCTGAACCGCTCTCCACAGATTCGCTGCCGCCCGGCACGACGGTCGGCAGCGGAACAGGCTGGAACTGCTCGCGCCACACGGAGCACCTCGACGGGTGCGAAAGGAGAGACTCATGACTGACACACTCGCGCAGACGGCGGTTGCCACAGAGCGGGGCCGGCACGCGGGCCCATTCCGCGAGGGAGTGGATTCCGCGCCGCCGCCCGGGACCCTTGTCCTCGCCCGTGCCGCACGGCATCGCAAGGTCGCCGGCGATGGCTCGCCTGCGGGTTCGACGGCGCTCCGCCACCGACTCCTACGCCGGGTGGCGGGGGAGCGCGGGGCAGCGACGGCCGAGTACGCCGTCGCGACGATGGCCGCCGTCGGATTCGCCGGGCTTCTGGTTGTCATCCTCCGGGGAGATGAGGTGCGCGGAATCCTCATGGAACTCGTGCGCAATGCGCTCACCGTGGGGTAGCGCGGAGCGCGGCAGCGTCACGGCGGAGTTCGCGGTGCTGCTTCCGGCGCTGCTGCTCGTGCTGGCGCTCTGCCTCGGCGCAGTGCAGCTCATCGGCCAGCAGCTGCGGCTGAGCGATGCGGCCGCCGATGCCGCGCGGGCGGCCGCACGCGGTGATGACCCCGCACGGGTGGCGGCGCTCGTCTCGCATGCGGTCCTCGGCGCAGATCTCAGCCTCAGCAGGCATGGAGACTTCGTCTGTGCCGAACTCGGCAGCGCGCCTGCGAGCGCACTGGCCTCGCTCGGCGTGCGCCTGACGGCGTCCTCCTGCGCGCTGGCGGGTGGGCTATGACCGGCACCGGCCGGCTCCGGTGCAGCCCGCCGCGCGGCGACCGTGGCTCGGGGGCGGTGCTGGCGCTCGGTGTGCTCGGCGCGATCATGACCGTCGTCCTCACGTTGATCCCCGTGACCGGAGCCTTCGTCGCCAGCCAACGGGTGGCGAATGCCGCTGATGCAGCAGCGCTCGCCGCCGCCGATGTCGCGTCCGGCGCGGTTCCCGGTGTTGCCTGTCAGCTGGCGACCGAGGCAGCGAGCCTGAACGGAGCTGTGCTCGACGGCTGCGAGCTGAGCGGCGCGGTGGCACTTGTCAGCGTCAGCGGCAGTTGGTGGGTGTTCTCGCTCAGGGCGCGTGCCAGGGCCGGTCCGCCCGGCACGCCGTGAGCCAGACACCGTGAATCCCTGCAGCCGGAGCACGGTGCCGAGGGACCCACTTGAACTCCGTCTCGCGATAGCGATACTCTGCGGCGATGGGGCTCGCCGGAATCCCCGGCGAATGAGGGAACCCATGGCAACTCGAACAACGCCCCGCTTCCGGCGCATCGCCGGGATCACCGCAGGGCTGGCCGTCGCCGCGCTGGCACTGAGCGCATGCCTCCAGGTGACGCCCCAAGACGGGGCAACACCCCGCCCCGATGCGACGGTCGTGCCAGACACGGAGGGGGTCGCAGCCGATCTGCTCCCGTTCTACGAGCAGACACTGGACTGGACCGCGTGCGAGGGCACAACCGAGTTCGAGTGCACCTTTGTGACCGCGCCGCTGGATTGGGAGAACCCGGGTGCAGGCGACATCCGGCTCTCGATTGTGCGGCACCTCGCGACCGAGACGCCACTGGGATCGCTGCTGACGAATCCCGGCGGTCCGGGCAGCAGCGGCGTCGACCTCATCCTGGACAGCCTCGACTACGCCGTCGGTGCCGACCTCATCGAGAACTACGACGTGATCGGGTTCGACCCGCGCGGTGTCGGTGACTCCACCGCCGTGAGCTGCTTCGACGCAGCCGGCATGGACGCCTACCTCTATGACATTCCGGCCGCCCCACGGAACACCCCAGAGTGGGAGGCCGAGCGCACCGCACTCGACCAGGGTTTCGCCGACGCCTGCGAGGCGAACAGTGGCGGCATCCTGCCCCACGTCACGACGGTCAACTCGGCGCGGGACATGGATCTGATCCGCGCGGTGCTCGGAGACACGAAGCTCAACTACCTCGGCTACTCCTACGGAACGTTCCTCGGAGCGAGCTACGCCAATCTGTATCCGCAGAAGACCGGACGCCTCGTCCTGGACGGTGCGGTCGACCCCTCCATTCCGGGCCTCGACGTTGGCACAACTCAGGCGCTCGGCTTTGAATCGGCGCTCCGTGCCTACATGCAGCACTGCCTCGATTCCGGCTCGAGCCCCTTCGGCGGCACCGTCGATGAAGCGATGGCCGAGCTTGGCGCCTTGCTCGCCAGCGTCGACCGCGCCCCGTTGCGGAACGACGACGGCCGCTACCTCGGAGCGGACTCGCTCGTGACCGGGATCGTCGCGGCCCTCTACTCCGAGGAGAGCTGGGACTACCTGACGGATGCACTGACCGGCACGGTGCAGGGCGACCCATCCGGTGCGTTCGCGCTCGCGGACTTCTACAACGGCCGTGATGGCGGCGTGTACCTCGACAACGCCAGCGAGGCCTTCCGGGCGTACAACTGCATGGACTATCCCCTCGAGGAGGATCAGGCGGCCGAGGATGCGGCGCTGAAGAAGATCGCCGAGGGCGCTCCGACGATCGCACCCTACTGGGCGGGCCCTGAGCCCTGCCTCGGCTGGCCATACGCGCCGACAGGGACGCGCGGCGAAATCCACGCCGCCGGTACCGGCCCCATCCTCGTCATCGGCACGACCAACGACCCGGCGACGCCGTACGAGTGGGCCGTGTCACTGGCCGATCAGCTCGAGGAGGGTGTGCTGATCACTCGTGTCGGCGAGGGGCACACCGGCTACAACAAGGGCAACAACTGTGTTGATGACGCCATCGAGGCATACTTCATCGACGATGTGGTGCCGGAGGACGGGCTGCGCTGCGAGTGATCCGGATGCCGTTGGCGCGCGGTGCTCTTGAACTCTGTGCCCAGTTGAACTCTGTGCTCAGTTGAACAGGGTCTCGCGGTAGCGGTACTCGACGGCGGTCGGGCGCTCGCCGGCATCCCCGGCGAACTCCAGCCCGCCGGCGCGCGCATAGCTGAAGCGCTTGTCGCCGGTCTCCGCCGAGATCTCGATCAGGGGCTGTGGGTCGCCGGATTCCAGGAACGTGGTGCTGATGGTCTTGCCCTCGAGCGGCCCATCGATGAGTTTCGCGGTGTAGCCGCGTGCCTGAGTCATGTCCATGCACGCCATTGTGCTCCCTTTATTGCTCAGCGCAAGGGGCTTTATCGGTACACGAGATGAGTGACGCCTCAGGACGAGGCTTGACGGCACGCGCATGAGCATGCCTCAATTAGGCACGCACTCGGCGTCTATGTGTATGGTGTGGCTTGGCAGGCCTACAGGCCGCCGATCACACGTTGCAGGATTCGCTGGGGGCGCGACACATCCGCACGTACTCAAAAGAAACAAGAGGAACCTGGTGCCGGGCACGAAAAAACTGGTCATCGTGGAGTCTCCGAACAAGATGAAGTCGATTTCCCAGTACCTGGGTGACGGCTACGAGGTCTTGGCTTCGGTGGGCCACATTCGCGATCTGATCGAGCCCAAAAATCTTCCAGCCGAACTCAAAAAGGGTTCGCTCGGCAAGTTCTCTGTCGATGTCGAGAATGGCTTCGAGCCGTACTACGTCGTCTCCGACGCCAAGAAGAAGACCGTCGCCGAGCTCAAGCGCGCGCTGAAGGATGCCGACGAGCTCCTGCTCGCAACTGATGAGGACCGCGAAGGGGAGGCCATCGCCTGGCACCTGCTCCAGGTCCTTCAGCCCAAGGTTCCGGTCAAGCGCATGGTGTTCCACGAGATCACCAAGGACGCGATCCTCGCCGCCAAAGACAACACCCGCGAACTGGACACCGCGCTCGTCGACGCGCAGGAGACCCGCCGTATCCTCGACCGCCTGTACGGCTACGAGATTTCCCCCGTGCTCTGGCGCAAGGTCGGCCCCGGCCTCTCGGCCGGCCGCGTGCAGTCGGCGGCCACCCGCCTCGTCGTCGACCGTGAGCGCGAGCGTCTCGCCTTCACCGCCGCCGGCTACTGGGATCTCAGTGCGATCCTCAGCACCGCTGTCGAGTCCGACGAGTCGGCCACGAACTTCTCCGCCCGACTGGCCCGCCTGAACGGCGAGCGCGTTGCCAGCGGTCGCGACTTCGATGACAACGGTGCCCTGAAGAGCAGTGCGACCGTGCTCGACGAGGCCGCAGCCACCGCGCTGCAGGCCGCGCTGCAGCAGCCGGGCGTTGAGCTGACCGTGAGCAAGGTCGAGTCGAAGCCGTACTCGCGCAAGCCGGCCGCCCCGTTCACCACCTCAACGTTGCAGCAGGAGGCCGCGCGCAAGCTGCGCTTCTCGGCCAAGCAGACGATGAGCGTCGCCCAGTCTCTCTACGAGAACGGGTACATCACCTATATGCGTACCGACTCGCCCTCGCTCTCGCAGCAGGCGATCAACGCGGCGCGCACCCAGGCCACGGCCCTCTACGGCGCCGACACGATTCCCGACAAGCCGCGCCTCTACACGGGCAAGAGCAAGAACGCGCAGGAGGCGCACGAGGCGATCCGTCCCTCCGGTGACACCTTCCGCACGCCGGCGTCGCTGGCCAGCTCGCTGCGCGGCAACGACTTCAAGCTCTACGAACTCATCTGGAAGCGCACCGTCGCCTCGCAGATGGCCGATGCCAAGGGGCAGACCGCCTCGGTGACGATCGTCGCCGGGCCGACCGGCGAGTCCGAGAACCCGAAGGCGTCCAAGGCGCTCGCCGAGTTCACGGCATCCGGCACCGTCATCACCTTCCGCGGCTTCCTGCACGCCTATGAGGAGAGCCGAGACGAGGAGCGCAACGCGCCGAGCGAGCCGAGCGAATCGAAGCTGCCCCCGCTCAGCGAAGGCCAGAAGCTCAGCTTCGCCGAGCTCACCGCCAATGGCCACGAGACCAGCCCGCCGCCGCGCTTCACGGAGGCCAGCCTCGTCAAGCGGCTCGAGGAGCTCGGCATCGGTCGCCCGTCGACCTTCGCCTCGATCATCTCGACCATCGTCGACCGCGGCTATGTGACCCCGCGCGGCACGGCGCTCGTTCCCAACTGGATCGCCTTCTCGGTGGTCCGGCTGTTGGAGGAGTACTTCGGCGACCTCGTCGAGTACGACTTCACCGCCGAGATGGAGGGCGACCTCGACCACATCGCCGCCGGTGAGGCCGACCGCGTCGACTGGCTGAACAGCTTCTACTTCGGTTCCGACAAGCACAAGGGCCTGCGCCAGGTCATCGACAACCTCGGCGAGATCGACGCGAAGAGCATCAACTCGATGCCCATCACCGACGACATCACCCTGCGCATCGGCAAGTACGGCCCCTACCTCGAGGTTGCAGAAGAAGGAGCAGCACCGGATGCCACGCCGCGCCGTGTCAACCTACCGCTCAACCTGGCCCCGGACGAGCTCACCCCGGCCAAGGCCCGCGAGCTCATCGACGCCCCGGTCGTCACCGACAGGGTGATCGGCATCAACCCGGAGAACGGCAAGGAGATCGTCGCGAAGGACGGCCGCTTCGGCCCCTACGTCACTGAGCTCGACCCGGCCCCCGAGGTCGTGGCCGACGCCGCGACGGGTGAGGTCATCGAGACCGCCGCCGCGGATGCCGCGGCCACCGGAACCAAGCCGGCGGCCAAGAAGAAGCCGGCCGCGAAGAAGGCCGCCGCCGTCAAGCCGCGCACGGCCTCGCTGTTCAAGTCAATGGACCTCGCGACGATCGACCTCGAGACCGCGCTCCGCCTGCTGTCCCTGCCGCGCGTCGTCGGTGCCGACCCCGAGACGGGCACCGAGATCCTGGCGCAGAACGGCAAGTTCGGCCCGTACCTCAAGAAGGGCGTCGACACCCGATCGCTCACGAGCGAGGACCAGATCTTCGACATCGATCTGGCCGGTGCGATCGAGCTCTACGCCCAGCCCAAGTACGGCGGACGTGCCGCGTCGAGCGCGCTGCGCGAGTTCGAGGCCGACCCGGTCAGCGGCAAGCCGATCAAGGTGAAGGACGGCCGCTTCGGCGCCTACGTCACCGACGGCACCACGAACGCGACGATCCCGAAGAGCGAGACGGTTGACGACCTCACCTTCGAGCGCGCGGTCGAGCTGCTGCAGATCAAGCGCGACAAAGGCCCTGCACCCAAGAAGACGGCCGCGAAGAAGGCTCCTGCCAAGAAGCCGGCCGCCAAGAAGCCCGCGGCAGCCAAGAAGACGGGCACAGCGAAGACGGGCGTCGCCACGTCCACGGCGCGTTCGGAGGCCGCCAAGAAGGCTGCCGCGACGCGTGCAGCCAACAAGGCCGCAGCCGCTGCGGCCGGAGCGGGCGAGTGACCGGCGCGTCGACCGAGGCTGACGCGGCGGCATCCGGCATCTTCATCACGCTCGAGGGCGGTGACGGCTCCGGCAAGTCAACGCAGGCCGAGCTGCTCGCGGCGTGGCTGGGGGAGCACGGTCGCACGGTGATGCGCACGCGCGAGCCCGGTGGCACGGAGGTCGGTGTCGAGATCCGTGAGATCGTGCTGCACCACCGCGGGCACATCGCCGCTCGCGCCGAGGCTCTGCTCTATGCGGCCGACCGCGCCCACCACATCGAGACGGCCGTGCGGCCAGCGCTCGCCCGCGGCGAGGTCGTCATCCAGGACCGCTACATCGATTCCTCCGTCGCCTACCAGGGCGCCGGGCGGGTGCTCGGCGGCGACGAGGTGCGCGAGCTCTCGCTGTGGGCGGCAGAGGGGCTGCTGCCCGATCTGACCGTGCTGCTCGATCTCGACGAGACGGTGGCGCGGGGCCGCTTGGATGCCGCGCAGAAGCGTTTCGACCGGCTCGAGGCCGAGAAGGGCGCGTTCCACGCCCGCGTGCGTCAGGCGTTCCTGGAGCTGGCCGCCGCGGAGCCGGAGCGCTTCCTCGTCGTGGACGCCGCACTGCCCGTGCAGGAGATCGCCGCGCTCATCCGCGCCCGCGTCGCCACGCTGCTCGGCTAAGGCCGGCGTCTTCGCAGGTCGGCGGCCGACGGTACCCTTGAATGGTGACGGTGTGGAGTGAACTGACGGGGCAGGCAGAGGCCATCGCGCTGTTCCGTGCCGCCGCCGGCTTCCAGCCGGGCGCGGCCGCCGACGCCGAGCGCCTCGCCGCGGCGGACTCGACGGCATCCGGCCCGCTCAATCAGATGACACACTCCTGGCTCATCACCGGCCCCGCCGGTTCCGGCCGCTCGAATCTGGCCTATGCCTTCGCCACGGCGCTGCTGAGCGGCAACCCCGACGGCGACGACGCGACCGCGGCGCAGGTCGCCGCGCGCAGCCATCCCGATCTGCAGGTGCTCACCACTGAGGGCGTCATCATCAAGATCGCCGATGTGCGCGAGACGGTGCGGCGTTCGCACTACTCGCCGTCGGTCGGCCGCTACCGTGTGATCATCGTCGAAGACGCCGACCGCATGGCCGAGCACGCCTCCAACGTCTTGCTCAAGGAACTCGAGGAGCCGCCGGAGCGCACGGTGTGGATCCTCTGCGCGCCGAGCGAGGCCGATCTGCTGCCCACGATCCGTTCGCGGGTGCGCAGCGTCCGCCTGCGCGTGCCGAGCGTCGCGGATGTCGCCGAGCTGCTCGTCAAGCGCAACGGGATCACCGCCGAGCTGGCCGAACGCGCAGCCCGCGAGGCGCAGAGCCACATCGGCATGGCGCAGCGCCTGGCGACCAGTGCCGAGGCGCGTGACCGCAGGCAC
>CAZZNX010000021.1:0-34311 GCA_964655795.1 uncultured Leifsonia sp. | reverse complement strand
AGGCCGCGTCCGCGCAGTGCGGCAGCCCGGCCGCCCACCGCCATTCCTCGCCTGGCGGCAGCGTGAGCAGCACGGACCCCGGGTGCACGGCCCGCACCGTCTGCAGCAGCAGTCCCCGCATCACCGCGAGGGCGAGCGCGGCGGGCCCGACGACGGCGATTCCGCCGGGCAACGAAGCGGTGACCGGAGCGTCATCGAGGGTCGCGGCGCGCTCGGCGAGCTCGAGCAGTGAGGCGAGCGCGGCCGTGCCAGCGGCATCCGCCCCGTCACGCTCCGGCTCAGGCAACCGGGACTCGAAGCGCAGCGCGCTGGGCACGCTGCCGGAGCCCAGACAGAGCGCGCCGGGGCCACTGCTCTGCCAGCGACCGGGGTCATCGACCCCATCGATGATGGTCTGTGCGCTCGGCGTCTGCCGCCACGCCTCGGCGCGCTCCTCGCGCTGTCTGGCGTCGAGCTCGGCGGAGAGCTCGCTCAGCTCGGCGGCGAAGCGTGTGGACTCGCGCCGCATCGTTGCCGCGTTGTGGCGTTTGCCGTCGAGCAATCCGGCGAGCGCGACGATCGGTCCGAGCGCGGCGAAGAGCAGCACGAACGGCGACTGCGTGATTGCCCAGATCGCGCAGGCCGCGAGCACCGGTGCGGCGCTGGCGATGAGCGGGAACGGTGCACGCTGGCGTCGCCGTGGAACGGCGGGGAACGCGAGGCCCGTGCCGCCGATGAACGCCGGACGAGGCTGGCGGGAGGCTGACATGCGGCCAGTCGACCACCGCGTTGGGGCATTGTCACCCCGCGCGGCCGCAGCTGTGGAGAAGCGCGATGGGCGCGATGCCTGTGCACAACAGGAGCAGGGTCACCCACCCGGGGATGCTCAGCACGCCGCCGTCCGGCGGTCAGCCCCTGGCGCTCAGCCTCTGGCGCTCAGGCGATGACGAAGAACTGTTCGCCGATCTCGACCCGCGTGCCGCGGCCGACGAGGTAGCGTCGCCCGGCCTCGCAGGCGATCTCCGTGCCGTCAAGGCGGCGCAGGATGGTGCCGTTGCCTGACGCCCGGTCGCTGACCCAGAGCTCGCCGTCGTGCTGGCCGAACTCCAGATGACTCTTCGAGACGGAGCGGCCGGGATCGGTGATCTGGATCAGGTGGTCGAATCGTTCCTGGGCCTGCGGCAACGGCCGCCTGCCGATCAGGCCGTTCCCGCTGACGTCGAAGGTCTCGCCGGTGCTGAACTGCAGCATGAAGCTGATGCCGGAGGCTGCACCGCGTGGTTCGCTGGGGACGACGGGGGGCTCCTCCGCCGCGACGGGTGGTCCGACCTCGGCAGGTGGTCCGACGTCGACGGGGCCCGGGGTTCCGCCGTCAAGCGAGACGCTGATGATGCCGGTGCTCTGACGCGGCCGCAGCGACTGGATCACCGTGGTGTCGGACGGGCGGGCATCGGCGCGCTGGCGCGACTGCGGGGTGGCGCTCGTTGAGCTTCCGCACTCTCCGCAGAAGAGCGCGTCGCTCGGCAGCTCTGCGCCGCAGATTTGGCAGTTCACGATCGCCCTCCTTTCCGCACTCCAGCGTACCGGTCATCCGCGGGCTTCGGCGTCGCTCACCGCCAGCACGTCCACGACAATGACCGTCACGTTGTCGCGCCCGCCGTTGCCGAGCGCGGCCTCGACGAGCTGGTTGACCGCGGCCTGGGGCTGCGGGTTGGCGAGCAGAAAGTGCCGGATGCCGTAGTTCGTCAGTTCCTTGGTGAGCCCGTCCGAGCAGATCAGCAGGCGCATGCCCGCCTCGATCGGCAGCAGGGCGAAGTCGGGGACCGGGTCTTCGTGGAAGCCGACGGCGCGGGTGATCACGTTGCCGTGCGGGTGCACGTCCGCCTCCTCCGGCGTGATGTGCCCCGCATCGATGAGCTCCTGAACCACGGAGTGGTCTCTCGTCACCTGCTCGAGCGCGCCGTGGCGCAACAGATAGACACGGGAGTCGCCGATGTTGAAGACCAGCCACGCCGGTGCGCCGTTGGAGACGGTGATGGCGACACCGGTCACGGTCGTTCCCGTTCCCGTCTCGATGTCGCCGGCGCTCGTGCGCATGTCGTCGACGGCGAGACGCAGCGAGTTCTCGATCGCGGACGGCTCGACGGAGTCGGCGCTCGCGTGCTCGGCCAGCCGGCCGACGACGGCGGCGCTGGCGATCTCGCCGGCGGAATGACCGCCCATGCCGTCGGCGACGGCGAAGATCGGCGTTTGCGCCAGATAGCTGTCCTCGTTGCCGTCCCGGCGCAGCCCCGTGTCGGTCAGGGCCGCCCACGACAGCGTCACGTGCCTATTCGTTCCGCTCGCCATCGTCACCGTGTGGCCGGTGCGTTGCTGGCCGATCTGGATCACGTCGTGCGCCTTCGCTGCGGGGTGAATGTCGTTCCAACACTATCGCCCACGTGCCCACCCGTCCTCAGCCGGATCGAGCAGCTCGACCACGACGCCGTCGCCGAGCAGAATCCGACTGCCTGGCGGGATCACGGTCGCCACCATGGCACGCAGGCGCAGCTGCGATCCGTCCGGGAGCTCCACCAGGGTCCCGTTCGTCGATTTCAGGTCCGTCACGACGACGTCCTCGTCGTGCTGGCTGACGAGCGCATGCGTCGCCGACACCTCCTGCGCCGGTGACGGCACCGTGACAAGGCGCGCCGTGCTGTGGGTGAGCGGGGTGGCGCGGGGCCTGCGCCCGATGTAGCTCTCGACATCGAGCGTGAAGATCTCGCCGGCGACCAGCATCCGGTGCAGCGTCGCGGGCCGAATTCCACCCGGCAACAGTTGCGCACCGCCCGCCTGCTCGTCTTCGCCCGGCACACCGAGCACGAGGTCGAGGCGTCGCCCGTTGAGCGCCGCTCCCTGCTGCGCGCCGCCCTGCTCCGCCCACTGCCCGTCGCCGTCGACGCTGGCACTCGCCCCAGGCGGCGGCAGCTCCGATGCGGCGATCGCTCCGGCGTCGGCGACCGAGAATGAGAGCGCGGTCACCTCGCGGAAGTCGGCGAGCAGCCATGGCCGGATGCCGCGGCTCTCGTGGCGGCGCGAGCCGCCGGGTCCGAACACGTCGACGCTGGCACGGCCGCGAACGATGACGCTCGCGGTCGTGTCGGCGCCGGATGCCCCGGTGGGCGCGGCCACCAGCTCGACGGCGGCGAAGTCCTCGACGGCGTTCTCGCCCCCGAGGGGAACCGCCCCGACGACGCGTTCCAGCGTCGTCGTGGCGTCTTCACGCAGTCGCAACAGCGCATGCACAATGGCCGGATCGGTGCTCGCCGGCACGGCGACCACCCAGTTCATGGCGATGACGTATCGCCAGAGCGCCGCCGGATCACTTCCGGGTGTGGCGGGAACCGCCCGCCACCGAGGAGCACTCATCCCGCTGGTCCTCCTGTGCCCGTTCGATCATCCGGCTTCAGCCGATGTAGCTCATCACGTGCCTGATGCGCGTGTAGTCCTCGAAACCATACATCGAGAGATCCTCGCCGTAGCCGGAATGGGTGAATCCGCCGTGCGGTGTCTCCCCGCCGAGCGGCAGACACGTGGTGATTCAGACGCAGCCGACGCCGAGGTTCTCGGTCATCCGCGGCGCACCGGATCGCTCGCGCGTCCCTCCGAGAAACGGGGCAACACACGCGATCGAGCATGATTTTCAATTGATTCCGTCGAAAAATCGACTGAGAACCGCGGAATCCCTTGCCGAAGCGAGATCTCACTGACAGAATCAAGCCATGAACACGCTGGGTCGCGCTGCTCCGGTCAAGCCTGTGCAGTTGGACGATGTGTCGAAAGCCATCATCGAACAACTCCAGGTGGATGGCCGGCGCAGCTATGCCGAAATCGGAAAAGCTGTCGGTCTGAGCGAGGCGGCCGTGCGGCAACGGGTGCAGAAGCTCACGGATGCCGGCGCGATGCAGGTCGTCGCCGTGACCGATCCGATGCAACTGGGCTTCTACCGCCAGGCGATGATCGGCATCCGGGCGAGCGGCGACACCCGCACGCTGGCCGATGCCGTCGCCGCGATTCCCGCCGTCGACTACGTCGTCCTCACGGCCGGCAGCTTCGACCTCCTGGTCGAAGTCGTCTGCGAGGACGACGAGGAGCTCATCACGCTCCTGAACACACAGATCCGTACGCTCGAGGGCGTCACGAGCACTGAGACATTTGTCTATCTCCGACTTCACAAGCAGTTGTACAACTGGGGAACGCGGTAAAGCATGAGCAACTCACCTCGCGCACAGCAGAGCGAAGAAGCGCTGCAGCAGAAGGCCAAGGACCACCTCTGGATGCACTTCACGCGCCAGTCGAGCATGGAGAGCGGCGGTGTGCCCATCATCACGAAGGGTGACGGCCACCACATCTGGGACTCGCGCGGCCGGAAGTACATCGACGGGCTCTCCGGGCTCTTCGTGGTCAACGCAGGGCACGGGCGCAAGCGCCTGGCCGAGGCCGCGGCCAAGCAGGCCGAGGAACTCGCGTTCTTCCCGATCTGGTCCTACGCACACCCCTCGGCGATCGAGTTGGCCGACCGACTGGCCGACTACGCACCGGGCGACCTCAACCGCGTGTTCTTCTCGACCGGCGGCGGCGAGGCTGTCGAGACCGCCTTCAAGCTCGCCAAGCAGTACTGGAAGCTGCAGGGCCGCCCCATGAAGCACAAGGTCATCTCCCGTGCCGTCGCCTACCACGGAACCCCGCAGGGTGCCCTGGCGATCACCGGCATTCCGGCGATGAAGGAGATGTTCGAGCCGCTCACCCCCGGTGGCCTCCGGGTTCCGAACACGAACTTCTACCGTGCGGCCGAGGTCGGCGCACCGAGTGCCGACCTCGAGCAGTTCGGCGTCTGGGCGGCGAACCGCATCGAGGAGATGATCCAGTTCGAGGGTCCAGAGACCGTCGCGGCCGTGTTCCTGGAACCGGTGCAGAACTCGGGCGGATGCTTCCCACCCCCTCCCGGCTACTTCCAGCGTGTGCGCGAGATCTGCGACAAGTACGACGTGCTGCTCGTCAGCGACGAGGTCATCTGCGCCTTCGGCCGGATCGGGCACATGTTCGCGTGCGAACAGTACGGTTACGTTCCCGACATGATCACCTGCGCCAAGGGCATGACGAGCGGTTACTCGCCGATCGGCGCGACGATCGTGAGCGACAAGGTCTACGAGCCCTTCTCCAAGGGCGACACGACGTTCTACCACGGCTACACCTTCGGCGGTCACCCCGTCTCCGCCGCGGTGGCGCTGGAGAACCTCGACATCTTCGAGGAGGAGAAGCTCAACGAGAACGTGCGGGTGAACTCCCCGCTGTTCCGGGCATCACTCGAGACGCTGCTGGACCTGCCGATCGTCGGCGATGTGCGCGGCGACGGCTACTTCTTCGGCATCGAACTGGTCAAGGACAAGGTCACCCGCGAGACGTTCAACGACGAGGAGTCGGAGCGCCTGCTGCGCGGATTCCTCTCCAAGGGCCTCTACGACGCCGGGCTCTATTGCCGCGCCGATGACCGCGGCGACCCCGTCGTGCAACTCGCGCCGCCGCTCACCATCGGCCCCAAGGAGTTCACCGAGATCACCGAGATCCTGCGCGGTGTCCTGAGCGAGGCATGGTCTCGGCTCTGAAGCTCGACGCGGCCCAGCCGCTCAGCTTCTGGTTCGACGCGCTGCTGGAAAGCGGCGCGGATGACCTGCGCCCGCGACAGGCCCTCGCCCGCAATGCCCGCTTCGACGTGTGCATCGTGGGCGGGGGGCTCACCGGGCTGTGGACCGCCTACTATCTGGCAAAGGCGGACCCGAGCCTCAACATCGCCGTGCTCGAGAAGCACATCGCCGGTTTCGGGGCGTCCGGGCGCAACGGCGGCTGGTGCTCAGCGTTGTTCCCGAGCTCAGCCGCGTCTCTGGAACGCACGCACGGTCGCGATGCGGCCATCGCCATGCGGAAGGCGATGATCGACACCGTCGATGAGGTCAGCCGTGTCACCGGCGATGAGGGCATCGACTGCGACTTCGCGCGCGGCGGCACCGTCACCTTCGCCCGGAACGAGCCGCAGTTCGCCGCGGCCTCCGCCGACGTGGCGGAGGCCGCAGAATTCGGCGTCGACGCGCTCGAGCTTTGGGGCGGCGAGCAGGTGACCGAACGCTTCGGCGTGAGCGGCGTCGGCGGCGGCGCTCCGCTCGGCGCGGTCTTCGACCCCGCCTGCGCCCGGCTCCAGCCGGCCAAGCTGGTGCGCGGCCTGGCGGATGTCGTCGAGGGGCTCGGCGTGCACATCTTCGAGAACACCGAGGTCACCAACTGGTTCGCCAGGCGGGTGCGTTTCCGCAGCCAGGGTCCGAACGGGGACGTCGTCGATGGGGCGGTCTCCGCCACCCACATCGTCATCGCCGTCGAAGGCTACGGGGCATCGCTGCCGCGGGTCGGCAGGCACATCCTCCCGCTCTACTCCCTCATGATCGCAACGGAGCCGCTCAGTGACGAGCTGTGGCGCGAGATCGGCATCGAACACGGGCAGACATTCGGTGACTACCGCCACCTCATCGTGTACGGGCAGCGCACGGCAGACAACCGCATCGCTTTCGGTGGCCGCGGCGCGCGCTACCACTGGGGAAGCGCGATCCGCCCGGAGTACGATCGCGATCCCCGCGTCTTCTCCCACCTGCAGAAGGCGCTCGTCGACCTCTTCCCCGCCGTTGCGGATGCCGCCATCACACACCGCTGGGGCGGAGCGCTCGGTGTGAACCGCGACTGGCGGGCGACGGCGAGCTTCAACCCGAAGACCGGGGTCGCCCTCGCCGGCGGCTATGTTGGCGACGGGCTCAGCACGACGAACCTCGCCGGACGCACGCTCAGCGCGCTGATCCGGGATGAACGTGGCCCGCTCACCGAGCTGCCCTGGGTCAACCACCGTTCGCCGCAGTGGGAGCCGGAACCCCTGCGCTTCGTCGGCACGAACCTCGGACTGCTCGCCACGGGCCTCGCCGACTCGGAGGAGCGGCTGACCAAGCGACCCTCCGTGGCCGCGAAACTGATGGGCCCGCTGCTCGGGCACTGACGCTCCACCGATCGCGCTTTCCCGGGCAGGCCTCCCCCGTTCGGGGCCGCTCTGCCCCTACACTCGCAATCATGACTACACCAGCGCCAAGCGCCCCAACCCCCTACATCCCGGCCGAGCCGCAGACCGCCGGCGTCCCGCCGCTGTGGGCGCCGTACTACAGCGCGCCGTTCTCCGCCGCATTCACCCGTTTCTGGAAGAAGTACGCGACCTTCGCCGGCCGCGCCAGCCGCAGCGAGTACTGGAAGTGGGTGCTCATCCAGCTGCTCATCACCACGGTCCTCGGCCTGCTCACCCTCTTCCTGGCCCTCTCCGGTTCGACCGTCGACTCGACGACCGGCACGATGATGCCCGGCCCGCTGTTCGGTCTCGGCTTCGGCCTCCTCGGCATCTGGTACATCGCCACGGTCATCCCCAGCATCTCGCTCGGCGTCCGCCGCCTGCACGACATCAACCAGAGCGGCTGGATGTACATGCTCAACCTGATCCCGTCGATCGGCTCGCTCATCGTCCTGATCCTCGCTGTGCTGCCCGCCGACCCGCGCGGCGCGCGCTTCGACCAGCCGAACTCCTAGTCGAGGTCTCGGCGGTGCGGCCATCGTGCCGCGCCGCCGATTCTCCGGCATCCACCGGCACGGCGAAGGCCCACTCCGGCAGCCGGCCGATCGCGAGCATCGTCTCGAGGATCTCGGCCAGGCCGTAGCCGGGGTCGATCGCCTGCGCCATCTCGAGGAAGACGGCCGCTCGGCTGCTGCGCCCGAGTGCCCAGTTGAGCCAGGCCACCATGCAGAGCGCCGGTGGTTTGCACCGGCGAGGCGCCCGGGCGAGCAGCTCGAGGAGCAGCTCGATCGCCGCCTCGACCCGCTCCGGGTCCGGCCGCGGCCCCTCGCCCCAGAACAGAGCGGCACTCTCCCGCCCCGCACCGGGTTCGCCCGCCGCGAAGCGCAGGTTCTCTCGCTCCGCCCTCGCGCCGGCCTCCACCCCGAACGCCCAGTGGATCAGCAACATGTCCCTGCTCGGCGGGCCCTGCATCGCGAAGAGCAGCGCGGCCGCGTCCAGCTCGCTCACGGCCTCGGCCGGGCGGAACAGGCTCATCTCGGCGACAGCCGGTAACGCCAGCAGCGCGGCGAGCTCCGCCGACGGCTCCCCGAGGGTCGCCGGGTCGCTCGCCATCGCCCGGAAGCGATTGATCAGCCGCCCCATCCGCTGCCGGGTGGCGAGGTCGGCCGGGCCGCGCAGTGGCTCTGGCCCGCGCTGGTCGTGCAGTGCCCGGTCGACGGGGGCGTCGGGCGGGCGTTCGGCCGCGAGCCGCGCGTTCACCGATGAATCGGCGATGAGCGCCAGCGCATGCCCGCCGGGCGGCACGGCCGAGTCGAGGTAGGAGGCCCAGCCGTCTGCCGCGACGCAGAGCGCGTCCCGTACGAGGAATCCCGACCGTTCCGCGTGGAAGATCAGCGCGTTCATCGCCTCGCCGTGCGGCGGGACGTTGCCGGCGTCGAAGCGGGCCGAGGTGTAGACGAGCGGCACGACGGCATCCACCTCGGGGATCTTGCAGAGCAGCCCGATCAACGTCGATGCCACCGCGCCCAGAGCGTCCGGATCGGCGGTGCGCGGCAGATCCGCTCGCAGCGCGCCGCAGCTGCGTTTGCCGCGGAACGCGACGAGCACGAGGCTCTCGACCGGCCGGAATCCGGCCAGCTCGGGCACCAGGGCCAGGAAGTCCTGTGCGTCGGCGGCGGTGATGATTGTTGTCATGCGCCGAGTCTGCGCCACGGGGCGGCCTCGGAGCCGATCGGGATGCGTGGCTGTGTACAACGCTCGGGCGTCACGCCCCTGTGCAGGGGACGCCGCCCCGAGATCCCGCGGCGGCGTGCGGGCGGCGCCTCGTTAGGCGGCGCCCTCCTCGTTGTCGGCCCCGCGCTCAGCGGCTCCCCGCTCCAGCACCGTCTCGACCGCGTGCAGCTCGGCCTCCTCGATCGCCGGCGCCTCGAACTGGGCGTTGTAGAGGCGGTAGTAGGCGCCGCCCTGCACCAGCAGGGCGCTGTGGGTGCCCTGCTCGACGATGTGCCCGTTCTCCATGACGACGATCAGGTCGGCGTCGCGGATCGTCGAGAGCCGGTGCGCGATCACGAAGCTCGTTCTGTCGCTGCGCAGCGCGCTCATGGCCTTCTGCACAAGCAGTTCGGTGCGGGTGTCGACGGAGCTCGTCGCCTCATCGAGGATCAGCACGCTAGGCTGGGCGAGAAAGGCACGCGCGATCGTGATCAGCTGCTTCTCGCCTGCGCTGATGTTGCCCGCCTCGTCGTCGAGCACCGTGTCGTAACCCTCCGGCAGCGAGCGCACGAAACGGTCGACGTATGTGGCCTTCGCCGCGGCGAGGATCTCCTCCTCTGTCGCCCCGGAACGGCCGTACGCGATGTTGTCGCGGATCGTTCCGCCGAACAACCACGTGTCCTGCAGCACCATGCCCATGCGCCCGCGGAGGTCTGCGCGCGTCATCGTGGCGATGTCGACGCCATCCAGCGTGATCCGGCCCGAGTTCAGCTCATAGAAGCGCATGATCAGGTTGACCAGGGTCGTCTTGCCCGCTCCCGTCGGCCCGACGATGGCGATCGTGTGCCCTGGCTCCGCGACGAGGTTGAGGTGCTCGATCAGCGGCTTGTCCTCTGTGTAGCGGAACGTGACGTCGTCGAAGACGAGGCGACCGCTGCCGCCGTCGGCCTTCACGGGTGCGGATGCCGGCGCCGCGGCATCCGGCGACTGCTCGTCGGCGTCGAGCAACTCGAACACCCGCTCGGCCGATGCGACGCCGGACTGCAGCAGGTTCGCCATCGAGCCGAGCTGGCTGAGTGGCTGCGTGAACTGCCGCGAGTACTGGATGAAGGCCTGGACGTCGCCGAGGAGCATCTGCCCGCTCGCCACCATGAGCCCGCCGATCACGGCGATGGCGACGTAGACGAGGTTTCCGACGAACATCATGGCCGGCATGATGATGCCGGAGACGAACTGGGCGCCGAAGCTCGCCCCGTAGAGCTCGTCGTTCTTCGCGGTGAACTCGGCGTTCGTCTCCTTCTGCCGGCCGAAGACCTTGACCAGCGAGTGCCCGGTGAAGGTCTCCTCGATGCGCGCGTTCAGCTCGCCCGTGTGCTTCCACTGCGAGACGAAGAGCTTCTGCGAGCGCTTGCCGATGATCACGGTGATCAGCACGGTCAGCGGGATCGTGACCAGCGCGACACCCGCCAGCACCGGCGAGATGCTGAACATCATGATCACGACACCGATCACCGTGAGGATCGAGGTCAGCGCCTGGCTCAGCGTCTGCTGCAGGCTCTGCGAGACGTTGTCGATGTCGTTCGTCACGCGGCTAAGCAGTTCACCGCGCTGCATCTTGTCGAAGTAGCTCAGCGGCAGCGCGTTCAGCTTGGTCTCGATGTCTTCACGCAGGCGGTAGATCGTGCGCTGCACGCTGCCGTTCAGCACGAATCCCTGCAGCCACATGAACACGGATGCCAGCACGTACAGTGCGAGCACGCCGAGCAGCACGGCGCCGAGCGCCGCGAAATCGATGCCCTCACCCGGTGTCAGCTGCATCGGCTCGATCATGTCGGCGAGCTGATCCTGGCCGGAGGCGCGCAGCCCGGCGATCACCTCGGCCTTGCTCGCACCGGCCGGCATCTGCGAGGAGATGGCACCGGAGAAGATGATGTTCGTTCCCTCACCGAGCAGCTTCGGACCGAGCACGCTGAAGATCACGCCGATGACGGCGAGGATCGTGACCGAGATGATCTGGAACGACTCCGGCCGCAGCCGGCCCATCAGCCGCTTCAGCGATGACCCGAAGTTCTTGGGCTTCTCAACGGGGGCGCCGCCGCCGCCCATCGGGCCCCTGCCGCCCATCGGGCCGCGCTGCGGGGCCGGCCGTGCCGGCGTGCTGCCCGTGCTGGTCTCGTTCGCCGCGTCTTCCGTCGTGCTCATGCTGCCTCCTCCGCGGTGAGCTGCGAGGAGACGATCTCCGCATAGGTTTCCGAACTCTCCAGCAACTCGTCATGGCTGCCCCGCCCGACGATCTCCCCGTGCTCGAGCACGAGGATCTGGTCGGCATCGATGATCGTCGACACGCGCTGGGCCACGATGAAGAGCGTCGCATCGCCGATGTCGGCTCGCAGCGCCCGCCGCAGATTCGCGTCGGTCGTCAGGTCGAGTGCCGAGAACGAGTCGTCGAAGATGTAGATCGCCGGTCGTTTCACGAGCGCCCTGGCGATCGCCAGTCGTTGGCGCTGCCCGCCGGAGACGTTCGTGCCGCCCTGGCTGATCGGGGCGTCGAGGCCGCCGGGCATCGCCGCGACGAAGTCGCGCGCCTGGGCCACCTCGAGGGCGTGCCAGAGTTCGGTGTCGGTTGCATCGCGCTTGCCGTAGCGCAGGTTGCTCGCGACGGTTCCGGAGAAGAGGTAGGGCTTCTGCGGAACCAGGCCGATGTGGGCCCAGAGCAGTTCGGGGTCGATGTCGCGCACGTCGACACCGTCGACCTTCACGGTTCCCTCCGTGGCGTCGAACAGCCGCGGCAGCAGGTTGATCAGCGTCGTCTTGCCAGAACCGGTGCTGCCGATGACGGCGGTCGTCGTTCCTGGCGCCGTGCGGAAGTCGAGTCCGGTGAGCACGGGTTGCTCCGCGCCGGGGTAGGAGAAGGAGACGTCGTCGAACTCGATCGAGCCGATGCCGTGCAGGGTGGCGACGGGGTTGCTCGGCGGGCGAACGCTCGGCTCGGTGCTGAGCACCTCCTGGATGCGGTCGGCACAGACGGCAGCGCGCGGGATCATCACGGCCATGAAGGTCGCCATCATCACGGCCATCAGAATCTGCATGAGGTAGCTGAGGAAGGCCGTCAGCGTACCGACCTGCATCGAGCCGTCTTCGATGCGGAACGCACCGAACCAGAGCACGGCGATGCTCGACAGGTTGAGCACGAGCATGACGACGGGGAACATCAGCGCCATCAGGCGTCCCGTGCGCAGCGACGTGTCGGTGAGCTCGGCGTTCGCGGTCGCGAAGCGCTCGGTCTCGATCGGTTCGCGCACGAAGGCCCGGATGACGCGGATACCGGTGAGCTGCTCGCGCAGCACGGTGTTGACCCGGTCGACGCGCTTCTGCATCGAGCGGAACAGCGGCACCATCCGCCAGATGATGAGGCCGACCGCGATCAGCAGCACGGGAACGGCCACGGCGATCAGCCAGGACAGCTGGAGGTCCTGCTGCATGGCCATGATGATGCCGCCGATGCAGAGCATGGGAGCGCTGACCATCATCGTGCACGTCATCAGCACGAGCATCTGCACCTGCTGCACGTCGTTGGTGGAGCGGGTGATCAGGGAGGGTGCGCCGAATCTGGCCACCTCCCGCTCGGAGAACTCGCCGACCTTCTCGAACACGCCCATGCGCAGGTCCCGGCCGAGCGCCATGGCCGCTCGCGCCCCGAAGTAGACGGCGATGATGGAGCAGACGACCTGACCGAGCGTGATCGCCAGCATCCAGACGCCGGCCGACAGGATGTAGGCGGTGTCGCCCGTTGCGACGCCCTGGTCGATGATGTCGGCGTTCAGCGTCGGCAGGTAGAGCGATGCGATCGATTGCGCGAGCTGGAAGACCACGACGCCGACGAGAAGCCAGCGATAGGGCTTGAGGTAACGCCAGACCAATGGAAGCAGCATGAGTCTCCTCAGGGTTGGGCGCGGTCGGGGAGCCGGCCGGTCACGACGGTATGACCGCCATCGCCCTCGATCACCCGTCGAGCCTAACCGAGCGGGGGCACGCTACGCGGCCATTGCCGTTCGCCTCTGGTGAACCCCCTTCCAGGGGAGCTAGGCCGCCGCGAAGAAGGCACCGATTCTCGCCACGTCCTCGGCGCTCGGCTGCCAGGCCGTCGCGGCGATGGCATTCTGCTCGATCTGCTCCGGCTTGGTCGCGCCGGCGATCACGCTGGCGAGCCCCGGCTGGGCGAGCAGCCAGGCGAACGTCGCCGCGAGCATGGTGACCCCGCGCTGCTCACAGAAAGCGGCGTACTCCTCCATCGCGTCCCACGGGGCGTTGTCGCTGAGGTGCTTGCGGGTGCGCATGATGCGGCTGTCGCTCGGGCCGTTGTCCCGGCTGAACTTACCGGTGAACAGGCCGTTGTAGAGCGGGAACCAGGGCAGGAAGCCGAGCCCGTACGCGTTCACGGCCGGGAGCACCTCCTGCTCTGCTCCCCTGGCGATCAGGTTGTACTCGTTCTGCGCCGAGATGAAGTGCGGGTGCCCGTTCATGGCGGCCGTGTATTCGGCATCCGCGATCTGCCAGCCGGCGAAGTTCGAGTGACCGATGTAGCGAACCTTGCCCTCGCGGATCAGGTCGTCGAGGGTCGACAGCGTCTCCTCGATCGGGGTGTGCTGGTCGGGGCTGTGCAACTGGTAGAGGTCGATCCAGTCGGTCTGCAGTCGGCGCAGGGAGCCCTCGACGGCCATCCGGATGTAGCGGCGCGAACCCTTGGCGCCCCAGTGGCTCACCGGGCTCTCGTAGTCGGCGTGGCCGAACTTGGTGGCGAGCACGACACGGTCGCGGCGGCCGCGCAGCGCGTTGCCCATCAGCGTCTCGCTGAGCCCGTACTCGCGGCCGTAGATGTCTGCCGTGTCGAACAGCGTGACGCCCGTGTCGATCGCGGCGGAGATGACGGCATCCGTGCCCTGCTGCGTCTCGGTGAGGGTTCCCGCCCTGCCGAAGTTGTTGCAGCCGAGCCCCACAGTCGAGACGCGGAGGCCGGAGTTGCCAAGAGAGCGGTAGTCGATCTGAGCCATGTCTGCCAGCCTATTGCGGATGCCGCGGACCGGCGGGCGTCATCCCGCTCGACGGGAGTCGCCTCGAAGCGCCTCCTCCTCTGTCTGCTCGGCGGCGGCTTCGTTCGGGACGCTGACGCCCGTGCTCCGGGGCAGCCGGCTGAACAGCGGCAGCAGCAACAACGCGATGCCGATCCCCTCCAGCACCATTCCGAGCACCGAGACAGGCACGGCGATCGGCGCCAGCGGCGAGACCACGGTGATCTGGCCGGCCGCGGCCATCAGTCGGGCTGCGCTGCCGATGGAGCTGAGCACCCAGGCGAGTGTGACGACGAACGCACCGCCGCTGAGCGTCAACAGAGTGCGCGTCGCGATGCGTCGCACATGGATGTCGCGGCCGCTGTCCGGGGCGATGGGCCCGCGGGTCTGCATGCGTACTCCGAGCAGGACGAGCGCAGCAAGCAGAAGCGCGGCGACGATGACCGGCACCCCGAAGTACCAGCCTGCAATCGTCGTGCTGCCTGAAACCCACGTGCCATCAGCAACGTTGTCGATCCTGATCGTGTGCAGCAGATGGCGCCCGTGCTCGTCCGGGGTGGAGATGAGCCCGGCCCAGACCACCACCAGCACGAGCGCACTCAGGGAACCAGCCCACGCAACCCACCACCAGCGGGCTCCGGAAGTCGCAGAGCTGTGCCCCGATGTGCTCGCCGCCCCGTGCTCACGCCCGCCGGCGAGGCGACTCATCGCCGCGGGTCTGACCAGCAGGACTGCCGTGCACAGAAGCACGCTCAGCAGGGGGGCGAGGTAGCCGGTTCCGTCCACATCGAAGCGGATGGAGGCGCTGAGCCGCAGTGCGTTCACCAGGACGGCCGCGGAGGCGATCGCGCTGGCCACCCGGGCCCGCGACAGCTGCGCGCGCGCAGCGGCGGGCCACTCCGCGAGCTCCGAGGCCCCTCCGCTGTCGGGTCGGCACGGCACGGCACGGGCATCGGCGGCCCTCCAATAGTGCAGAAACAGCCCGAACGGCACCAGGACCATGGTCGCCACCGGCAGGAACTCATAGCTGAACCACAGCTCAAGACTCATTGCCAACTCCCCCGTCGGCCGGATCCGTCCGCCCGTTGTGAGGACGCTATCGCACGATGGCTTCCACCGCCCTCACGGCGCGTCCTCTTGTGCACAGGCCTGCCCGAACGCCGCGTTCTCCACCGATGTCCGATTCTCGCCAGCGACTGTCACGGGCCGGGCATAGGGTCGAATCATGACCGAGAACGCCAGTACCCCGAGCGCATTTATTCTGCGCGCTGAGAGCCCGATCGGGCTCCTCGAGCTCACCAGCGACGGCGAGCACATCACGTCCCTGAGCATCGCGCGTCAGGGCATCGTCCCCCTTCACGAACTGCCGGAGCGCCCGAATGCCGTGCTCACCGAGGCGGCCAGGCAACTCTCCGAGTACTTCGCCGGAACACGGCACGACTTCGATCTGCCGATCGCGCCACAGGGGACCCCATTCCAGATGAGCGTGTGGCACCGCCTCGGCACGATCGGCTGGGGCGAGTTCCTCTCCTACGGCGAGCTCGGCAACGAGGTGGGCAAACCCGGCGCAGCCCGCGCGATCGGTGGCGCGGTCGGGGCGAACCCGATCCCGCTGATCATCCCCTGCCACCGCATCCTCGCCGGCGACAAGCGCATCACCGGCTACAGCGGTGGCGACGGCATCCCAACCAAGATCTGGCTCCTCGATCACGAGGGGATCGAGCACAGGACGAACCGAACACCCGCTCCCCCGGCCGCCGACACCGGTGCGGTTGCGCTGATCGAGCTGGAGACGCTCACCGCCGAGGCCCTGCCGGAGTACGCGCTGTGAACAATCTGGAGACGGCCGCCGACGGCGTCGCGCGCTGCGGATGGGTCGGCGATGACGCCGAGTACCGCCGCTATCACGATGAGGAGTGGGGAAAGCCGCTGCACGATGGCCGGGCCCTCTACGAGAAGCTCTGCCTGGAGGGCTTCCAGGCCGGACTCTCGTGGATCACGATCCTGCGCAAGCGTCCAGCCTTCCGTGAGGCCTTCCACGGTTTCGACATCGACCGCGTCGCCGCCATGGACGATGCCGACATCGAGCGGCTCGTCGGCAACGCCGGGATCATCCGGCACCGCGGCAAGATCACCTCGACGATCACGAACGCCCGCGTCACCCAAGAACTCGGTGCCGACGGGCTGAGCGAGCTGATCTGGAGCTTCGCTCCGGATGCCGCCGCGCGCACGCGTGCAGCGACGTTGGCCGAGGTGCCCGGAACGACGCCGGAGTCCGTGGCACTCAGCAAGGCGCTCCGCGCCCGCGGCTACGGATTCGTCGGGCCGACGACGATGTACGCACTGATGCAGTCGGCCGGCCTCGTCGACGATCACGTGCTCGGCTGCCACCGCGCCGTCTGAGCACCGCCCGCCCTCCCGTGGCGCTTCCGCAGCGCTCGCGCGGCAGAAACGACGGTTGCGCGCCCGGTACATCTGGCGCGTGACTGCAGTTTCTGCCGCGCCGGGCGCTGCGCGAGACGCCGCGACGGCATCAGGCGCCGCGACCGCGCCGTTAGACGATGAGCGCGAGTTCCTCGGGCTTGCCGGCGGCGGCGGCCGGCTTGTGGCGCTGCAGCGTGAGCCCGGCGCTCGGCGCCCAGGCCAACAGCTCGTCGATGCTCGCGAAGTCGACTCCGGCTTCGAGCACGGCCCTGGTGAACTCACCCTTCGACTTCTTGTTGAAGTGATTGAGGGCCCGCCTCTGCCCGTCCTCTCCAGCGCTCAACACGCGGAGGTAGGCGCTCCCCTCCCGCACCGGGAGCGGTCCAAGCGCGGTGTAGGCCTCGGAGCGGAGGTCGAGCAGCACGCCGGGGAGCGACGCGAACTGGCGCTGGATGCTCGTGCCCCAGTGCCGCTTGAGCGAGAGTTCCGGCAGGCGCGAGTCGTGCGACATCCGATACGCCGGAACCGGGTCGAGGGCCGCGACAGGCCCGAGGAGCGCCGAGTGCACGACGAGGTGGCGGTGGGCGAAGGCCCGCGCAGCCACCGAGAGCGACGGGGCGTCCAGCGCGTCGTAGAGCACGCCGGTGTAGCGGTCGATCACGGGCATGGTTCCGGATGCCGTGAGCTGACGGTTGCGCTCCACCTCGAAGAGCTGGGTGCGGCCGAGCTTGAGCGCCGCAACCGAGGCGTCCGTGTCGTCGGCGAGCGTGCGCAGTGCCCGAACGAGCGCCCGCCGTTCCGTGGCGAGCCCGGCGAATGCGAGCTCGCTGACGTCCAGGGGCGCGCCGTCTCCGCCGTCGCGCTTGGTCTCGGAGGGCGGGAGCAGGATGAGCATCGAGTGGAACCAATGTGTGTGAGCGGGCGAAACGGTGGGGAAATGCACATCGCCGGGACCCGGCAGCGCTTGCGCGCGCCGTGGTCCCGGCGATGTGGTGAAACTGGAGCGGATCTCCAGACGCGGATCTGCTTAGACCAGACCGGCCTGACGGGCAACGACCTGAACGGTGTTGTTCTCGACCGAGAGGAATCCGTCATCCGCCTGGGCAGTGATCTTCTCACCGCCGGGCAGCGTCACGCGCACCTCGCCACGGGCGAGGATTGCGAGCAGCGGCTCGTGGCCGGGGAGAATACCGATCTCTCCCTCGACGGTGCGAGCGATGAGCTGGGTTGCCTCGCCTGACCAGACTTCCCGGTCGGCCGAGACAACGCTCACGGACAGCGTGGCCATGACTAGCCGTTCTCTTTCTGGATCTGTGCCCACTTCTCTTCGACGTCGGAGATGCCACCGACGTTGAAGAATGCCTGCTCAGCGACGTGGTCGAACTCGCCCTTGGCGATCGCGTCGAAGGACTCGATCGTCTCCTTGAGCGGAACGGTGGAACCCTCGACGCCGGTGAACTTCTTGGCCATGTAGGTGTTCTGCGAGAGGAACTGCTCGATACGGCGCGCACGCGACACCGTGATCTTGTCTTCCTCGGAGAGCTCGTCGACACCGAGGATGGCGATGATCTCCTGGAGTTCCTTGTTCTTCTGCAGGATCTGCTTGACGGCAGTCGCGACGCGGTAGTGGTCCTCACCCAGGTAACGGGGGTCGAGGATGCGCGAGGTCGACGTCAGCGGGTCAACGGCCGGGTACAGACCCTTCGACGCGATCGCACGAGACAGCTCGGTCGTGGCGTCGAGGTGGGCGAAGGTGGTCGCCGGGGCCGGGTCGGTGTAGTCGTCGGCGGGGACGTAGATCGCCTGCAGCGAGGTGATCGAGTGACCGCGGGTCGAGGTGATGCGCTCCTGGAGCACACCCATCTCGTCGGCGAGGTTCGGCTGGTAACCAACGGCGGACGGCATACGACCGAGGAGGGTCGACACCTCGGAACCGGCCTGCGTGAAGCGGAAGATGTTGTCGATGAAGAGCAGAACGTCCTGCTTCTGCACGTCGCGGAAGTACTCAGCCATGGTCAGGGCCGAGAGGGCGACACGAAGACGCGTTCCCGGCGGCTCGTCCATCTGGCCGAAGACAAGGGCGGTCTTGTCGAAGACGCCTGCTTCTTCCATCTCGTGGATGAGGTCGTTGCCCTCACGGGTACGCTCACCGACACCGGCGAACACCGACACACCACCGTGGTCCTGCGCGACGCGCTGGATCATTTCCTGGATCAGAACGGTCTTACCGACACCGGCACCACCGAACAGACCGATCTTTCCACCCTGCACGTAGGGGGTCAGGAGGTCGATGACCTTGATGCCGGTCTCGAACATGGTGGTCTTGGACTCGAGCTGGTCGAAGGCCGGGGCCTTGCGGTGGATCGGCCAACGCTCGGAGACCTCGATGGTCTCGCCGGGAGCTGCGTTGAGCACCTCACCGATGACGTTGAAGACCTTGCCCTTGGTGACGTCGCCGACGGGAACCGTGATCGGCTCACCGGTGTCGCGCACCTCCTGGCCACGGACCAGGCCGTCGGTCGGGTTCAGGGCGATGGCGCGCACGACGTCATCGCCGAGGTGCTGGGCAACCTCGAGCGTGATCGTGGTCGACGCACCGGCGATGGTGATGTCGGTCTTCAGCGCGTTGTAGATGCCGGGGATGGAGTCGTGCGGGAACTCGATGTCGACCACGGGGCCGGTCACACGGGCGATCCGGCCGACGGCGCCCGCTGTGCTCTCAGCCTGGACTGGCGCGGTAGCAGTGTCAGTCATTGTTCTCTCTCTTCTGGGCTTACTTCGTAAAAACTAGGGCTACTTGGCGGACGACAGAGCGTCGGCGCCGCCGACGATCTCGGAAATCTGCTGCGTGATCTCGGACTGGCGCGCGTTGTTGGCGAGGCGAGTGAAGTCCGTGATCAGCTTGTCGGCGTTGTCGCTTGCCGACTTCATCGCCTTCTGGCGGCTGGCGTGCTCGGAGGCAGCCGACTGCAGCATGGCGTTGAAGATGCGGCTCTCGATGTAGACCGGGAGCAGAGCGTCGAGAACCGTCTCGACATCGGGCTCGAACTCGTAGAGCGGCAGAACCACGTTGGACTCGTGCTCTTCGACGCCCTCGACGACCTCGAGCGGAAGCAGACGGACGACCTCGGGCACCTGCGTGACCATGCTGACGAAGCGGTTGTAGACGACGTGGATCTCGTCGACACCGCCGTCATCGCTGTCACGGAGGAAGGTCTCGAGCAGTGCGTCGCCGATCTCCTTCGCCGTATCGAGCTGGGGCTGATCCGTTCCGCCGGTCCAGACGCGCTCTGCGGCGCGCTTGCGGAAGGCGAAGTAGGCGGCTGCCTTGCGGCCGACGAGGAAGTACGAGACATCCTTGCCCTGGCTGCGCAGCAACACGCTGAGTTCTTCGGCTTCCCTGAGTACCTGGGAGCTGAATGCGCCTGCCAGACCGCGGTCCGAGGCGAAGATCAAAATCGCAGCGCGTTCGATCTTCTCGGGTTCCGTGGTGAGAACGTGGTCGACATTCGAATACGTCGCGACCGCCGAGACGGCGCGCGTAATGGCTCGCGAGTACGGCGTTGACGCCGCGACGCGTGCCTGCGCCTTCTGGATGCGTGATGCGGAGATCAGCTCCATGGCACGAGTGATCTTCTTGGTCGTCTGGGCAGACTTGATCTTCTGCCGGTAGACCCGAAGTTGCGCTCCCATGTCTCTCCTGTGATTCCTAGTTCAGTAACAGTCGAATAGTCGTCTCGGCGTCGCTTAGCGACGGCCCTTGACGATCTTTTCCTGGTTGACGTCTTCTTCGGCGATGGCGTCGAACTTCTCGCTGCCCACCGAGGCGAGCGGCTTGCCCTCACCCGTCTGGAACTCGAGCTTGAACTTGTCGACGGCGGCCGTGAGCTCTGCGACGGTTGCGTCGTCGAGCACGTTGGTCGCGCGCAGCGTGTTCAGAACCTCGGAGTTGCGGCCCAGGTAGTCGAGGAGCTCGCGCTCGAAGCGCAGGATGTCCTCAACGGGGACCTCGTCGAGCTTGCCGTTGGTTCCGGCCCAGATCGAGACGACCTGGTCCTCGACGGGGAACGGCGAGTACTGCGGCTGCTTGAGCAGCTCGGTGAGGCGTGCGCCACGGGCGAGCTGACGACGGCTGGCCGCGTCGAGGTCGGAGGCGAACATCGCGAAGGCCTCGAGCGAGCGGTACTGCGCCAGCTCCAGCTTCAGCGTTCCGGACACCTTCTTGATGGACTTGACCTGAGCGTCACCACCGACACGGGAGACCGAGATTCCCACGTCAACAGCGGGGCGCTGGTTGGCGTTGAAGAGGTCGGACTGCAGGAAGATCTGGCCGTCGGTGATCGAGATCACGTTGGTCGGAATGTAGGCGGAGACGTCGTTGGCCTTGGTCTCGATGATCGGGAGACCGGTCATCGAGCCGGCGCCGAGCTCGTCGGAGAGCTTGGCACAACGCTCGAGCAGACGGGAGTGCAGGTAGAACACGTCACCGGGGTATGCCTCACGTCCCGGCGGGCGACGCAGGAGCAGCGAAACGGCGCGGTAGGCCTCTGCCTGCTTGGAGAGGTCATCGAAGACGATGAGAACGTGCTTGCCGCCGTACATCCAGTGCTGACCGATGGCCGAGCCGGTGTAGGGGGCGAGGTACTTGAAGCCGGCGGGGTCGGATGCCGGAGCGGCCACGATCGTGGTGTACTCCATGGCACCGGCGTCCTCGAGCGCGCCCTTCACCGAAGCGATGGTCGAGCCCTTCTGACCGATGGCAACGTAGATGCAACGCACCTGCTTGTTGACATCGCCAGATTCCCAGTTGGCCTTCTGGTTGATGATGGTGTCGATCGCCAGAGCGGTCTTACCGGTCTGACGGTCGCCGATGATCAGCTGACGCTGGCCACGGCCGACGGGGATCATGGCGTCAATCGCCTTGATGCCGGTCTGCAGTGGCTCGTGAACCGACTTGCGCTGCATGACGCCGGGAGCCTGGAGCTCCAGCGCGCGGCGACCCTCTGCAACGATCTCGCCGAGACCGTCGATGGGCGCACCCAGCGGGTCAACGACACGACCGAGGAAGCCGTCGCCGACGGGGGCGGAGAGAACCTCACCCGTGCGGGTGACCTCCATGCCCTCGACGATGCCGCCGAACTCGCCGAGCACAACAACACCGATCTCGTCTTCGTCGAGGTTCTGGGCGAGGCCCAGGGTGCCGTCGGCGAACTTGATCAGCTCGTTGGCCATGACGCCGGGGAGGCCCTGGACGTGAGCAATACCGTCACCGGCATCCGTCACGTGGCCAACCTCGGTTGCAGCAGCGCTGCCGGGCTCGTAAGCCTTGACGAAGTCCTTGAGCGCGTCGCGGATCTCATCGGGGCTGATTGTGAGTTCTGCCATCATCTTCCCTTTTCTGCACGAGGTGTACAGGTTCTGTCGTTTCGAAGCCCTACGGCGTCGAGGTCAAATATGTTCCAGCTGACACAAGGTCAGCTGGCAAGCTGAATTCGCACATCGTTGAGACGAGATGCAATGCTGCCGTCGATCACATCGTCGCCGATCTGAACGCGGAGCCCACCGAGGACGGCGGGATCGACAACCTGGTTGATCCGCAGCTCACGGCCATAGCTGCCCGAGAGTGCCGCGGCGAGGCGCTGCAGCTGTGCGGGAGCGATCGGTCCGGCCGAGGTGACGGTGGCGATGCCGAAGCCCGCCTCGTCGGCGACGACGGATGCCGCGTAGCGCAGGAGTTCGCCGATGCGGCGGCCACGGGGCTGCAGCACGAGCTGGTTCACGATCGCCGTGGTCTGGGCCGAAGCCTTGCCGCCCAGCAGCGATGCGACCAGGGTCGACTTCGCGGCCGGGTCGCCGAGCTTGTTCGAGAGCGCAAGCTCCAGCTCGGCGTTGCCTGCAACTGCTTCGCCGAAGGCGAAGAGCTCCTGCTCGATGGCGGCACCGGAGGGAGCCGAGGCGGCGATCGCGCGCAGCCCCAACTCCTCGATGGCCGCCAGCACGTCTTCCTGGCTCGACCAGCGGCTCACGGCGATGCCGCGGAGCAGCTCGCGCACGGGGGCGCTGAGCGAGGAGAAGACCGAGTCAACGAGCGCGACCTTGGCTGCGGAATCCGCACCCGGGTCGGCTACGGCCTGAACGAGCTGGCTGGAGCTGCCGATGACACGGCTGGCAGCGAAGAGCTCCTCGCCGGTGGCGAGGTTGGCTCCGCTGAGTGCGGTCAGTGCGGCTCTCGCCGAAGCGAGGGCCTCTCTGGTCGCTGATCCCATGGTTGTTACTTCTTTCCTGCCGAAGGCGCAGCCTTCTCGGCGGCCTCCAGGTCTGCGAGGAAGCGGTCGACGATGGCACTGGCCTTGGCGTCGTCGGTGAGGCTTTCGCCGATCACACCGGAAGCCAGGTCGATGGCAAGCGTGCCGACCTCGGAGCGCAGCGAGACAACAGCTGCCTGGCGCTCCGCCTCGATCTGAGCCTGAGCCGATGCAGTGATGCGGGCGGCCTCGGTCGATGCGGAGGTCTTGGCCTCTGCGACGATCTTCTTGCCGTCCTCACGTGCAGACTCACGGATGTTACCGGCCTCTGCGCGCGCGTCGGCGAGCTGAGCGGTGTACTCCTCGAGCGCGGCCTCGGCCTTGCGCTGCGCCTCGTCGGCCTTGGCAATGTTGCCTTCGATGGCCTCGGCACGCTGGTCGAGCATGATCTGCATCTTCGGCAGTCCGAACTTCCAGAAGAAGAACAGGATGATGGCGAAGCAGACGGCCGACCAGATGATGTCGTAGGTCGCCGGCAGAAGCGGGTTTGGTGCCGCTTCTTCGGCTGCAGTTACGAGCACTGCGTGAAGCATCAGGCCTCCTTAGAGAGCGAAAAGAGGACTAGAAGCCGAAGATGAAGGCGGTAGCGATGCCGATGAAGGCGAGCGCCTCGGTGAAGGCGATACCGATCCACATCAGAACCTGCAGGCGGCCGGCGAGCTCAGGCTGGCGGGCGACACCCTCGATGGTCTTGCCGACGACGATACCAACGCCGATGGCCGGGCCGATTGCTGCGAGGCCGTAGCCGACCGTTGCGATGCTGCCGGTGATCTCGGCGAGAACGGTTGTTGCGTCCACGTTTGTGTTTCCTTCCGTTGGGCGAATTCGGCGGTTGCCGAGTTCGTTTTAGTGTTCTTCTGCGACCGCGAGCTGGATGTAGACCGCGGTAAGTAGGGCAAAGACGTAGGCCTGGAGCACGGCAACCAGAATCTCGAACAGCGTGAACGCGAGTCCGAAGGCCAGGGAGCCGACACCGAGGATTGACCACAGCCCACCGGCTGTGAAGAAGAAGAACTGCGTTGCCGCGAAGAACAGCACCAGCAGCAGGTGGCCGACCATCATGTTCATCAGAAGACGAAGGCTGAGCGTGATCGGGCGGATGATGAAGGTCGAGATGAACTCGATCGGCGTCACGATGATGTACACCGGCAGCGGAACGCCGGCGGGGAACAGCGAGTTCTTGAAGAACTTGCCCGGGCTCTTCTTGATACCGGCGTAGATGAACGTCACGTAGGCGACGATCGCCAGCACCAGCGGAACGCCGATGACGGCGGTTCCGGCGATGTTGAGGCCCGGGATGATTCCCGTCAGGTTCATGAAGAGGATCATGAAGAAGATGGTCGTCAGGATCGGCAGGAAGCGCTTGGCGTCCTTGCGACCCAGCAGGTCCTCGGCGATGTTGACGCGGACGAGGTCCAGGCCCATCTCGATGAGGCTCTGGAATCGGCCGGGGACGATCTTCATCTTGCGGGTGCCGAGCCAGAACAGCAGCAGCAGCACACCCACCGCGAGGAACTGCACCAGAATGATGCGGTTCATCTCGAAGGGCGTACCCGCGAAGAAGATTGCTTCGGGGAAGAATTCGTCGATGGACGGAGCGTGGAAGCCGCCATCATCGGTTGAGGATGTGACCAGCAGGTTCACAGCGGTAGCTAGCAGCGCTATCTCCTGTTTCGGGGCGGGGAGCTCTGCTCTCGCGGCGACGAACGATGGGAACGGATTTCAGACACGATCAAGCCGCGTCGAAAGCCGGGGGAACTGCACTTACTCTAGCAAGATATGCGGCTGAGACCGAATCGAGATCAAGGGTTCTGGCAATTAGTTGTTGTCTGATTTATTCTCGGCGGTCGGTGCGTCCGAGGACTGGTTCGGCAGCGTGACATCGCTGACGTACGGCATGCGCGACTTGAGCATCACCATGACGTCGACGACGAGCGATCCGATCACTCCGGCGATCAGGGAGAGGAACAGCACGACCGGGTTGATCCAGCTCTGGTCCTTGAGCACGATCACGACGACGAGGAACACGATGAACTTCAGCAGCCAGCCGCCAAGCACGATGCCGAAGAAGGCGCCCACGAACATGTCGGAGCCGCTGAAGCGGTTCGCGAGCAGGATCGTGGCGGCGGTGACACCCATGAAGATCACGGCGAGTGCGGTTCCGATCAGCGCGCTGACGAGGCCGACTCCCCCATCGACGATCCAGCCGATGAGCCCACCGACCACCGCGATCGCCAGCGCGACGAGACCGCCCAGCACGAGGGCGCGGCGCAGCACGGGGTTCGACGACGGCGTGTTGTTGGCGGGCTGGCTGGCTGGCGTTGTGCCGGTCATGATGCGTCCTTGGAGAGTGAGGGGGTGGCGATGGCATCGAGTGCTTCGGATGCCTCGTCGAGCGGGTCAAGCAATGCGGATGCCGCGGCATCCGGGGAATTCACCGGCGCGGCCTGGCTGGCAACCTCGAGCGCCTTGCGCTTGCTGAGCGGAGCCAGGGTCACGACGGCGCAGATGATGAGGCCGACCACGATGAAGCCGGTCGCGTACATCGTCGACAGCCCGAAGTAGACCGGCAGCACGAAGTAGAGCAGGCAGCCGATGGAGGCAACGGCGGTCCAGCCGTAGAAGATCAGCACGGCGTGCAGGTGCGAGTGGCCCATGTCGAGCAGGCGGTGGTGCAGGTGCTTGCGGTCGGCGCTGAACGGCGACTTGCCCGCGCGCAGCCGGCGGAACACCGCGAGGCTGAAGTCCAGCAGCGGGATCAGCAGCACCGCGAACGGCAGGATGATCGGGATGAAGGCCGGCAGCAGCTCGGATCCGGCGAGGGAGGCCGGGCTGATCTGCGCGGTGACGGCGATCGCGGACGTCGCCATCAGCAGGCCGATCAGCAGCGCGCCGGCATCCCCCATGAAGAGGCGTGCCGGGTGCCAGTTCAGCGGCAGGAAGCCGACGCAGGCCCCGACGAGCAGGGCCGCGATGAGGGAGGCGAGGTTGAAGTAGTTGCTCGGCGAGGTCTGCTGCACCAGCAGGTAGGTGTACAGGAAGAACGCGCCGTTGCCGATGAGGGCGACACCGGCGACGAGGCCGTCGAGGCCGTCGATGAAGTTGATGGCGTTCATCACCAGCACGATCGCGAAGACCGTCATCAGCAGCGAGATCCAGGAGGAGCCGATGGCCGTCACGCCGCCGAGCGGCAGCGAGTAGACCTGGACGCCCTTCCAGGCGATGAGCCCTGCGGCCAGGAACTGGCCGGCGAGCTTGGTCATCCAGTCCAGGTCCCAGATGTCGTCCGCGACGCCGATCAGCACGATGAGCAGTGCGGCCCCGAGGATCGCGAAGATCTGCTCCGGGTTGTCGAAGATGATCTTGAGCGGCGGGAACTGCGCGGAGATCAGCCAGGCGACCAGGAACGCAACGACGATGCCGAGGAACATGGCGATGCCGCCGAGGCGCGGGGTCGGCCGGGTGTGCACATCCCTGGCGCGGATCTTCGGGTAGAGCTTGTGGCGGTGTGCCAGGCGGTAGACCAGCACCGAGAGCCCGAAGGTGACCAGCGCCGAGATCAGCGAGAGCACCACGAAGAGCGTCACGCGCTCGGCTCCCGGGACTCGGGTGCGGCGGTCTCGTCTGCTGGCGCGCTGGCCTCGGGAGTCTGGGGTGCGTCGGCGTCCGGGCCGGCGAGGAGATCGCCGACGACGGCGTGGATCTGTTCGCGCGAGATGACGCCGGCGCGCACGATGCGCAGCAGCCCGCCGGGTTCACCGAGACGGGTCGCGTCGACGATCGTCGAGGACGTGTCGCCCGCGCGTTCGCCGATCGCGTCGTAGTCGAGGCCTGCCGCCCCACCGTCGAGGTAGACGTCGACGCTGTCATCGAGCATGGCTGCGGCCCCCGCCGCGTCGGTCGCGGCCGGCATGCCGGTGAGGTTGGCGGAGGAGACGGCGAGTGGGCCGGTCTCGCTGAGCAGTTCGAGTGCGATGGGGTTGCGCGGCATCCGCAACGCAACGGTGCCCCGGGTCTCACCGAGATCCCAGCTGAGGGACGGCTGCGCGCGCAGGATCACGGTCAGTCCGCCCGGCCAGAACACGTCGACGAGCTCACGGACGGCCTGCGGAACCTCGGCGGCCAACGCGTCGAGCGTCGCGATGCCGGGGATGAGCACGGGCGGCGGCGAGCTGCGCTCACGGCCCTTGGCGTCCAGGAGTCGCTGCACGGCGTCGCGGTTGAAGGCGTCGGCCGCGAGGCCGTACACCGTGTCAGTGGGCATGACGACGAGCGCGCCCCGGCCGATCGCCGAGCGCGCCAGCCGCATTCCGGACATGAGTTCGGTGTCGACCGAGCAGTCGTAGATGTGTGGAGCCATTTCCGACGATTCTACTGCAGGCTTTCTGTACGGATCTGGCACGTCCGGCCGCGACCGCGATACTGACCCCATGTCGAACGACGTGTACTTCTTTGACTGCGACAAGACGCTCTGAAAGGCGGCGGCCCCGAGCAAGGAATCCTCGGGAACCAGAACCGGTGCTTGCGGGTGTCGACAAGCTCAACAATCGGAACTCCCGCTGATTGAGCCTGTCGAAATCCCCTGAGGAGGTTTCGACAAGCTCAACCATCGGTGCGGGGTCAGCGCAGTGCGGTCGTCGCGCGGTCGCGGGTGGTGAAGTCGCGGTGCGAGGCGACGGCGCGCCAGCCGTCTGCCGTGAGCAGCGCGGCGATCTCCGCGGCCTGCAGCTCGCCGTGCTCGATCACGAGGGTTCCGCCCGTGTGCAGCAGGCGCAGCGCGGTCGTCGAGACGTGGCGCACGACGTCCAGCCCGTCCGCTCCGCCGTAGAGGGCGTGCTCCGGGTCGAACAGCCGCACCTCGGGGTCGCGCGGGATGGCGTCCTGCGGGATGTACGGCGGGTTCGAGATGACGACGCTCACCGTGCCGTCAAGTTCGTGCAGGGCGTCGGCGAGGTCGGCGAACTGCAGGGTGGCGTTGTCGGCCCCCGTCTCGCGGAAGTTGCGGCTGGTCCAGACGAACGCCTCCGGCGAGTTCTCGACGGCCCAGATGCGGGCGCGCGGCACCTCCGTCGCCATCGCCAGGGCGATCGCGCCGCTGCCGGTGCCGAGGTCGACGCCGATCGGGCTCGGCGCGGCCGCGGCGTGCAGCGCGTCGATCGCCAGCTGGGCGACCTGCTCGGTCTCCGGTCGCGGCACGAACACGCCGGGTCCGACCGCCAGCTCGAGCGAGCGGAACGGCGCCAGACCGGTGATGTGCTGCAGCGGCTCCCGCCCGGCGCGCCTGGCGACCATCTGCTCGACGGTCTCCGCCTGCGCGGCACTCAGGGTGGAATCGGTCACGATGCGCGCCTGCAGCTCGCCGCGGGAGAGACCGAGCACGTGACCGATCAGCAGCTCGGCATCGATCTGCGCGTCGAGGATCCCCGCGCCGCCGAGCCGCGCTGCGGCGCTGTCGCGCAGCTCTCGGAGGGAACGGGCGGCGTCATTATCGGAAACATTCACGTTAGGGAATGTAACGCACTCGCCTGTGTTGACCTCAGAGGCCTAGTGTTGATCGCGCTGTGCCGCGAGGCCCAGCGCTGTAACTCACCGTGCTTCTTCCTGTACTTTCTTGCTCGCGCTTTCCCCGTCGAATCTGCACCGAAAGCTCATGGCATCCCGAATTTATGACAGCATCGTCGACACCATCGGCAACACACCCTTGGTGCGCCTCAACCGGATCACGGATGGCGCAGGCGCCACCGTGCTGGCCAAGCTCGAGTTCTACTCGCCGGCCGCCAGCGTGAAGGACCGCATCGGCGTGGCGATCATCGACGCAGCAGAGGCCTCCGGCGCGCTGCAGCCCGGCGGCACCATCGTCGAGGGCACCAGCGGCAACACGGGCATCGCGCTCGCCTTGGTCGGTGCGGCCCGCGGTTACCGCGTCGTGCTCACCATGCCGGAGACGATGAGCAAGGAGCGCCGCGTGCTGCTGCGCGCCTACGGAGCGGAGCTGGTGCTCACGCCCGGTGCCGACGGCATGCGCGGCGCGGTCGAGAAGGCCAACGAGATCGTGGCCGAGACGCCGGGCGCCGTGCTCGCCAGCCAGTTCGCCAACGCCGCCAACCCGGCCATCCACCGTGCGACCACCGGCGAGGAGATCTGGGCCGACACCGACGGCGCCATCGACATCTTCGTTGCCGGCATCGGCACCGGTGGGACCATCACGGGAGCCGGCGGCCTGCTCAAGGAGCGCAACCCGGACATCCAGATCATCGCCGTCGAGCCGCTGGACTCCCCGATCCTCAGCGGTGGCACCCCCGGCCCGCATAAGATCCAGGGCCTCGGCGCCAACTTCGTGCCGGCGATCCTCGACACGACCGTCTACGACGAGGTCATCGACGTCGCGACCCCGGATGCCATCGCAACCGCCCGCCGTCTCGCCACCGATGAGGCGATCCTCGGCGGCATCTCCTCCGGCGCGGCCGTGTGGGCCGCCCTCGAGGTCGCCAAGCGCCCGGAGAACGCGGGCAAGACGATCGTCGTGATCGTTCCCGACTTCGGTGAGCGCTACGTCAGCACCGTGCTCTACGAAGACCTGCTTGACTAAGCAGATGAACTTCTTCGCAGCGCTCCGGGAAGACGTGGCGACGGCCAGGGCCCACGACCCGGCTTCTCGGAGCAATGCGGAGGTCTTTCTGGCCTACTCCGGCCTGCACGCCGTGTGGAGCCACCGGCTCGCGCACCGACTCTGGGAGGGCGGCTTCCGCCTGCCCGCCCGGCTGCTCTCGCAGTTCACCCGCTTCCTGACGGGAATCGAGATCCACCCCGGCGCCACGATCGGTCGCCGACTCTTCATCGACCACGGCATGGGCGTCGTCATCGGCGAGACGGCCGTGCTCGGCGACGACGTGATGCTCTACCACGGGGTGACGCTCGGCGGAAAGAGCCGCCACGGCTTCACCCCCGGTCAGAAGCGGCACCCGACGCTCGAGGACGGCGTGACCGTCGGTGCAGGCGCGAAGGTGCTCGGCGACATCGTGATCGGCGCGTGGAGCACGGTCGGTGCGAACGCCGTTGTGAGCAAGGACGCTCCCCCGCACTCGTTGATCATCGGCATTCCCGCGCACATCCGCCCGGTCAAGCCCGAGACGACGGATGCCGCCCGCGGCGTGCACGACTGGAGCATCTAGCCCGTCCACGTCCGGGCTGCGGCATCCGCCTGCCGCGCCGGCGCAGTGTCGATCTCGTGGCCCGCGTTCTGTGCACGGGCCCGGTGATTACCCCGGGCCGGCGCGCAGAAACCGGGCCGCGAGCGCGCGCGAGCCGAGCCGAGCCTCAGCCGGCCGCCATCAGTCGATTCGGCGGTGCGGGTACTCGGCCGCCCGGTGCTGGAATGCCAGGATTGCGGGGTTCACGATGACGCCGTTCTCGATCTCGATGGCGCGCGTGATCGTCTCGTTGCCTGACCAGGCGCTCGGTCCGGCCATGACCGTCCCGAGGAACGGCAGCAGCGCCTCGCTGATCTCCCAGCTGGCGGAGTTGAACAGATACGACGGGCTGTGGTCGACGGCGTAGTAGTTGATGCTGCCGCCCACGGTGAACATGGGATCGTCGAAGGTGGTCGAGCGCGCCCAGTCGAAGGCCATGCCGTCGTCGCAGGAGACGTCGATGATGAGGCTGCCGGGGCGGAAGGCCCCAAGATCGGCCGTGCGCAGATAGAGCAGCGGGGCGTTCGGATCCTGCAGCGTGCAGTTGACGACGATGTCGCTCTCGGCCAGGAACGGCGCGAGCGGAACCCGGCCGTCGTCGGTGATCACCTCGCTGAGGTACGGTCCGTCGTCGTGGTCGAACTGCACGATGTGGGCCGAGTGGATCGGCGCGGCGACGGAGGCGACGCGGCGGTTGGTGAGCACGCGCACATCGTGGATGCCGAGCGCGTTCAGCGCCGTGACCGCCCCGCGCGCCGTTGCACCGAAGCCGATGACGACGGCGGTGAGCCTGCGCCCGTAGTCGCCCGTCGACCCGCAGAGGCTGAGGGCGTGCAGCACCGAGCTGTAGCCGGCGATCTCGTTGTTCTTGTGGAAGACGTGCAGGCCGAAACCCCCGTCACTCTGCCAGTGGTTCATCGCCTCGAAAGCGATGAGCGTCAGCTGCTTGTCGACGGCCAACTGGGTGATGTCGGCATCCTGCACGCAGTGCGGCCACCCCCAGAGCGTCTGCCCGTCGCGCAGCCCGGCGACGTCCTCCGCCTGGGGCTTCGGCAGCAGCACGACGTCGGATGCCGCGATCAGCTCGCCGCGCGGCCGGATGGCGCCGACGAACGGTGCGATCTCGGCGTCGCCGACACCGAAATGCCTGCCGTAGCCTTCTTCGACGATGATGCGCGGGCGCAGCGACTCTGCGATGCGCTCAAAGTGCGCCGGGTGGATGGGGACTCGTCGTTCATCGGGCTTGCGCGATGCGCCGAGCACACCGAGAACCGTTTCGTGCGTTGGAGGCATGTGCTCATCCGCTCACGGGGGCCAGTGTGACTCCGTACCGCCGACACTACTGCACCTCGCTGGGAGCGCCAGTTCCTGAGCCACGCGCCACATGATGTGGCGCTGGACGCAGAAAGTGGCGCAGAGCGGCCGAAGCCGTCTGCGCCACCGTCTGGTGCGCCGAGCGCTGCGCTACTTGCCCTGGTCGCCGATGTCGGCGAGCTGTGCCTCCTCGTCGGCGTGGATCGCCGACTCGATGACGGGCTCGAGCGCGCCGTTCATCACGGAGTCGAGGTTGTACGCCTTGTAACCGGTGCGGTGATCCGCGATGCGGTTCTCCGGGAAGTTGTACGTGCGGATGCGCTCCGAGCGGTCCATGGTGCGGATCTGCGTCTTGCGCTTGGCGCTGTCGAGCTCGGCCTGCTCCTCCTGGCGACGGGCCAGGATGCGGGCGCGCAGCACGCGCATGCCTGCCTCACGGTTCTGCAGCTGGCTCTTCTCGTTCTGCATGGCGACGACGATGCCGGTCGGGAGGTGCGTGATGCGCACGGCGGAGTCGGTCGTGTTGACCGACTGGCCGCCGGGGCCGCTGGAGCGGTAGACGTCGATCTTGAGGTCGTTCGCCTGGATCTCGACCTCTTCCGGCTCGTCGACCTCGGGGAAGACGAGAACACCGGTGGTGGAGGTGTGGATGCGGCCCTGCGTCTCGGTCGCCGGGACGCGCTGCACGCGGTGCACGCCGCCCTCGTACTTGAGGTGCGCCCAGACACCCTGCGACGGGTCGGTCGCGTTGGACTTGATCGCGATCTGCACGTTCTTGTAGCCGCCGAGGTCGCTCTCGTCGCTCTCGAGCATCTCGGTCTTCCAGCCCTTGGATGCCGCGTACTGAATGTACATGCGCAGCAGGTCCGCGGCGAACAGCGCGCTCTCCGCGCCGCCCTCGCCACCCTTGATCTCCATGATCACGTCGCGGCCGTCATCCGGGTCGCGCGGGATCAGCAGGCGGCGCAGCTTCTCCTGCGCGGTCGCCAGCTGCTCCTCCATGGCCGGGAGTTCCTCGGCGAAGGCGTCGTCTTCCTTCGCCAGCTCCTTGGCTGCTGCGAGGTCGTCCTGGGCCTGGACCCAGCCCTCGTGCGCCGCGACGATCTTCGACAACTCGGCGTAGCGCCGGTTCACCTTCTTGGCGCGCGCCGGATCCGCGTGCAACGCGGGGTCGGCGAGCTGCTCCTGCAGTTCGGCGTGTTCCTTGAACAAAACCTGGACAGATTCAAACATGACTTCCTCCGTGACTCATTCTCTCTCAACGGCAAGAACCCGCCTGCGCCAGCCGTGCACGATCGTGCGAGGCTGACCCAGACGGGTTCTGACGGAGAGCTAGCGGTGGTCGTTCTCGTGGCCAGCGGTACCGGTCGGCATCGTCTTCTGCACCTGCATCAGGAACTCGACGTTGGACTGGGTCTCCTTGAGACGGCCCAGCACGGCCTCCAGAGCGGCCTGCTGGTCGAGACCGGCGAGGGCGCGACGCAGCTTCCAGGTGATCTTGACCTCGTCGGAGCTCATCAGCATCTCTTCGCGGCGGGTGCCGGACGCGTTGACGTCGACGGCCGGGAAGATGCGCTTGTCTGCGAGCTGACGCGAGAGGCGCAGCTCCATGTTGCCGGTGCCCTTGAACTCCTCGAAGATGACGTCGTCCATCTTGGAGCCGGTCTCGATGAGCGCGGTCGCCAGGATGGTGAGCGAGCCACCGTTCTCGATGTTGCGGGCGGCGCCGAAGAAACGCTTGGGCGGGTAGAGCGCCGAGGCGTCGACACCGCCGGAGAGGATACGACCGGATGCCGGGGCAGCCAGGTTGTACGCACGGCCGAGGCGGGTGATCGAGTCGAGCAGCACGACGACGTCGTGGCCGAGCTCAACGAGGCGCTTGGCACGCTCGATGGCGAGCTCGGCGACCGTGGTGTGGTCCTCGGCAGGGCGGTCGAAGGTGGAGGCGATGACCTCACCCTTGACGGTGCGCTGCATGTCGGTGACCTCTTCTGGACGCTCGTCGACCAGAACGACCATGAGGTGGACCTCGGGGTTGTTGATGGCGATGGCGCTGGCGATCTGCTGCAGCACGATCGTCTTGCCGGCCTTCGGCGGCGCGACGATCAGGCCGCGCTGGCCCTTGCCGATCGGGGCGACGAGGTCGATGATGCGCTGCGTGAGCTTGCCGGACTCGGTCTCGAGGCGCAGACGCTCCTGCGGGTAGAGCGGGGTCAGCTTCTGGAACTCGACGCGGGCAGCGGCCTCGTCGACGCTCTGGCCGTTGATCGAGTCGACCTTGACGATCGCGTTGTACTTCTGGCGGCCATTGGCGTCGCCCTCACGCGGCTGGCGGATGGAGCCGACGACGGCGTCACCCTTGCGGAGGTTGTACTTCTTGACCTGGCCGAGGGAGACGTAGACGTCGCTCGGTCCCGGCAGGTAGCCGCTGGTGCGCACGAAGGCGTAGTTGTCGAGCACATCGAGGATGCCGGCGACGGGCACGAGCACGTCATCGTCGCTGAGCTCGGGCTCGAAGTCCTCGTCGCCCGCTCCGCCACGACGCTTGCGGTCACGGTAGCGGCTGCGGCCGCCGCGCTCACCGTCGAGCATTTCGCGCTGCTCGCGGGCGTTGTCACGCTCTCCACGGTTCGGGGCCTGCTGGGCGCCCTGGCCATCCTGCTGCTGGCCGCGCTGGTTGCGCTGGTTGCCCTGGCGATCGCCCTGCTGGCGCTCGGTGTTCTGACGCTCGGCCTGCTGGCGGTCTGCCTGCTGGCGGTCGCTCTGCTGGCGGTCGTCAGCCTGCTCGGCGGTGTTCTGCTGCTGCTTGTTGCGGTTGCGGTTGCGACCGCGGCCCTGGCGGGGCTCGTCGGCGACCGGCGCCGCGGCGTCCGACTCGGCCGGCTCGGTGGCGACGGCGGTTTCGCCGGCTGCCTCTGCGGCCGGTGCTGCCTCTGCCGGTGCGGCGGCGTCCGTTGCGCGACCGTTCCTGCGACGGTTGTTGCGACCGCCGCGCTCGGTCTGAGCGGCTGGCTTCTCGCCTGCTGCCTCGCCAGACTCGGCGGAGACGGCGTCTGCGGCCTTGTCTGCCTGCTCGCCCTTCTGGGCCTGCTCTGCCTTCTGGGCCTTGTTGGCTGCAACGGCGTCGAGCGCGGGAACGAGGCTGTCAAGCCCGGTGCCGCCTTCGACGTTGATGTGGCCGGCTG
>CAZZNX010000020.1:26392-34895 GCA_964655795.1 uncultured Leifsonia sp. | reverse complement strand
GTGACTTCAGCGTGCAGCCGCGCGGCGGGACGCCTGGGCGCCCCGGCGCACCGGGTGGGCCGAGCGGCGGCAGCGCCTTCGTCGAACGCAGCGGACTCACCGCATTCCCGACCGGGCTGCCGCCGATCCCCGGCAACGGACCGGACCAGCAGGGGACGGAGATCCCCCGCTTCGTCGACCTCAAGCAGGGCGGCAACACGATCCGCGCCTACCCCGCGCTCGTCGACGAGGGACAGAGCGTCGGCTTGCGGCTGCTCACGACCGCCGAGGAGCAGGCCAGGGCGATGCCGGGCGGCATCCGTCGCCTGCTGCTCCTGGCCATCCCGTCGCCGCTCGGCTACGTGCAGCAGCACCTGACGAGCACCGAGAAGCTGACCCTGGCCGCGAGCCCGTACCGCGGCGCGCAGGCGCTGTTCGAGGACTGCCTCGCGGCCTGCGTCGACGATGTGCTGTTCCGGGTGAAGCCGGACGGGCTCGTGTTCAGCAAGGCCGAGTTCGAGACGGTGCGCGACCGGGTCTCCGGTGTCGTGATGGACACGATGTTCGACACCGTCAAGCTCGTGACGAGCATCCTCACCGCTTCACGCAAGGCCGACAAGGCGCTCAAGGCGGCGAGCAGCATCACGATCATGGCGGCGCTGGCCGACGCCAGGCAGCAGCTCGACGGACTCGTCTACTCCGGCTTCGTCTCGCAGACCGGGCTGGAGCGGTTGCGCCACCTGCCGCGCTACCTCGGCGGCATCACGGTGCGGGTCGAGAAGCTCGTGGCCAATCCAGGACGCGACCGCGTCGGTCTCACCGAGGTGGAGTCTGCGCTGACCGCGTTCCGGAACGCCGGCGGCACGATCCCGCTGGCGCAGCACGCGCCCGCGAACCTTGTGAAGGCCCGCTGGATGATCGAGGAGCTGCGGATCAGCCTGTTCGCCCAGGAGCTGCGCACCGCGGAGAGCGTTTCGCTGCAGCGCATCGCGAAGGTGCTCGCGGGGTAAGGCTGCCGGGCGCGCTGCGTCGGCAGGGGCTCAGGGCTTCGGGAGCGGGCCTCCTCGTTCCTCGTCGGCTCGTTCCCTCGAGCCAACGTGCGAGTGCAACGAAGGAAGGCCCCGCGCGAGCGGGGCCTTCCGTCGTACTGACTGACGTGTGCGCGCTAGAGAACCTTCGAGAGGAACGCCTTGGTGCGCTGGTGCTGCGGGTTGGAGAGCACCTCGCGCGGGTCGCCGGATTCTACGACGACGCCGCCGTCCATGAACACGAGCTTGTCGGCCACCTCGCGTGCGAAGCCCATCTCGTGCGTCACGACGATCATCGTCATGCCGGACTTCGCCAGCTCCTTCATCACGTCGAGCACCTCGCCGACGAGCTCGGGGTCCAGCGCGCTGGTCGGCTCATCGAAGAGCATCAACTTGGGATCCATGGCGAGAGCCCTGGCGATCGCCACACGCTGCTGCTGGCCGCCGGAGAGGTGAGCAGGGTAGTAGTCGGCACGGTCGGCGAGACCGACGCGGTCAAGCAACTCGCGGGCGCGCTTCTCGACAAACGCCTTCTTCTGGCCCTTGACCCGGATCGGCGCTTCCATGATGTTCTCGAGCGCGGTCATGTGCGGGAACAGGTTGAAGCGCTGGAACACCATGCCGATCTCGCGCCGCTGCTTGGCCGCCTCCTTGGGGTGCAGCTCGTAGAGCTTGCCATTGGCCTCGCGGAAGCCGACGAGCTCGCCGTCGACGCTGAGCCGGCCGGCCGAGAGTACCTCGAGGTGGTTGATGCAGCGCAGGAAGGTCGACTTGCCCGAGCCACTCGGGCCGACGAGGCAGAGCACCTCGCCGCGCTTGACCTCGAGCGAGATCGACTTGAGAACCTCGTTGGAGCCGAAGCTCTTCGAGACGGCCTCTGCCAACACCATGGGGGTCGTGGATGCCGCGGCGCCAGCGGTCTGGCCTGTGCTGAGCGTGTCGCTCATCGCCCCTGCCCTCCGTGTCCTGGGTTGATGGGTGGATCGCCGGCAATGTTCTGCTCGACCGAAGCCGGGCCGCCGAGCACTGTCGGCTGGTTGCCGCCGATGACGGGGATCGTGCCGGTCGGGCCTGCGGCCTTGTCCGGGCGGCGGTCACCGATGCCGCGGGCGAAGCGCTTCTCCAGGAAGTACTGTCCGACCATCAGGATGGACGTGAAGAACAGGTACCAGATCGACGCGACGATGAGCAGCGGGATCGGGTTGAACGTCTCGGCCGAGATGTCACGCGTGCGGTTGTACAGGTCGAAGCTGAACGGCACCGCCGTGACGAGCGAGGTGGTCTTCAGCATCGAGATGACCTCGTTGCCTGTCGGCGGGATGATCACGCGCATCGACTGCGGGATCACGATGCGCAGCATGGTCTGCGACCAGCTCATGCCGAGTGCGGTTGCGGCCTCGTCCTGGCCCTTGTCAACCGAGAGCAGACCGGCGCGCACGATTTCTGCCATGTAGGCGGCTTCGTTGAGCGCCAGGCCGATGACGGCGAGCCAGAAGGTGTTGATCGCCGCCGTCGTCGGGATCGAGACCCAGGGATCCGTGAACGGGACGCCGATGTCGATCGTCTGGTAGATGATCGCGATGAGTCCCCAGAAGACGAGCTGCACGTAGACGGGCGTTCCGCGGAAGATCCAGAGGTAGAACCACGCGACGCTCTTCACGACGGGGTTCGGCGAGAGCCGCATGACGGCGAGCAGGATGCCGAGGACGATGGCGATCACCATCGAGAGCACGGTGAGCTCGAGCGTCACGAGCGCAGCCTGCGTCACCCGCACGTCGAAGACGTACTTGCCGACGGCTTCCCAGTCGAAGGCCGGCCGCTGGGACGCGTCGACGATGAACAGCACGAAGATGCCGATGAGCACGACGGCGAAGACGTTGCGCCACGGATGCCGCAGCCTGATCGCCTTGATCGCTTCGGGCTGCTTCTCGCCGCCCGCCGCTTCAACGCCGTTCGGCGACAGGGAATCCCCCGCCGCCGAACGGTTGTGTTCTGACTGCGACACGACTAGCCCTTCGAGGCGGCGTTGATGGTGATCTCGCTGATGCCGCCATCCGCAACGCCCCAGGCGTCGAGGATCTCGTCATAGCTGCCATCGTCGACCATCGACTGCAGGGCTGCCTGCACGGCCTCGGCCATGCCGGAGTCCTTGGCGACGGCGACACCGTACGGCGCGATGTCGAAGGTCTCGCCTGCGGCCTGCAGCTTGCCATCGAGCTGTGCGATCGCGTACAGGGTGACGGGCGAGTCGGCGCTCATGGCGTCGACCTGGCCGAGCGCGACGGCGTTGGTCGCGGCATCCTGCGTGTCGAACTGCACCTTCTCGATTGCGGGCTTGCCCGCTGCGACACAGGCCTCGCTCTTGGCGGGCACCTCATCGGTGTCCTCGTAGGTGGTTGCCTGCACGGCGACCTTGAGCCCACATGCGTTCTCGGGGTCGACCTCGTTGCCAGCGGCAGAGGCCCACTGGATGCCGGCGTTGTAGTAGTTGACGAAGTCGACCTGCTCCTGGCGCTCGATGGTGTCGGTGAAGCTCGACATGCCGATATCGGCCTTGCCACCGGTGACGCTCGGGATGATGTTGTCGAACTTGGAGACCTGGAACTCCGGCGTCAGACCGAGCTTCGCGGCGATGCCCTCCGCCAGCTCAGCACCCCATCCGATGGGGTTGCCGTCGGCGTCCTTGAACTCGTTCGGAGCGTAGGTCGGGTCGATGCCGATGACGAGCTTGCCGTCGTCGCCGACGCCGTCCGGGAGCAGGGCGATCGCGGCGTCGTCAGCGGCGATGGCCGGGGCGCTCGCCCCATCACTGTTGCCCGCTGAGGGCGTGGAGTTGTCGACACAGCCGGAGAGCAGCAGAACGGCTGCGGCGGCGAGGGCCGGAACGGCGTAGCGAATACGCATGGTGGATCCTTACTCTCGGATTCGGAACCCGCCTCGGTGAGGGTTCCGCCCATTCGGGTGACATTGAGCCTAATGCACAGCTCCGCGGACGAAAACGAGGATTGATAACGTTTTGGTCGCACGTTTACGCTCAACGGACTCGCATCTGGCGGTGTTTACCTGCAAGAGTATCGATATTCACGCAACTTTCTTGCGAATGGCGCGCCGCGGGCGGCCTCAGGGCGTCGCGCCGACCGACACCGGCAGCTCATCGTGGTTCGCCCACGCAGACCACGAACCGGGGAACAAGGCCGGTCGGAAGCCCGCGATCGTGAGCGCGAGCGCATTGTGGGCGGCCGTGACACCGGAGCCGCAGTACACGCCGACGGGTGCGGCATCCGTCACTCCGAGCGCCTCGTAGCGCTCCCGCAGTTCGGCGGCACCGAGGAATCGACCCTGCTCGTCGAGGTTGCCCGCCGTCGGTGCGCTCACGGCGCCGGGGATGTGTCCGGCACGCGGATCGATCGGCTCCACCTCGCCGCGGTAGCGCTCAGCCGCGCGCGCGTCGAGCAGCACACCGGACGCCGGCAGCGCGCCGGCCTGCTCGATGGTGAGCGCCGGCAGGTGGCCTGCGCTCAGCGTGACGCCGCCGGGAGGGGTGCCGTCGGCATCCGCCGTGCCGGTGGAGAGCGGACGCCCGGATGCGATCCAGGCCGGCAGGGCGCCGTCGAGAACTCGCACATCGGCGACACCGCCGCAGCCGAGCAGCCACCAGGCCCGCACTGCTGCGTGGCTCTTCCAGTCGTCGTAGACAACGACGATGTCGCCGTCGTTCACGCCCCAGCCGCGTGCGGCGGCCTGCAGATCGTCCATCGCGGGCAGCGGATGCCGGCCATCCCGCGGTTCCCCGTGACCGGCCAGTTCACTGTCGAGGTCGACGTAGACGGCTCCGGGGATGTGCCCGGACTCGTAGAGCGGCCGACCGGCCGGCCCACCGAGGGTCCAGCGCACGTCGAGCACCCGCACCGGGGTGCCGCCGGCAGCGGCTGCGCTCTGCAGCGCGGCGAGTTCGTCGGCGGTCACGAGCGGATGCGGCATCCGGTGTCTCCAATCAGTGGCGGGGGCCCATACTCGGCCACCGAATCGGCCGGCGCAGATCGTTGCGACTAGCGCGGGGGCGCGCCCTCTGCCACGCTATATGCTGCGACGACGCGCAGCAGCACGGGGCCGTCTCGCTCGGTAGAATCGAGGACTTGTGAGCACCTACTCCGACCTTCTCAAAACGCCGGGCGTTGCTCGTATCATCTCGGCCCAACTCGTCGCGCCTTTCCCGTCCGGCCTGCTCTCGCTGGCCCTCCTCCTGCACATCGAGCAGATCACGGGCAGCTACGGCGCGGCCGGACTCGTGCTCGCGGCGACCAGCGTCGGGCAGGCCATCGCCGGCCCACTGACCAGCCGCCTCATGGGGCGCTGGGGCATGCGGAGGGTCATCTCGATCACGCTGGTCATCTGCGCCGCCATGGTGAGCACCATCGCGCTCGTGCCCATGTCGGTGCTGATGTACATGATCGTCGGTGCCCTCGCCGGGCTCAGCATGCCGCCGATCCAGCCGGCCGTGCGCACGATCTACCCGAAGATGGTCAACTCCCGCCAGCTCACACCGCTGTTCTCCCTTGACGCCACCGCGCAGGAGATCATCTGGGTGGTCGGCCCCGTCGTCACCACCTTCGTGGCGATCCAGATCAGCACCGTCTGGGGCATCATGCTGGCCGTGATCTTCATGGTCGGCGGCGGAATCTGGTTCATCTCCTCCCCCGAGCTCGGCCGGGTTCGGATCCCGCGCAGCAAGCGCAAGCTCGGCGCCGTGCTGCGCCGCCCGCCCGTGTTGCTGGCGACCGGCGTCGGCTTCCTGCTCGTCGGCGCCTGCGCCGCCGTTGAGGCCGCGGTCGTCGCCACCTTCGGACACGATGGCGCAGAGGCCGGCATCGTTCTGGCCATCTTCTCGATCGGGTCCATCGCCGGCGGCCTCGGCCTCGGCCACGTGCCGATCGGCCCCTGGTCGACCGCCAGGCGCATGCTCGTCGTCTTCATCGGCATGGGCCTCTCCGCCGTTGTGATGGCCCTGGTCACCGCGAACGACGTGTTCTGGTGGCTCTCCGGAGCGCTCTTCATCTCCGGCCTCGGCATCGCGCCGGCCCTCGCCGTGCTGTTCGCCATCGTCTCGGCCAGCGTGAAGTTCAGCGACACCGCCGAGGCGTACGGCTGGGTCGGCACCGGCCAGCTGATCGGCGCGGCACTCGGCTCCGCCGCCGCCGGCTTCCTGATCGACAGCAACGGCGCCGTCGGCGGCTTCTGGGCCGCCGCGATCTTCGCGCTCGTCGGCTTCATCGTGCCCGTGCTCGCCGTGCGGTACCACCCCGATCTGCGCGGCCGCGACGCGAGCCCGCTGCCGGACACCGAGGCAGTCCCCGTCCAGAACAGCTGATCGGGACTGGCGCTGTGGCGCCCGGATTGGGATGATGGTTCGAGCCGCCGCGCAACGATGTGTCGGGGCGTGAACGCCGAGACGGAGCGCTGATACGCGTGGGCACGACTGTTTTCGAACGACGACGACCGGCGCCATCCGTCGTCGCACATGCACTGGCCGGCACCAGGCAGGCCTCGTTCTGGCTTGAGGATGTCGAGCGCCCGCGCTACCCGCGCCTCGACGGTGAGCTCACCGCCGACCTCGCAATCGTGGGCGGCGGGTACACCGGCCTCTGGAGCGCGGTGCTCGCCAAGCAGCGGAACCCTGGCGCAAGCGTGGTGCTGCTGGAGGCCAGGCGCATCGGCTGGGCGGCATCCGGTCGCAACGGCGGCTTCTGCGAGGCCAGCCTGACCCACGGTCGGGAGAACGGTGAGAACCGGTGGCCGGAGGAGCTCGAGCAGCTCGAGCGCCTCGGGCTCGAGAACCTCGACGAGATCGAGGCCTCCAGCGCCGAACTCGGCATGGACTTCGAGTTCGAGCGCAACGGCGCGATCGACCTCGCGTTGGAGCCGCACCAGGTGCAGTGGCTGCGCGAAGCGGCGGAAGACGCCGCGGGCGACGACGGCACGGTGTTCCTCGACGGCGAGGCGCTGCGCGCTGAGGTCAACTCCCCCAGCTACCTCGCCGGCCTCTGGCACAAGCGGAGCTCTGCGATTCTGCACCCGGCCAAGCTGGCCATCGAGCTGGCGCGGGTCGCCACCGAGATGGGGGTGCGCATCATCGAGAACAGCCCGGTGAAGCGCCTGGAGTCTGGCACGGGCGGGGCGGATGCCGCCGGCGTCACCCTGCACGGCGACCGCGGCCGCGTGCGCGCCCGCCAGGTGATCCTCGCCACCAATGTCTTCCCCTCCCTGCTCAAGCGCAACGCACTCATGACGGTGCCCGTCTACGACTACGCCCTGATGACCGAACCGCTCAGCACCGAGCAGATGGACGCGATCGGCTGGAAGAACCGGCAGGGCCTCGGCGACGTCGCCAACCAGTTCCACTACTACCGGCTCTCCCGCGACAACCGGGTGCTCTTCGGCGGCTACGACGCCGTCTACCACTACGGCAGCCGGGTGCGCGAGCGCTACGAGGACCGGCCGGTCGCCTTCGAGCTGCTCGCCAATCACTTCTTCACGACGTTCCCGCAGCTCGAGGGCGCCCAGTTCAGCCACAAGTGGGCCGGAGCGATCGACACCTGCACCCGCTTCGCCGCCTTCTACGGAACGGCGCGCGGCGGCCGCGTCGCCTACGCTGCCGGCTACACCGGGCTCGGAGTCGCGGCGACCCGCTTCGCCGCCAACGTCATGCTCGACAAGCTCGCCGGGCTCGAGACCGAACGCACGCAGCTGCGCATGGTGCGGGAGCGCCCGCTCCCGTTCCCCCCTGAGCCCGTGGCTGCACTCGGCATCAATGCGACGCGCTGGTCGCTCGACCAGGCCGACCACAACCTCGGCAAGCGCAACATCCTGCTCAAGACACTCGACGCCCTCGGACTAGGATTCGATTCATGAGCATTCTCGTCCCCGGTATCGTCACCGCCGCCGCATCCGTCACCCTCACCCACGAAGCCGTGCCCGCAGAGCAGGTCGTGGCCGGCACCCCGAGCACGGGCGTTGTCGAGCTCGGCGCCTTCGGCGACGCAGAGGTCGGCGTCTGGGAGATGACCGTCGGCGCCATGAGCGATGTCGAGGCCGACGAGGTGTTCGTGGTCATCGCCGGCCAGGCGAGCGTCGAACTCGAGCCCGGCGGCGACGATGCCGAGACCATCGAGCTCTCCCCCGGCGCCGTCGTGCGCCTCGCCGCGGGCACCCGCACGGTGTGGACCGTCACGGAGACCCTGCGCAAGGTCTACTTCGCCTGACCGACCGACGCGCCTGATCAACAGACGCGCCTGACGCGCGGCGGCCGCTCCGGCCTCAGAAGGCGGAGAGACCCGTGAGCGCACGCCCGAGCACGAGCGCGTGGATCTCGTCTGTGCCCTCATAGGTGCGCACCGCCTCCAGGTTGGCGGCGTGCCGCATCACCGGGAAGGCGCTCGTGATGCCGTCGCCGGCGAGGATCGAACGCGCCTCGTGCGCGATCTGCAGTGCCTCCCGCA
>CAZZNX010000020.1:12673-26368 GCA_964655795.1 uncultured Leifsonia sp. | reverse complement strand
GCGCCGCGGTGAGTGCGCCGCGCTCCTTGAGCCGGCCGAGGTGCAGCGCGAGCAGCACCCCTTTCTCGTACTCGAGCAGCATGTCGGCGAGCTTGGCCTGCACCAGCTGGCGGGAGCCGATCGGGCTTCCGAACACCTCCCGTGAGGTCGCGCGCCCCAGGGCGGCCTCGAGGCAGGATCGCGCAGCACCCATGGCACCCCAGACGATCCCATAGCGCGCCTCATTCAGGCAGCCGAACGGACCGGAGAGCCCTCGCGCCCCCGGCAGCAGCGCGGATGCCGGCAGCCGAACGCCGTCGAAGCGCACATCGCACTGGATCGACGCACGCATCGAGAGCTTGCCGTCGATGGCGGTGGCACTGAAGCCGGGCGTTGAGGTCGGCACGAGAAAGCCGCGCACCTGGGCGCCGGGATTCTCGCCGGCGGGAGAGGACGCATCCTCCACGCGGGCCCAGACGATCGCGACATCCGCGATGCTGGCGAGTCCGATCCAGCGCTTCGCGCCATTGAGCACCCACTCGTCTCCGTCGCGTCTGGCCGTGGTGGTCATGGCAGCGGGGTCGCTGCCACCGGCCGCCTCGGTGAGCGCGAAGCAGCCGACACGCTCACCGGTCGCCATGCCTGGCAGCCAGCGCTGCTTCTGCTCGTCCGAACCGTACTTGTGGATCGCGGACATCGCGAGCGATCCCTGTACAGAGACGAAGGTTCGCCAACCGCTGTCGGCCGCCTCCAGCTCAAGACAGACCAGGCCGTAGCTCACCGCCCCTGCCCCCGCACAGCCGTAGCCGTCCAGGTGCATGCCGAGCACGCCGAGTGCGCCGAGTTCGCGCACGAACTCGCGGCGGAAGTGCTTGTTCTCGAAGTCTTCCTCGATCACGGGCAGGATGCGCTGGGTCGCGAACGCCCTGGCCTTCAGCTGCCAGGCGCGTTCCTCGTCGCTGAGGAGAGCGTCGAGGTCGAAGACGGCGTCGACCTGGGGAGTGGGGACAGCGGTCACGGGTGACATCCTTTCTGAGGCGCTTTCAGGAGTGGTCGGGGCGCGGCAGCCAGTCGGCCCCGTCGTGTTCACCGAGGCGGGGTGGCAGGGCGTGGTAGCTCGGCGGGGCCATGTCCAACTGGATCGGGTTGGCCACGAGGCGCCCGCTGCGGGCGTGCGCTGGATCACTGATGTCGACAACGCCCGGCAGCCCGAGCGCGGCGGCGAACTCGAGCGCCTCGGCGATGGAGTTGACGAGACCGGCCGGCACGCCGGCATCCGAGAGCACCCCCACCCAGTGCGCAGCGGATGCCGCCGCCAGGCGCCCCTCGATGATCACGCGCAGCTCCGTGCGGTGGGCGACGCGGCTCGCGTTGTCGGCGAAGCGCGCATCGTCGGCGAACCCGGCCGCGCCGAGCAGGCGCAGCAACGTGCGGAACTGCCGGTCGTTGCCGACGGCGATCACGAGCTCACGGTCGGCCGCCCGGAACAGCTCGTACGGTGCGATGCTCGGGTGCGCGTTGCCGAGACGTTGCGGGGACCGGCCGGTTGCGATGGTGCCGGCGGCCTGGTTGGTGAGCGCGGCGAGGAGGCTGCTGAGCAGATTCACCCGCACGTGTTGGCCTGGGCCACCCGCCTCCCTACTGCGGAGCGCGAGCAGGATCCCCGCGAACGCGTTCTGCCCGCTGAGCACATCGACGAGCGCGACGCCGACCTTGCTCGGCACGCCGTCGGAGGGCCCGGTGATGCTCATCAGACCGCCGACGGCCTGCACGAGCAGGTCGTAGCCGGCGAGCGACGCACCGGCTCCGTCTCCGAACCCGGTGATGGAGCAGTAGATGACCCCGGGGTTGCCCGCGCGCACACTCGGCTCGTCGAGCCCGAAGCGCTCCATCACGCCCGGCCGGAAGTTCTGCACGACGACGTCGGCGCTCGCGGCCAGCCGGCGTGCCTCGGCGAGCCCGGCATCCGTCGTGAAATCGCAGATGACGGCGCGCTTGTTGCGGTTGACGCTCCCGAAGTAGCTGGAATCGCCGTTGGCGTCGACCGGGGGCAGCCAGCCGCGCGTCTCGTCACCCTCCGGGCTCTCGATCTTGATCACGTCGGCGCCGAAGTCGGCGAGCATCATGGTCGCGTATGGGCCGGCCAGCACGCGGGAGAAGTCGGCGACGCGCACAGCGGCGAGGGGGCCATGCTCCCTCACCGGCTGCTCCATCTCATCCGCCTTCGCGCCGGCTAGGCGCCCGCGGTGATCCCGGCGACAGCCTCGGCCGGGCCCGGCACGTTCCCGACGCCCCAGCCGTAGGCCAGCTTGTGTGCCTCGAGCACGAAGAAGGACTCGGTCGACACGACACCGTCGATCGCCTGCATCCGGTCGTTCACAACGTCGGTGAAGTGCTCGATGTCGCGGCAGATCACCTCGGCCATCACGTCGAACTGCCCGGTCGTCAGGATGACGTAACTGGTCTCCGGCAGTTCGGCGAGCGCGCTGCACACGGCACGAGCTTTGCCCGGTGCCGTGCGGATGCCGATCATGGCCAGGCGGTCGAAGCCGATCGCGAGCGGGTTAGCGATGCCGACCACCTGCAGGATCCCCAGCTCCTCGAGCCGGCGGGTGCGGTACCTGACCGACGAGGCCGGGATGCCGAGATCCTCGGCGATCTGTTTGAATGCACGCCGACCATCGGCCTGTAGTGCCGTGATGATCTGCCGATCCGTGTCGTCCATGCTCACCGGTGAGGTCATGGCTCCCACGTTACCGCCGTCGGCGCGGCCGACGTTACGAGTCAAAGCCGAGACCGAGCGCGTCCATCATGCGCAGCCACAGATTGCGCCGACCGGTCTCATCCTGCCTGGCCATCGACCAGCGGGTGATCTGCACCCCGAGGTAGCGCACCGGTTCAGGGGGGAACGGCACCGGCTTGTGGCTGATCATCGTGAGCCGGGTGCGCTCGGTCGACCTGCCGGCCAGCAGGTCGAGCATGACCTGGGCGGCGAAGCGGGTCGCCGTGACGCCGAGGCCGGTGAAGCCGAGCGCGTACGCGATGCGCCCGTCCGCCGCGGTCCCCGTGGTGAGGCAGAAACGCGTCGAGGAGTCGACGACACCACCCCACTGATGGCTGAAACGCACGTGGGCGAGCTGCGGGTAGGTCTCGTAGAACTGGGCGGCGAGCTTGTCGAAGGTCTCCTGGCGTTGGGTCTTCGACTCATCGCGTGCGGAGCCGTAGTGGTAGATGGCGTCGTAGCCGCCCCAGAGGATCCGTCCGTCGTTCGTCTTGCGGTAATAGTGGAACTGGTTGCCGGCGTCGGTGAGGCCGAAGTCGCCCGTCCACCCGATACCGGCGAACTCCGCCTCGCTGAGCGGCTCGGTCATGATCGCGTAGTCGTAGACCGGGATGGTGACGAGGCTGAGCCGGCGCAGCAACGGCTGGAAGACGTTGGTGGCGAGCGCCACCCTGGCCGCGCGCACGGCGCCGTCGGCCGTGCGGACGGTCACCTGGGCGCGATCGCCGGTGTCGAGGCCGAGCGCGGCCGAGTCCTCATAGATCTGCACGCCGAGTTCAAGACAGACCCGGCGGAGGCCGAGGACGAGCTTGTATGGATCGACGAGTGCGTAGTTCGGCGAGTGCATTCCGGCGATGTAGGAACCTGAGGTCGTCCATTGACCGATCTCCTCGGCGGAGATGAAGTGTGCCGGGTCGCCGTGGGCGGTGCTGGCCCGCGCAGCCTCCTCAAGGCCCGCTGCCTCCCAGGGGGTGCGCGCGAAGGCGACCTTGCCGGACATCACGAAGTCCGCCTCGATGCCGTAACGCTCGAGTGTCGCCTGCATCCCGTGCAGGTTCTCGATTCCGAGCCGCACGAGCGTGTCGATCTCCTCCGGCCAGCGCTCGATGCCGTTGGCGAACCCATGGGTCAGGCTGGGCGAACAGAATCCGCCGTTGCGACCGCTCGCGGCAGTGCCGAGGCCGCCCGCTTCGAGCAGGACGACCCGTGCAGCGGGATCGGCTTCCTTGGCCAGCAGCGCGGTCCAGAGACCGGTGTATCCCCCGCCGACGACGAGGAGCTCGGCGTCGACGGTGCCGCGCAGGCCGGGGAGGCGCTCGGGGGCCTGCGCGTTATCGATCCAGTAGGGAACGGGGCGGGCCTGCTGCAGGCCCGGAATGGTCGCGGATGACGGCATGGTGCGACTCCTCGCAGTTGGGGGTTGGCTGCGTGGTGCCTCGCCGCGCTCGGCGAGGCACCACGTCGCTGCTCAGCGGTTGAGGTGGATGACGCCCGTGCGCAGATCGCTCATGTCCATCAGCGTGTGCTTGCCGCCGATCCGTCCCCACCCGGTGTTCTTGCCGCCTGCACCGCCGAAGGGCATGTTGATGTCCCAGAATCCGTTGCTGTCGTTCACGATGACCTGGCCGGTCTCGATCTCCTCGACGAAGCGGTAGGCCTTCGACAGGTCGTTCGTGAAGACGGCCGACTGGAGCCCGAGTGCATCGGCGTTCGCGATGCGCAGCAGCTCGTCGTCCGAGGCGCCGGTGATCACGGGAACGACCGGGCCGAAGGACTCCTCGACGCTGAGCAGGCTGTCCTCGCTGACGCCGTCGACGATCGTGAACTCGTAGTAGAGATCGGTCGGCTGCCCCGACCGGCGGCCACCGCCGGCCAGCACGTCGAAGCCGCGCCTGCGGGCGTCCTCCATGTGCCTGTCCATCTTCGATGCGACGCCTTCGTTGTTGAGCGGGCCGAGGTTGACCGCCGGATCGAAGGGGTTGCCGAGTGTGACGCCGCCGACCGTCTTGAGGAGCTGCTCGACGAAGGCGTCGTGCACCTTGGCGTGCACGAGCACGCGCTCGGTCGCGCAGCAGACCTGGCCGGCGCAGAAGTACGCGCCGTCCGCCGCCGCCTGGGCCGCGCGCTGGAGATCGGCGTCTTCGAGCACGATCAGCGGGCCGTTGCCGGAGAGCTCCATGATGGAGCGCTTGAGACCGGAGGTGGCGTGGATCTTCGCCCCGGTCGCCGAGGAGCCGATGAAACCGATCGCGTCGATGCCGTCGTGCGAGACCAGCTTGGACCCGAAGTCGCCCTCACCCGGGAGCACATTGACGAGGCCCTTCGGCACGCCGGCGGCCTCGAAGGCCTCCAGCGCGGCGAGCACGGTCAGCGAGGTGTGGGTCGGTGGCTTGACGACGTGGGCGTTGCCGGTGGCAAGGCCAGGGGCGACGAACTCCGCGAGCATCAGGAGTGGGAAGTTCCAGGGGGTGATGATCGCCCAGGTGCCGACCGGCTTGTAGAACGACCACATCCGCTTGTTGGTGTCGTTCGAGGGGAAGGTCTCGCCGTGCAGGCGAACCGCATCCTCTGCGTGCAGGTGGAACAGCTGCGCCGCTTCCTTGATGTCGGCGACCGACTCCGCAAGCGGCTTGCCCTGCTCGAGGGTCTGCAGCCTGGCGAGTTCGTCGACGCGCTTCTCGAGTTCGTCACCGATGCGGTGGCAGATCGCGGCGCGCTGCCACACACCCACCTGGCGCCACTCGCGCTGGGCGGCGCGTGCCGCGGCAACCGCGCGATCGAGATCGGCCGAACTCGGCAGGGGCAGGGTGGCGATGCGCTCACCGGTGACGGGGCTGATCACGTCGAAGGATTCACCGGACGTTCCGTCGGTGAACTGCCCGTCGATGTAAAGCTGCTGCTTCGGGGGCGTTGGCATGAAATTCACGAGCTACCTCTCTCTCAACAGCGGTGCCTCATTGCCCCGCCGTCGGCCGACACCCTGCGGTGCCGTAAGCCGGGATTTCACACTATCCATTCCGGCGGAGATGTCAACGGAAAAACGCAAGCTTGCTAGCACTAATTTGCTCAATGAGCAAAACCGTTACATAAAAACTGTTGATCACACGGCGAGTCGCCCCCATACTTTACTCACACGCCACGACGCACCGCTGGCGCGGGTCGCGATCAACGTGGACGCGACGCATTCCCGACACCGTGGAGGCACCATGCATTACAGGAAAGTCTCGCTGCTTGCGATGGCAACCGTCGCAACGCTGGCTCTCGCTTCATGCTCCGCCGGATCCGAGAGCACCGAGCTCGACCCGGAAGCCGACGTCACCGAGCAGAGTCTCGTCGTCAGCGTCTGGGCGGACTACTACCCCGAGGATCTCGCCGAGACCTTCGAGGCGGCCACCGGAATCCCGATCACGATCGTGAACCACGCGACCAATGAGGAGGTCATGGGCAAGCTCACCGCCGGTGGCGATTCCGGCATTGACGTCGCCTTCGTCTCCGGTCAGTATGCGCAGGCCCTGAACGAGGGCGGGTTGCTGCAGCCGCTCGATGAGTCGCTCATCCCGAACGAGGAGAACCTGTACGCGGAAGCGCAGGAACTCGCCTACGACCCCGGCAACACCTTCTCGATGCCCTACGCGTGGGGCACGACGGGGCTCTGCTACCGCTCTGACCTCGTCCCGACGGCTCCGACGTCGTGGAACGACCTGCTCGAGCCGGCACCTGAGCTCGTCGGCAAGACGACGATGCTCTCGACGGAACGCTGGATGGCGCTGCCGGCGCTCAAGGCGAACGGCCTCTCGGTCAACTCGACGAACCCCGACGACCTCGAAACGGTCAAGGAGCAGATGCTGACCACGAAGGACACGCTGCTCGCCTTTGACGACACGACCTTCTACACGAAGCTCGTCTCCGGTGAGGCGTCGATGACCGAGGCGTGGGACGGCTGGTGCAACTACGGCATCGCCGAGGACCCGAACATCAAGTTCGTCGTGCCGGAAGAGGGCAGCGACCTCTGGGTCGACACCATGACCGTGCTGAAGACCTCGAAGAACAAGGAGGCCGCGATGGCCTTCGTGAACTACATCCTCGAGGCCGACGTGCAGTCCTGGGTGGCAGAGAACATCCTGTACAAGGTTCCCAATGAGGCCGCGATGGCCCTCGTCGACCCGGCCGTGATCGCCGCATACCCGAACCTCGGCATGTCCCCGGCCGAGCTGCTCGAGCAGGAGACGATCGTTGACCTCGGCGAGTTCAGCCCGGAGTACACGAAGTTGGCCACCGAGATCATGGCCGCCGGCTAGGACCGGGCACGGTTCCGTGACAACTGACACCGCCCCCTCCGGCGCCACCCCCCGTGGGTCGCGCCGGAGGTGGGCGCCCGCGCCCTTTCTCGCCCCCGGCATGCTCATGCTCGGCCTCTTCGTGGCCGTGCCGATCCTGCTGATCACGAGCTATGCCTTCTTCACCCGCGGCCGCTTCGGCGGCGTGCAGTTCATCTTCACCCTCGACAACTTCGCGCGTCTCGCCGACCCGCTCTACCTCAAGGTCATCGCCACCTCGGTGGGCATCGGGCTCATCGTCACGCTGCTGGCACTCCTGCTCGGGTACCCGACGGCACTCGTGATCACGCGTCTGCCCGCGAAGTGGCGCACCATCGCGCTGGTCGCGGTGCTGCTTCCGTTCTGGACCAACTTCCTGATCCGCACCTACGCCTGGATCCTGCTGCTGAACAACGCGGGGTGGATCAACCAGGGGCTGCAGGCGGTCGGCATCATCGACGAACCGCTCACCCTGCTGTACACGCAGCCGGCGGTCGTCGTCGGCCTGCTCTACATGTATCTGCCGCTCATGGTGCTCCCGCTGTACTCCTCACTGGCTGCCCAGGACGCCCAGCTGGCCGAGGCGGCGACGAATCTCGGGTCGAGCCCGTGGCGGGTGTTCCGCACGGTCACCTTCCCGCTCTCCATTCCCGGTGTGCTCACCGGCTGCGTGTTCGTCTTCGTGCCGGCGATGGGCAACTTCGTCATCCCCGAGCTGCTCGGCGGCGGCAAGACCGTGCTCATCGGCAATCTCGTGCGCGACCAGTTCCTCAAAGCGCGCGACTGGCCGTTCGGCGCCGCGATCGCACTCGTGCTGACGATCATGCTGTTGCTGCTGCTCTTCGCCCAGCAACGGGCATCCCGTCGCCTGACAGAGGGCCGGGCCGAGCGGAAGGTGGCGAAGCGTGCGTAACTCCCGGCTGATCAAGCTGCCGTTCTGGCTCACCTACCTCTTCCTCTACCTGCCGATCCTCGTCGTCGTGATCATGTCGTTCAACGCCTCGGCGAACCTCTTCGTCTGGCGCGGCTTCTCACTGGAGTGGTACCCGGCCGTCTTCGCCGACGAGGCGATCATGACCGGCCTGCGCAACACGCTCATCGTCGCCACACTGGTGACCCTGCTCGCAACCGCGCTCGGCACACTTCTGGCGGTCGGCATCCATCGCCACACCCGCGGTGGATTGGTGCGCGCGTTCGCGATCGCGCCTGCGCTGCTGCCCGATCTGTTGCTCGCCATCGGCCTGCTCAGCTTGTTCTCGCTCCTCGGCGTGACGCTCGGGCTGCACTCGGTCGTGATCGCGCACGTCACCTTCGCCATGGCATTCGTCACGGCGATCGTGTTGGCCCGCCTGGCCAACATGGACCCGAACCTGGAGGAGGCGTCCCAGGATCTCGGCGCAGGCGCGGTGCGCACCTTCATGAAGGTCACGCTGCCGCAGCTCGCGCCGGGGATCGTGGCCGGAGCCCTGCTGTCGTTCACGCTCTCCCTGGATGAGTTCGTGATGGCGTTCTTCACCGCGGCGCCCACCACCCCGACACTGCCCATCGCCATCTATTCCATGGTCCGATTCGGTGTGACCCCCGAGGTCAACGCCCTCGCCACCATGCTGCTGTTCGTGAGCGTTCTCACCGTGATCGGTGCGCAACGCCTGACCCGAGTGACGGATTCCCTATGAGCACGACAACGACCACCACGCCCCTCCTCGACATCCGTGGCCTCAGCCACAGCTACGGCGAGGTGGCCGCGCTGAACGACATCTCGCTGTCGATCGCCGACAACGAGTTCTTCGCGCTGCTCGGTCCGTCCGGTTGTGGCAAGACGACCCTGTTGCGGGCGATCGCCGGCTTCGAGACCCCGAGCGCCGGGAGCATCCTGCTCGACGGCGACGATCTGACCTCCCGGCCGGCGCACCGCCGACCGATCAACATGATGTTCCAGTCCTACGCCCTCTTCCCGCACATGACCGTCGGCCAGAACATCGCATACGGGCTCGAGGCCGACGGTGTCGAGAAGACCGAGGTCAGGCGTCGGGTCGGCGAGATGCTCGACATCATCGGCCTCTCCGAATTCGAGCGGCGCCGCCCGGCGAAGCTCTCCGGCGGCCAACGCCAGCGGGTCGCCTTGGCCAGGGCGCTCGTCAAGCGCCCGCGGCTCCTGCTGCTCGACGAACCGCTGTCGGCGCTCGACCGCAAGGTGCGCGCCGAGATGCAGCTCGAACTCAAGCGGATGCAGCACGAGGTCGGGATGACCTTCGTCGTCGTCACCCACGACCAGGAGGAGGCGATGTCGATGGCCGACCGCGTCGCCGTGCTGAACCGGGGGGCGATCGAGCAGCTCGACAGCCCGGTCGGGCTGTACTCGAGCCCATCGACACGCTTCGTGGCCAACTTCATCGGCTCGGCGAACCTGATCGACGGAACAGCCGTGGCCGGCGGCATCACGACGCCGGAGATCGGCTTCCTGCCCGCCACGCACGGCTTTGCCTCCGGCGAAGCGGTGACCCTCGTGCTCCGACCGGAGGACGTGCGGATCGCGGGCACCGACGGCGCGATCGAGGGAACCGTCGTCGACACCTTCTTCCTCGGCGGCTCCTCCACCGTCTCTGTGGCGGTGCCGGGGCTCCCCCGCCCGATCAGTTGCACCGTGCACGCGGCCCACGTCGCCGAGCGGGGCGAGCGGGTCGGGCTCGGCTACGACCGCATCCGCGCGGTCGTCGTCGCCAATCCGGGGTCAACGGAGGCGCCCGTCGCGTGAGCGTTCCATCGTTCAGCGGCTTCGCCGGGCTGTCGAATGCGCGGCCACAATATGCCATCACGTCCATTCACCCCGGCACACCTTGCCCATAAGCTGGTCGCACGTGTGCATCGCTGCTCGCTCGAGTGGTGCGATGCCGTAGCGGTTGAGAGGAACCCATGAGCGCGTATGCAGTAGTCAACCCGGCGACGGGCGAGACCGTCAAGCGATACCCGACCATCACGGACGCCGAACTCGCGGCCGCGATCGACAGCGCGGATGCCGCGCACCGCGGCTGGTCGCGGGCGTCGACCGTCGCCGAGCGCGCGGCGCTGATCCGCCGCGTCGCCGAGCTGCACCTCGAACGACGCGACACGCTCGCCGAGATCATCGTCCGCGAAATGGGCAAGCCGCTCGAGCAGGCGCTCGGCGAGGTCGACTTCGCCGCGTACATCTTCGAGTACTACGCCGACAATGCCGAGTCGCTGATGGCCGACGAGCCGATCACGCTGCTCGCCGGCGAGGGCTCCGCCCTGATCCGCCGCCGCTCGCTCGGCGTGCTGCTCGGCATCATGCCGTGGAACTTCCCCTACTACCAGGTGGCCCGCTTCGCCGGCCCGAACCTGATCGTCGGCAACACCATCCTGCTCAAGCACGCCGAGCAGTGCCCGGAGTCGGCCGCGGCCATCGAGCAGATCTTCCTCGACGCCGGTTTCCCCGTCGGCGCCTACGTGAACGTCTACGCCTCGCACGAGCAGATCGCGACCATCATCGCCGACCCGCGGGTCCAGGGTGTCTCGCTGACCGGCTCGGAGCGCGCCGGTGCCGCGGTGGCCGAGATCGCCGGTCGCCACCTGAAGAAGGTCGTGCTCGAGCTCGGCGGGTCCGACCCGTTCATTCTGCTCAGCACCGACGACCTCGATGCAACCGTCGAAGCCGCCGTGCTCGCCCGCATCGACAACAACGGCCAGGCGTGCAACGCCGCCAAGCGTTTCATCATCATCGACGAGCTCTACGACGACTTCCTCGCCAAGTTCACGGCCGCGTTCACCGCTTCCACGCCCGGCGACCCCATGGCGGAGGGCACCAACCTCGGCCCGCTCTCCTCTGCCAAGGCCGCCGACGGTCTGCAGGACCAGCTCGACCGCGCCATCGCCCAGGGTGCGACGCTCGTGGCCGGGGCTCCGCGCAACGGCACCTTCTTCCCCGCAACCGTGCTCACCGACATCGCTCCGGGCAACGACGTCTACCACGAGGAGTTCTTCGGCCCCGTCGCGTCGGTCTACCGGGTCACCTCGGAGGCCGAGGCGATCGCTCTGGCCAACGACACCCCGTTCGGGCTCGGCTCCTTCGTGTTCACCACCGACCCGGAGCAGGCGCTCCGCGTGGCCGACGGCATCGAGGCGGGCATGGTGTTCATCAACGTCGTCGCGGCTGACGGCGCCGAGCTGCCGTTCGGTGGCGTCAAGCGTTCCGGTTCCGGCCGCGAGCTCGGCCGCTTCGGTGCTGACGAGTTCGTCAACAAGAAGATGATCCGCATCGGCTGAGCTGGCGCAGCGGTTCAGCGGATACGCGGCCCCGAGACTCCGGAATCCCGGCGTCCCGGGGCCGTTTTCGTGCCGGCATCCGCGAACGTGCTGCGGGCTGCCGGGCTGCGGTGCGCCCGCACGACGAGGTAGCGCGGCGTCCGCGCCGCATACTCCTCATACTCGCGGCCGAACATCCGGCCCAGTTCGCGCTCCTCCGAGAGCACGCCGCGGTGGTCTGCCAGAGCGGCCAGCGGCACCGTGGCGAACACCCACGCCGATCCCCGGATCATCCCGGCACCGAGGTGGGCAAGCCACCAACCGGCGTACATCGGATGCCGGCTGAAGGCGTACGGGCCCGTCGTCACCAACGATTGCGGTCGTTCCATCTCGAACGCGCCGTCGGTGCGTCGCCGCCGCTCCGTCAGCGCCATCAGGATCACAGTGCACCCCATCGCCGCGAGGGCGACGCCTGCCGCCCTGTGCAGTGCCGACGGCCCGGGCATCCGCGCCGGCCGGAGGTACTCAAGGGCGACGCCGACCACCAGCCCGACGGCCTGGGCCGGCGGGACGGGCACGTTCTGCAGGAGGCGAGCTAGGCCCATTGTGACTCCCGCGCGGCCTCATGCCGAGACTCTGGCGAGCGCGCTCCGGCGGCGAGCTGCCGGGCCAGGTAGGCGGCATCCCGGCCGACGCCGGGGAGGGCCGCCGACACCGCGGCGAAGAGGAGCTCCTGACCGAGGAAGTACAGTCCTGGCACCGACCGGACAACGCCGCGGTCGTGGCGGGGCCGGCCCTCCTCATCGAACGCAGGAACCTCCACCCAGTCGAACTCGTTGCGGTAACCCGTGCACCAGATCACGCTGGACACCTCGCAGACCCGCCCGTCTGCGAGCACTGGCCTGCCGTCCCGCACGCCCGTCACACGCGGGACGAGGGAGACTCCGGCATCTGCGAGATCCCTCACCTTGGTGCGAATGAGCGGATCGGCATGCACGCCCAGCGTCGCCAGGGCCTTGCGCCCGAGCGGCGTGCGAAGGTTCAACACGTGGAGACCGAGGAAACGCACAATCGGCAAGGCGAAACGTGCCGCCGTTCGGCCATGCTGAATCGGGAGCTCGCCAGAGGCCTTGCCTGCGAGCGCGGTCGGGTGGGTCTGGATGAGCTCCCGTGCGATCTCGGCTCCGGAGTTGCCGACTCCGACGACGAGTGTCGGACCGGGTGGCAGCTGCGCCGGGTTCCGGTAGCCACTGGAGTGCAACTGGGTGATGTCGGGGGCAAGCCGCGCGGCGAACTCCGGCACCTTCGGCGTGTGCTGCCCGCCGGTCGTCACCACGACGTTGTTCGATTCCCATCGACGGCCGTCCGCGGTCGCGATGTAGCGGCCGTCCACGAATCGGACTCGGTCCACCCGCACGCCGGACTGTACCGGCAGCTGGAACCGTTCGGCGTACGCCTCAAGGTAGTCGGCGACCTCGTCTTTGGTGGGGAATCCCAGCCGGTCACCGGGGAACGGCATCCCGGGGAGCCCGTCGTACTTCGCCGGAGTGAACAGCCTCAGCGAGTCCCAGCGCAGCCGCCACGCGTCACCGACGCGCTCGTGCGTGTCCAGGATGACGAAGTCGCGACCCTGTTTCGCCAGGAAATAGCCGATCGCCAGCCCCGCCTGCCCTCCCCCGATGACGACGGTGTTGACGGTGACCACGTCACTGGCCCCGGTGGCGTTCATGACGTTGCCCCCACGTCGATCCCGCGGCTGCGATCGATGACAAAGCCTCGACCACCGGAGGACCGGAAACGGATGAACCAGACGAACATCAGCGCCGAGGCGAGGAGGTAGAAGGCGTGCAGGAACCAGATCGGGCCGACGGGGAGGCTGAACACGTAGACGGAGTACAGCCCATTCGCCACATTCGTGGTCGAGATGTTGACGAGGCTGTACGACGAGAGGTCCCGGGTGTGCACCGCCTTCGCGAGCATGGGCACGTAGCTCACGGCGAAGAGCACGGTGGAAATCGCTCCGGCAAGCAGTGGAAGGTTCATGTGGCCAACGCTACGAAGCCGGCCGGCCGCCCTCGTCGGCTGAACTGCCCATTTCGTGGGCAGGGGGCATGGGCAATTCTGTGCAGCGGCCATTCGCACTACGAGCGGCGCTCGACGAGCCCCTGCTCGTAGGCGTACGCCGTCGCAGCGGCCCGCGACGAGATGCCGAGCTTCGCGAACACATTGCTGAGGTGTCTGGCGACCGTCTTCTCGCTGAGGAAGAGCGCGGTGGCGATGGCGCGGTTGGTCAACCCCTCGGCCACGAGACGCACAACCTCGACTTCTCGCACCGTCAGGGGGCCGGCGGCCTCACCG
>CAZZNX010000020.1:0-12655 GCA_964655795.1 uncultured Leifsonia sp. | reverse complement strand
CAGGGCGTCCAGCGCGGCGAGCTCCGACAGGGCGCCGAGCTCCATGAAGACAATCTGGGCGGCGTCGAACTCCATCGCGGCGAGTTCTTCGTCGCCGAGCGCGCGGCAGGCAGAGGCGGCGAGCACCCGACAGCGCGCCGCCTCGTACGGCGCATCGAGCTGCTGCCACCGCATCCAGGCCCGGCGGAGGCGGGGCAACGCGGCGGCGGCGTCTCCCTCCGCGATGAGCACGGCACCATCGCACTGGTTCGCGATGGCCTCGAGCATCGGCATGGCCCCGCGCGGTGTGACCACCGCCAGCTCGTCCGCACTCGCTCTGGCCGCGGCGACGTCGCCCGCCGCGAGTTCGATCTCGACGAGCGCAGCCAGCATGCCGCGTCGGGACGCCGGGTCCGCGAGACCGGCCGCCCGCCGGAGCAGGGATTGCGCCTGCCGCGGTCTGCCCTGCGCCAGGCGAAGCAGCGCGAGCCCCGGTTCCGGCTCGAAGCCGGTTTGATTGGCGAGCCGATAGGACTCCTCGGCTGCGTCGAGCTCGCCGCGGAGGCGCTGCACCTCGCCTTGCTCGTACAGGGCGTCGAAGGTGGCGTTCCAGTCCCCCCGCAGCGCACGATCCTGGGCCGAGCGCGCAGCCGCGAAGGCGTCGCTCCACGCGCCGTGCAGCGCGTAGATCTGCGCGCGATGCACCTGGCACATCCCGCTGAAGAGGATCATGTCCGGCCGATCGTTGCACCAGTGATCGAGCGCCGTGGTCCATTCCTGCGCACGACGCAGGTCGAATGCCAGTCTGCAACTTCCGATCACCGCGCAGTAGATGATGCCGGAGGCGACCGGAGAGGTCTCGCCCGCGGTCACCGCGACCGTCGCCTCGTCCAGGAGCGCGAGCCCGTCGTTGAGCTGCCCGAGGCAGATCTTCACCTGTCCCTGCCCGAGCTGGGAGAGCGCCAGAACATCGCGATCGTGGAATCCGACGCCGAGGTCCCATGCCGCCTCGAACGCGCGCCCCGCCCCCTCGATATCCCCGGCATCGAGTGCGCCGAAGCCCTCGGGAACCAGCAGGAGGCCTGCGACCGGGTTCGCCTCCTCGCTCTCCTGGACCAGCCGTTGCGCTCGCGCCAGCCAGCCGCCTCCTCGCGCCGCATCGCCCCTGGTCGTCAGGAACATCCCGATCCAGGCGGCGGAACGGGCGGCATCGACGACCTCGTCGTGCGCGAGGAACTCCTCATGCGCCCTCGTCGCCGCGTCGATGCCGACGGTTTCCTTGCCTGTGAGCAGTGCCGCCGTTGACAGCCGTTCGAGGTCCTGCCCGGTCAGGGAATCCTCGTGATCCGCCGCCGCCAGTGCGTCAAACGCATCGGTCCAGCGGTGGGCGCCGAACGCGATACGCCCCCGCTCGAGGGCGACGGAGGAACTCATGATGCCTTCCGGCCACGAGCGCATGCGGCACCGAGTGGCGCTCAGCGCCCGTCAGCCACTCTTCACGCTAGCCGCGTGAATTCGCGCGCACAAGCGGTCTGTGCCCGCTAACGCTTGCGGGCGAGCTGGGCGTCGATCTGCTCTTTGCGCAGCTCGAAGATGCGCTGCAGGAGCTCCGACGGAACCGGGGTGGTCGCCGAGAATCGGAGCGCACTGACGCTGTGCGAGAAGTCGGCGAGATCGGCCTCGAACGCCGGCAGCACGCTCCCGCTGAACGGGTAGAGCGCCAGGTGCGCCTTGGTCTGCATGGCGGCGGCGTAACCCTTGCCGCGGTAGAGCAGCGTCGGCATCCCGTAGCTCATTCCCTGGGTAACCTCGGGCGCAACGTCGCGCGCGATGTCGAGCACGCGCCGGAGCGCTGCCCGATCGGCGTCGTTGTCGATGGACGCGAGGTAGTCGGTGACGGTGGTGGCAGTCTCGTCCGTGCTCATGGGCTTCATCGTGGCACAGCAGGCCGGGGTTTCGACAGGCTCAACCAACGGAGTTGTTTCGACAGGCTCAACCAACGGCCACCCGCCGATTGAGCCTGTCGAAATCTGGGCATGCAAAAAGGGCCCGTGCGAACACGGGCCCTTCTTGAGAAACGCAGAACTAGATGGCGTTGACGTCCAGCGGGATGCCGGGGCCGAACGTGGTCGACACAGCACCCTTCTGGATGTAGCGGCCCTTCGAGCTCGACGGCTTCAGACGCACGATCTCTTCGAGAGCGGCCTTGATGTTCTCGTCGAGCTGCTCAGCGGTGAAGCCGGCCTTGCCGACGACGAAGTGCACGTTGGAGTGCTTGTCGACGCGGAACTCGATCTTTCCACCCTTGATGTCGGAAACGGCCTTGGCCACATCCGGCGTCACGGTTCCGGTCTTCGGGTTCGGCATGAGGCCACGCGGACCGAGGACCTTACCGAGACGACCGACCTTGCCCATGAGCTCGGGGGTGGAGACAGCCGAGTCGAAGTTGGTGTAGCCAGCCGCCACCTTCTCGATCAGCTCGTCGCCGCCGACCTCGTCAGCGCCGGCAGCAAGAGCTGCCTCGGCTGCGGGGCCCGTTGCGAACACGATGACGCGAGCGGTCTTGCCGGTACCGTGGGGCAGGATGACGGTGCCGCGCACCATCTGGTCTGCCTTGCGGGGGTCAACACCAAGCTTGAGGGCAACCTCAACCGTGCTGTTGAACTTGGCGGAACCGGTCTCCTTGGCGAGCGTGACTGCCTCGGTGGGGGTGTAGAACTTGTCGGCTTCGATCTTCTCGGCCGCGGCCCGGTAGGCCTTTGACTTCTGTGCCATGTTTTTCTCCTTGAGAGAATGTGGTCATCTGCGCCTGGCGGGCGCTGCCACGGGTGAAAGTGTTGGAGGGCCCCTGCTTAGGAGACCGTGATGCCCATCGAGCGAGCGGTGCCGGCGATGATCTTCGAGGCAGCCTCGATGTCGTTGGCGTTGAGGTCAACCATCTTGGCCTCAGCGATCTCACGAACCTGTGCCTGCGAGAGGTTGGCAACCTTGACGGTGTGGGGGGTACCCGAACCCTTGGCGACGCCGGCGGCCTTCTTGATGAGCTCCGCGGCGGGCGGGGTCTTCAGGATGAAGGTGAACGAGCGGTCCTCGTACACGGTGATCTCAACGGGGATCACGTTGCCGCGCTGGGCCTCGGTCGCCGCGTTGTACGCCTTGCAGAACTCCATGATGTTCACGCCGTGCTGACCCAGGGCCGGGCCGATGGGCGGGGCGGGGTTTGCGGCGCCGGCCTTGATCTGAAGCTTGATCAGACCAGTAACCTTCTTCTTCGGTGCCATTGTCTTCCTTCTTTCTTATCGAACGCTCCGGTAGCCGGAGCACTCTCCCGTTCGCCCGGACTGTCCGAGCGACGGTGGCTTGTTGGGGCCGTGAGGCCAGAGGTGTTAGAGCTTGGTGACCTGGTCGAAGCTGAGCTCGACCGGGGTCTCGCGCTCGAACAGGGAGACGAGCACGGTGAGCTTGCCGCTCTCCGGCTTGATCTCGCTGATCGAACCGGGCAGGCCCGCGAAGGAGCCTTCCTTGATGGTGATCGTCTCGCCGATCTCGAAGTCGACCTCGGCCTGCAGCACGCGCTGCGCGCCCTTGACCGCTCCGCCCTTGCCACCCTTGGCGGCAGGAACGTCCTTGATCTCGACCAGGCTCTTCAGCATGCCGAACGCCTCTTCGAAGCGCAGCGGCGTCGGGTTGTGGGCGTTGCCCACGAAGCCGGTGACACCGGGGGTGTGACGGACGACAGACCAGCTGTCCTCATTGAGGTCCATGCGCACCAGCACGTAGCCGGGGATGCGGACACGGGTGACCATCTTGCGCTGGCCGTTCTTGATCTCGACGACATCTTCCATCGGGACCTCGACCTGGTAGATGTACTCTTCCATGGCCATCGACGCCTTGCGGTTCTCGATGTTCTGCTTCACGCGGCGCTCGAAGCCGGCGTAGGAGTGGATGACGTACCACTTGCCCGGCAGGAAGCGCAGGTCCTGGCGGAACTCCTCGTACGGGTCGGCCTCGGCCTCTTCGTCTTCGACGGCTTCCGCGGCGGCCTCTGCCTCATCGGCGGAGTCAATGTCGAGTGCGTCATCCACGATGGCGTCGGCCTCGGGATCGATCGACTCGGCGAGAGCGTCGAGGGCGGCATCGAGGTCGACGACAACGTCGCCGTCGTCGACAACGTGAACGGCGATGTGCTCAGCAGACTCGACAGACTCCTCGGCCTCGGCGAGCGTGTTGCCCTCCTGTGCCTCGTCTTCCTCGGCGGACTGCTCGGCAGCCGTCGCCCAGTCGGCGTCTTCGTACTCAGTCTTAGACACTAAATCTCAATCCTTCGTGTATTGCGTTGCTCGCTGTTGCCCGATGTTCAGGCGGATGCGGCAGAACCGCGTTCGCAACCGCACCAGGCGCCCATCGGAACTATCCCGCCGGTGAACCGAAGACCCACGTGACACCGAGTGCGAACACCCAGTCAAGGGCAGATACCAGAGCCATCATGATGACGACGAACACCAGCACGACACCGGTGTAGCTGAGCAGCTCCTTGCGGGTCGGAGTGACGACCTTCTTGAGCTCAGCCAAGACCTGCTTGATGAAGAGGCTGGCCCGCGCGAAAGGTCCGCGTTTGGTCTCGCGGTCTTTCTTGGCGTTTGCGACGACATCCTCACTGGGTAGTTCGTCGATAACTTTTCGGGCCACCTGATCTCACCTTTCCCAGCCAGCTTTCGCCAGCTGGTTTTCGTGGGCCGGTGCATGAACACCGACTTGCAGGGCGGACAGGACTCGAACCTGCAACCTGCGGTTTTGGAGACCGCTGCTCTACCAATTGAGCCACCGCCCTAAGGGCTTTCCTGCTGTACGCCACCCGCATTCCTGCGAGCGACCACATCAGCCATTCTACCGGTCGCAGCCACGAAGCGCGTTCGCACCCCATCACGCCGACCAGAGGTCGGCAGGAAAATAGGCGCAAAAAAGCTTGGCGGATTCAACAACCTCACCAAGTGTAGGTCACGGCGACTGCACTGTAAAGCTGAGTGGATCGGGGCCCGTGGAGTAGCGTTGTGAGCGTGCGCCGCCGCCACATCACGACGCCGTGCAATACGGGCGAGTCGGCTCGCACCAGGCCAAGGAGAGGAGCGCGCCAGCGGCGCCACCGATGAATCGTCGCAGCTTCCTCATCGCTTCGGCATCCGGCATCACGCTGCTGGCCCTCACGGCGTGCTTCCCGACGCAGCCGACCCCGACCCACTCGCCGACTCACACACCCACTCCGACCCCGCCGAGCGGCGTTCCCCAGCCGCTGCGGATGGCCCGCTCGGATTGGGGCGCTGACCCGTTCGCACGCGGCGCACTCAGCTTCCCCTCCGTCGACAGCGGTGATGAACAGCGCACACTGCTGCGCCGCTCGCTCAGCGACCGGCTCTACTTCGCCGGCGAGGCGACGGCCAGCGATGCGCCGGGAACGGTGCACGGCGCCCTCGGCTCCGGCCTGCGGGCCGCGCTGGAGATCGCGGATGCCGCGGAACGCGGCGAACGCATCGCGGTGATCGGGGCCGGAATCGCCGGGTTGACTGCGGCGCGGGCGCTGCGCGAAGCGGGTTTCGAGGTCGTGGTCGTCGAGGCCCGCGACCGGATCGGCGGGCGCATTCAGAGCGTGACCGATCCGAAGTGGCCGATCCCGCTCGAGCTCGGTTCGCTGTTCGTGAGCGAGAGTTCCAGCGTGCTCGCCGGGCAGCTCTCCCTCGCGGGCGTGAGCACGGAGCCGTTTGCGCAGACTCCGGAGGTGCGTGCGGCCGGCGGCGACGTCATCCCGCCGTCCGACGCAGGCGCGAACGCGGTGACGAGCGCGAGCGCCTGGGCCGTGCAGCAGCCGGAGGACAGCTCGCTCGCGGCGGCTCTGATCGATTCCGGGGCCGCTGCTGCGCTCTCGGCCGAGCCCGCCGCCGACGGCATCGCCCAGACCGACTGGCTCGCGCATGAGCTCGCCGTCGCACTGCAACCGGCCGCCGGAGCGACCGCCGACCTGGTCTCGGCCCGGCAGAGCGCGCCCCTCCTCGCCGGCAGCGCCGCAGAGGCCGCCATCGTGACCGGATCGCCGGACGGTCTCGGGGGCCTCGTCGACGCCACCGCCGAGGGTCTCGACATCCTGACCGGCAGCCCGGTCGCCACGGTGATCTGGAGCGATGACGGGGTGAGCCTGCGCCTGGCACAGGGCGAGTCGATGAGCGCCGACCGCGTGCTCATGACGATCCCGCTCGGCGTGCTGCAGCAGGAGAGCACGCTGTTCGAACCGCCGCTGCCCGGGTGGAAGCTCGACGCGATCTCCGGCATCGGCATGGGCACCGTCGACAGCGTGTGGCTGCAGTTCGACGAGGCGTTCTGGGCGACGGATGCCACAACGCTCAGCACGATCGCCACCGACAACCCGATCGCCTACTGGACGAATCTGCAGCCGCTCACAGGCGAGGCCATCCTCGTCGGCACGATCGCGGCGGAGCGGGCGAGCGAACTCGCGGCCCTCAGCGATGCGGAGTTCAGCGCTGTGGTGTTGGAGAGCCTGCGTCCATTCGCACCGGATCCGACGGCGCCGGGCCCGAGTGTTCCCTCCTCGTCCCCCGCTCCCTCCTGAGGCGCCGAGCCGACGCCCGCGCCGTGATCGTGCGGCTGACCGCGACGAGCACCGCGGTCACGGCCAGGAAGATGCCGAGCACGAGCAGGCAGTAGAGGGCGATGCCGATGGCGCCGCCGACCTGGGCCGGGTCGAGGAAGAAATACGGGTACCAGCCGACATCCGCCCCACGGATCAACGTGAACACGAGCCAGAGCGTGGGGAAGGGCAGCACCCAGCCGAGCGTCGACCACGGCATCGGCGATGTGCGGGGGCTGATCACGGCATCGGCGACCCACGCGATCAGGGCAAGCACCGGCACCACGAAGTGCAGCAACGTGTCTGACCAGGGAACGTCGACCCGATAGGCGCGGGTGGAGGCCTGCGCCACGATCACGGCGAAGACGATGCCGGAGACCAGCAGATAACACATGACGACCGTGCGCACGATGCCGAGCCACTGCGGGTCGCTGGGCCGAGTGAGCGACGTCACCCCCGCGATGGTGAGCATGACCACCGCGAGGATCGCCGACTGGATCGTGAAGTAGCTGAAGAAGTTGACGGTCGCGAACGACGAGAAACCGAGCACGTAGTTGAAGTTGCCGTAGAGCGCGATGAGCTCGAGCGCTGCAACGGCCAGGCGGTAGACGCCGAGCCCCCTGCGCAGGCGGCGCGGGGCGTGCACGCGAGCGCTCGAATCCGCGGATGCCGTTCCCGCCGGGCCCGGCCGACCCACTGTGGGGTTAGGGGGCGCAGAAGCACGGGGGTGCATCCTTCAACGCTACGCCGTGCCGGGCGGAGACGCGGACCAGGCGGGCAAGTCGCGCTCTGTCATGCGGGTGCCCCACCCTTTAGGCTATGGCTGTGACCGAAAAACCGCGTATCTCAGCCCGTATTGCAGCCATCGCCGAATCGGCGACCCTCAAGGTTGACGCCAAGGCCAAGGCCCTGCAGGCCGAGGGCCGCCCGGTGATCAGCTACGCCGCCGGTGAGCCCGATTTCGCCACCCCGGAGCACATCGTCGAGGCCGCTCTCGCCGCCGTGCGCGACCCCAAGAACTACCGCTACACACCGGCAGCCGGTCTGCCGGAATTGCGTGAGGCGATCGCAGCGAAGACGCTGCGCGACTCGGGACTCGCCGTGAACGCCAGCCAGGTGATCGTGACCAACGGTGGCAAGCAGGCCGTCTACCAGGCGTTCCAGACGCTCCTCGACGACGGCGACGAGGTGCTCGTTCCCACGCCGTACTGGACCACGTACCCCGAGGCGATCAAGCTGGCAGGCGGCCGCCAGGTCGACGTCTTCGCCGGCAGCGATCAGAACTACCTCGTGACCGTCGAACAGCTCGAGGCCGCGCGCACCCCGCGCACCAAGGTTCTGCTCTTCGTCTCGCCCTCCAACCCGACCGGCGCCGTCTACTCGCCGGAGCAGACCCGCGAGATCGGCCAGTGGGCGCTGGAGAACGACCTCTGGGTGATCAGCGACGAGATCTACCAGAACCTCACCTACGACGGTGTCAAGGCCGTGTCGATCGTCGAGGCCGTTCCGGAGCTCGCCGACCGCACCATCCTCGTCAACGGCGTCGCCAAGACCTACGCCATGACCGGCTGGCGCGTTGGATGGATGGTCGGCCCGGCCGACGCCATCAAGGGCGCGGGCAACCTGCAGTCCCACCTCAGCTCGAACGTGTCGAACATCTCGCAGCGCGCCGCCATCGAGGCGCTGACCGGACCGCAGGATGCCGTCGCGACCATGCGCGAGGCCTTCGACCGCCGCCGCAAGCTGATCGTCGCCGAGCTGTCGAAGATCGACGGCATGCACGTGCCGACGCCGGAGGGCGCGTTCTACGTGTACCCCGACGTGACCGGCTTGCTCGGTCGCACCTGGGGCGGCGTCACGCCGACCACCTCGCTCGAGCTGGCCGATCTGATCCTGGACCAGGCCGAGGTCGCCGTCGTTCCCGGTGAGGCGTTCGGCCCCAGCGGTTTCGTGCGCCTGAGCTACGCGCTCGGCGACGCACCGCTGCTCGAGGGCGTGCAGCGCCTGCAGCGCCTCTTCGCCTCGTAGCAGCGCTGCGGCATCCGCCTCGCGGGAGGCAGAAGCAAGCGCGAGAGGCCAGATTCTCTGAATCTGGCCTCTCGTGTCTGTTCAGGTGCGGCGGCGAGCGCCTAGCGGTATCCGGTCCAGACCGTGGCCATGACGACGTTGGCGGCGGTCAGGCCGGCCAGAGTCGGGATCACCCAGCGGGCGAGCGTCTCGCGGCGGCGGTTGACCAGCATGATGACGATGATCGCGAGCAGCACGGCCAGCTTCACCGTGATCTTCACGTTGTTGACCTCGTTGCCGAGCGGATACTGCAGGCCGACCAGCAGCACGCCGGTGACCAGCATCGTCCACGCGCCGTGCCTGATCGCAGGGATGATGCGGGCCTCGGCCCGTCGCGCGGACGACAATTGCACGAGCGCACCGCCCAACAGGCTCGCTACGCCGATGATGTGGACGGCGAGCACGATGTTCTTCAGGAGTTCCATGTTGACTGCCCCGTTCCGGCTCCGGTCATTTCCGCGGACAACTCGTTGAGCCGACCATCGACCATCTCGAGCACGCGATCGCAGTGCCCGAGCACGTCGCGGTCGTGGGTGACCATCACCACGGCGACGGCGGAGCGCTTGGCTCGCTCGGCGAGGATCGCGACGACCTCCTGGCTGCGGTCTCTGTCCAGGGCCGCTGTCGGCTCGTCGACCAGCAGCAGGGACGGGTTGTTCACGAGGGCTCGGGCGATGCCAACTCGCTGACGCTCGCCCCCGGAGAGCTGCCCCGGCCGGTGGCCCACGCGGTGTCCCATTCCGAGTTCGGCCAGCAGCGCCTCCGGCTCGGCCGTGCGGTTGCCCCCCAGACGTGCGACGAGCCGCAGCTGGTCTGCGGCACTCAACGCGGGGATCAGGTTACCGGACTGGAAGACGAAGCCGATGTTCCGCAGGCGGAAGCGGGCCGCGGCACCCCGGTTGAGGCCGGCCAGGTCGGTGCCGTGCACCCGCACGGAACCGGAGTCCGGCTTGCCCAGCGCCCCCGCGAGGGCGAGCAGCGATGACTTGCCAGAGCCGGATGGGCCGACGATGGCCGCGAACTCCCCGGGCTGGACCCGGAGCGAAACGGAGTCGAGCGCACGCACCCGGCCGTCGCCGTCGCCCAGCTCCAGCATGGCGTTGGTGATCTCCAGAGCCGGGGTGTTCGTGGGGGACGTGTTGAGAGTGCGTGTCGTCATCGTTGGCCTCCGAGGGCGGTGATCGGGTCGACGCGGGCAATTCGGAGCACCGCGACGGCGGCGCCAAGGAGACCGAGCGCGATGGTGAGCAGCGAGGCGACGGCGATCGGGGCCGGCTCCAGCTCGAACGGCATGGCATCGGGCATGGCGGCACCGAGACCGAGGCCTGCGGCGACGCCGATTGCGGTGAAGCCGAGCAGGAGCATGGCGGCCTGCGCGAGGCCGTCCCGCAGCAGGTATCCGGTCGACGCGCCCACGGCGCGCAGTACGGCGATCTCGTGGGTGCGCTGGATGGTCCAGACGGTGAAGAAGGCGCCGACGACGAGTGCGCAAATGGCGTAAAGGAACACCTGGATCATGCTCAGCGTCAGAGTCTCTGCCTCGTAGCCCGGTGAGGCGTTGAACGCCTCACCGCGCAGCATCGTCATGGTGCCAGCGGCGTTGTCGCCCGCCTCGAAGTCGATTGCGGAGCGTTCGGCGGCACGGATTGCCACAACACTGGAGTACGGGTAATCAGCGGCGAGTACCGACGCTTCCGTCGGTGCACCGGGCGCGGCCGTGTTCGACGCGATCAGACGCCACGTGTCGATCGGCAGATAAGCGACGTCGACGTGACCGAAGGTCGCTTGCCCGACGGTGAACCCAACGACGGTGAGTTCGAGTCCGATGCGCTCCAGGGTCACAACGCTGCCGACCTCGAGTCCGGCGGCCCGTGCGGTCTCTGAGACGACGATACCGCCGGGCTCGTCAAGGCCACGCCCCTCCGAGAGCTCAGGGGCGAGGAACCCACCGGTTTCGACCCCGAAGAGCGTGAGGTCGACCTGCGCGCCCTGATCGCTCGTCCCGTTGATGATGCTCACGCCCAGCGGCTCAGCCGATTCGACGCCATCGGCCTGAGCCCAGTACGCGAGTTGATCGTCATCGACGAGGGAACGGCTGAACGCGTTGTCCGTTATGGTGCCTCCGTCAAAGGCGAACGCCGTGGTCGGCATCGACTTCAGGCCAGAGACCCCGTCGTTGACGAGGCCAGTTGACAGGCCGGACAGCAGCACGACGAGAACAGCGATCAACGCGATCACAATTCCCATGAGTGCGAAGCGCCCTCTGGCGAACCTGAGTTCGCGCAGCGCTAAGAACATGGAGACTCCTTGGGTCAGTAAGACTCCGACAGTCTGTCGGAAAGATACCGACAGTCTGTCACCAAAAAGACCGGTGTTCCAAATCAGGCAGGGTCAGGCGAGCAACCCCCGGGTGAGGAGCGCCATGATTTTGGCACTGACCTCGTCCGCCGACATCCCGTGCGTCACGAGCTGGACACCCGTGTTGAGCAAGCCCTGCACCAGGTAGGCCTGGGCCGCGGCGTCCGGGACCGCGAGATCCTCCAACACAGTGCGCACCGGCTTGAGCAGTGCATCGTGGAGCGCCTTGATGTCCTCCTGCTTGCTCGGCGAGAGCTCCTCGCCGCGCAGTTCGGCGGCGATGGCGTGCTTGCCGTCCGCCGTCATCCGCATCGTGGCGGCCACATAGGCGGTAAGCCTGCCGAGGCCCGGCTCTGCGTTGCGCAGGGCATCGTCGATCTCGGCACCCCACTCGTCGAACGCACGCATGGCAACGGCGGCGAGCAGGTCGTCCTTGGAGGGGAAGTAGTCGTAGAAGCTGGAGCGGCCCATACCGGCGCGCTCGCAGACCGTGCGCGGGTTCACTCCGGTGACGCCCACCTCCAACAGGATGGCCTCGGCGGCCCCGATGAGCGCGGCGCGCTGGGCGGTGCGGTGCTCGGCGACCGTCGGCTTGGATATCTTCGGCATCCGCCCATTATGCCCGGGACCCACGAGCAGGGGTCAGCCGTGCTTGAGCGCGGAGCGGGCGGCCGCCTCGATCGCGTCCGCGACCCGGGTGAGCAGCCCGGACGCCAGCCGCCATTGCTGCCAGTAGAGCGGGATTCCGAGCCCGCCTACCGGGTCGAGGTCGACGAGCGCACCGGATGCCACGCGCTCCCCCACCTGCAGCGGCGGCAGCATCCCCCAGCCCAGTCCGAGCTCGATGGAACGGGCGAAGTCGGCCGTCGACGGCACATAGTGGCTCGGCGGGCGGAGCGGCCCGCCGGCGTCGGTGGCGGCGTCGGCGGACGCGTCACCGGCATCCGGGTCGCGGAGCGCCCGCCCGCGCAGATAGCTGTGCTGCATGTGGTCGGCGCGGTCGAAGTTGACCATCGGGGCGACGGCCAGTTCGGCACGCGTCATGCCGTTCGGGAACCAGCGGGCGACGAATTCCGGCGACGCCATCGGGCGGTACTCCATCACGCCGAGCGGCCGCACGACGCAGCCGGGGATCGCACGGGCCACCGAGGTGACCGCCGCGACGACCGTGCCGGCTTCAAGCAGGGCGACGGTGTCGTCCTCCCCCTCGCGGTGCAGCTCGAAGCGCACGTTCTCGGTGTGACCGAGCTCGGCCAGTGCCGGCAGGATCCAGGTGCCGAGGGAGTCGGCGTTGACGGCGAGCGGCACGGACACGGGCGTGAGTGCACTGCTCTCCACGCCGAGCGTCGCCAGCGTCTCGTGTTCGAGCTGTTCCAGCTGGCGGGCCAGCCGCATGACGAGCTCGCCGGACTCCGTGGCCCTGATCGGCTTCGAGCGCACCAGCAACACGCGGCCGAGCTGCTGCTCGAGCGCCTTGATGCGCTGGCTGACCGCCGACGGCGTGACGTGGAGCGCGCGGGCGGCGGCATCCAGACTGCCCTCGTCGAGCACGGCGGCGAGGGTGCGCAGGTGGTCCGATTGCAGCTGCATAGGGCAAGGCTAGTGCGGCGTCGG
>CAZZNX010000019.1:27641-35246 GCA_964655795.1 uncultured Leifsonia sp. | reverse complement strand
CTTCGATCAGGGCGGCGGCGGCCTCGACCCGGCGGCGATCGCCGCCAGCTTCTGGCGGCTCTACCAGGACCGCGGCGACGTCTACCGCGTCCGAATCAGCTGCGTCCGATTCACCTGCGGCCGACTCACCTGCGGCCGACTCAGCCGCGGCAGCGGCTGCAGCCTCGCGCGCCCACTGCTCGCGCATCTCGCGCCTGCTCGGCAGGGCGGCATCCGTGCTCGACTCTCCTGCGGGCCGGCTCGATGCTGCTTCTGTCACGCGTGGTCCTTTGCGCTGCACAAGGGCCGGAGCGTTTGACGGCCGCGGCGCTTCGTACCTGGGGGCTTGGTGCGGGTCTGGAAGACCCAACCTCGCCAACAGTACGGGAGCGCCGCGGCCTTGTCACCACCCAATGCGGCAAGCTTCAGCCGCGCGTTGAGAGTTGACCTACTCGTACGCCTCGTCGACCTCGACGTCAAGCTCCTCATCGTTGACGGAGAGGTCCTTGACGGTCACCCGGGTGGCATTCGTGAGCAGCCCCTGCACCGTGTCGCTCTCTGACGGGTCGACGACGAGCACGACACCGGCGCTGCCGGCATCCAGCGTCTCGCTGATCGCCTCGAGGTCCTTCGACGGCGTCTTGCGTGAGATGTGCCCGGCCAGTGCGCCGATGCCGGCACCCGATCCGCCGGCCACCACGAGCGCACCGCCGAGGGCGACCGCCGGGAACAGTGCGACGGCGAGGCCGCCGGCGAGGCCGATGGCCCGACCCTTTCCCGCCCCGCGGTGCTTGCCGTCGTCATCCCGCTTCGGCATGCTGAGCGTGCCGTCCACGTCGCGCTTGATCACCGCCGCGTCGAAGGAACCGTGCTTGTCCGTGGCCTTGTAGTGCTCATGAATCTTCTCGAAGTCGGCCACTGCCTCGTCCTCAGTGGCGTACTGCGCCGCAATCGCGATATATGCCTGATCAGCCATCTCAGATCTCCTGTCTTCCCCTGCGGCAGCTACGCCGTCCGGCAGCGTCATCGGTTGTGTTGAAGCGACTCTAGAGCGCGGTCATGGCGCGGCCATCACGCACATTGGGTGACCGTGGTTCCGGATGCCGCCGGCACACGGATCCGCTACGCCGCCGGCTCGAGGAACGCGTCCCACTCCGGCAGGGTGCGCTCCGTGCCGCGCACACGCCATCCGCCCTCCCGCGGAACGTAGGGCGTGAAGCGCAGCTCCCAGCCCATCTCGGCCGGTGTGCGGTCGCTCTTGACGTTGTTGCAGCGCAGACAGCATGCCACCAGGTTCTCCCAGGTGTCGCGCCCGCCGCGTGAACGCGGCAGGACATGGTCGATCGTGCTGGCCGACTTGCCGCAGTACCCGCAGCGGTGCTCGTCACGGCGCAGCACTCCCCGCCTGCTCACCGGCGTCGCACGGCCGCGCGGGATGCGCACATACCGTGTGAGCAGGATCACCGATGGACGATCCCACACGCCGGACGTCGCCCATACCGGGTGCCCGGTGTCAATCTGCAAGACGCGCGCCTTGTCATTCATCACGAGCGCCAGGGCCCGCTTGAAGCTCACGACCGCGAGCGGTTCGTACCCGGCATTCAACACCAGTGTGTGCATGGTCTCCCTCTCGAAGCAGGCTGCACGGCTTGCAGCCATTCGACTCTCCTGACGGTGAGGGAACGAAGTGAGCGGACCTACACGCGGCGTTAAGCAGAAAAGGACACCGTCATATCGACAGTGTCCTTCGAGCCACTCGGGTGGCTGGGGCGTGTGTGACTGCTGTGCCTCCGGGCAAACAGGCAGCGGGCATCCGTGGTGTGAATGTTCCGTGCCCTGTCCATTGGCTCTCCGAGAATCTCTCAGTACGTCAGGGCTTCAGGCTAAACCACTTTTCGGCCGCAGTCGTACAGCAGCGCGCCGCCTGCCCCGATCGTCACCGAAAGTTCACCGATCGGGCGGCTCCCCCCATGGCAAACGAAACGGCGAGCGGATGCCATCGCATCCGCTCGCCGTCGTTCGTGTGTTCGGCCCTAGATGCCGATGCGCACGATGTAGTAGTCGCTGGTCCAGATCGGCTGCACCCGCACGGAAGCACCCTCGTACGGGGCGTGCAGGATGTTGCCGTTGCCGGCGTAGAAGCCGTCGTGGCCTTCCATGATCACGAGGTCGCCGGGCTGGGCATCCTCGATCGCGATGCGCGTTCCCGCTGCACCCTGGCCGTTCGAGGAGTGCGGCAGCGAGACGCCGAACTGCGCGAAGACGTACATGACGAAGCCGGAGCAGTCGAAACCGGCGGGCGTCGCGCCGCCGTAGACATACGGAACGCCCTGGTACTGCAGCGCCACGTTGTAGACGGAGGCGAGGTCGTAGCTCGGATACGGCGGGTTGGCGAGGAAGTCGCCGACCGACGGGCCGGAGTAGGACGCGGCGTACGTGGTCATCTGCGCGGCAACCTCGGCGGCCCGCTCTGCAGCGGCCTGCGCATCGGCAGCGGCCTGGATCTCGGCCTGGCTGACCGCGTCGTAGCCGTCGGCCGACACCGTGATGTTCGCGGCCTGCTTGTCGACCTGTACGTCCTGGGCCTGAGCCTTCGAGAGCGAGCTGGCCGCGGTTGCCGCGAACTCAGGGTCGCCGGAACCGGGCGCGAAGGCGTACGCGGGGAGGGCGATCGTCGCGATCATGCCGAAGGAGAGCGACACCACGACGGCGTTGCGAAGGCCCTTGCTGCGGGGCTTCGATCGCATCGCCTCTGGGGGCATCACGGCTCGGGTCGCTGCGGCAGTGCCTGCAGCGGGGACCAGTGCGTTGCGTGTTGAACTATGAGAGGCGCCCGTGCGAGAGCGCTTGGAACCTAATAGAGCCAAAGTTACCTCCGGCGCCCCAGCAGCACTAGGTAGCTGCCCCGTCCAATGCGCATACGCGTATTGTTTTCGAGATCAGAGACGGGTCTGGGGGACGTCTGCTCTCGAGTCCATCGACCGGCTTCTGGTCAGTGGGACTGAACCGAGGTTACCCGCAGACCAGGACGATGTCACATCCAAACACGCCGTTTCTAACGAAATGGTAACGCTTGCCGCGGTCAAAACCGCGTGGTTACAGGGATTCGGCGGTCACAAAAATGTGGATCGCAACTTCGTTGGGAAGCTCCAGGCCCCCATCGAAACCATCAACCTGCACCAGAACGTAGGAGCCTGCGGCGGAGAACGTTCCGGTGGCACCGGGCATCACACCGGACTGCTTGAGCTGCAGGAGCAGCTCCGGATCGAACTGCACCGGCTCGCCGAGGCGGCGGACGACGGCCTGCACGGGCTCCGTGTCGCGCCCGACCAGGTCGACGATGCTCTCGACGCCCTGCATGAACGGGGCGGCGGGCGGCTGGCCGAGCTCTTCGAGGCCGGGGATCGGGGTGCCGTACGGCGACTCGGTCGGGAACTTGAGGATCTCGAGGAGCTTCCGCTCCACCTGCTCGCTCATCACGTGCTCCCAGCGGCAGGCCTCGTCGTGCACGAGTTCCCACTCCAGGCCGATGACCTCGGAGAGCAGAACCTCGGCCAGGCGGTGCTTGCGCATCACGTGCACGGCCTTGCTGCGTCCGTCGTGGGTGAGCTCGAGGTGGCGGTCGCCGGAGACGACGACGAGGCCGTCGCGCTCCATGCGGGCGATCGTCTGCGACACGGTCGGGCCCGAGTGTCCGAGGCGTTCCGAAATGCGCGCACGCAGCGGAACGATGTTCTCTTCCTCGAGATCCAGGATCGTGCGGAGGTACATCTCCGTGGTGTCGATGAGATCCGTCATTCGCGCCTCCCCATACATAGCTCACGCTCACGTGCACAGCGCTTCGTGCACGCAGGTAACAAGACTACCTGCCCCGCGGTGCCCACCTAGACTCTTCTCATGCCGCAGATTACGATTCCCGCCGCCCTCCTGCCCGCCGATGGTCGATTCGGATGCGGGCCGTCCAAGGTCCGTCGCGAACAGCTCGACTACCTCGCCGGTGCCGGCTCCGCCATTCTCGGCACCTCGCACCGCCAGGCCCCGGTCAAAGACATGGTCGGTCGCGTGCGCGCAGGACTCGGTGAGCTCTTCCGCGCACCGGACGGATACGAAGTGGTGCTCGGCAACGGCGGCTCGACCGCGTTCTGGGACGCCGCATCCTTCGGCCTCATCGAGCGCCGCAGCCAGAACCTGAGCTTCGGAGAGTTCGGCTCCAAGTTCGCCACCGCCGCAGGCGCCCCGTGGCTTGAGGCACCCGACGTGCGCAAGGCGGATGCCGGCTCCGTGGCCACGCCGGAGGCCGTTGCCGGCGTCGACGTCTACGCCTGGCCGCACAACGAGACCTCGACCGGCGCCGCTGCGCCCGTCACCCGCGTGGCCGGCGATGCCGGTGCCCTCACGGTGATCGACGCGACGAGCGCCGCCGGCGGCATCGACTTCGAGCTCACCGAGACCGACATCTACTACTTCGCGCCGCAGAAGAACTTCGCCTCAGACGGCGGCCTCTGGTTCGCGCTGTTCTCTCCCGCGGCGATCGAGCGCGTCGAGCGCGTCGCCGCCAGCGGACGCTACATCCCCGAGTTCCTCAGCCTGAAGAACGCCGTCGACAACTCGCGGCTCAACCAGACGCTGAACACCCCGGCCCTCTCCACCCTGCTGCTGCTGGAGAACCAGGTGGACTGGATCAACGAGAACGGCGGCCTGAGCTGGGCCGGCGCGCGCACGGCCGAGTCCTCCGGCGTGCTCTACGACTGGGCGGAGCGCGTCGACTACGCCACCCCGTTCGTCACGGATGCCGCCCACCGCTCCCCCGTGGTCGTCACGATCGACTTCGACGACGCGATCGACGCCTCGGCCGTGGCGAAGGCGCTGCGCGCCAACGGCATCGTCGACACCGAGCCGTACCGCAAGCTCGGCCGCAACCAGCTGCGCGTCGCCACCTTCACGGCCATCGAACCGGATGACGTGCGCGCCCTGGTCGCCTCGATCGAGTACGTGGTCGGCCAGCTCGGCTGATCCGACGGCAGCGCGGAGGGCCTGATGCGATTCTGGTTGAAAGACAGCGAACGGCGGCCCGATCCGCTGCCCGTCCGCACCGATGCCCGCAAGGCCGTGCTTGCCGGAACGGCCCTGTGGGTGATCGCGGCGGTGCTCTGCGCCCTGTTCTTCCCGCAGCTGGATGCCGCCGGCTTCGCCTGGTGGCTGGGCTGCGCGCTCATCGGCACGGTGCTCGGCCTCATCGGTCTCGTCGTGGTGCAGCGCCGCCGACGCCGCTAGACTGCACCCGCCCAGAACGCAGTTGTGGCCCTGAAACCAATGGTCTCAGGGCCACAACTGCGTTCTCGATGGCCGGTCACGGCCGCGCTGCTCGCTTAAGCGCGGGCTTCGTCGTCCTCGTCGTCGTCGTCATCGTCGGAGTCGTCGTCGTCGGAGTCGTCATCGTCGTCGTCGTCGTGAGAGTCGTTCTCGTCAGAGTCGTCATCATCATCGTCGCCGGCGGCGTCGTCATCGTCGTCGTCGTCGGAGTCGTCGTCGTCGTCGGAGTCGTCGTCGGAGTCGTCATCATCATCATCGTCGCCGGCGTCGTCGTCATCGTCGTCGTCGTCAGCAGAGGCGTCGGTGTCGGCGTGATCGTCGGCGAGGTGATCGATGTCGAGCCCGTCGATGTCACCGGAATGCGCCTTCTGCTGCACATTCTCGGCAAAGTCGTCGTCGAAGTCGTCATCCGACTCGTCGTCGTGCTCATCGTCGTCGTGCTCGTCATCCGAGTCGTCGTCGTGCTCGTCATCGTCGTGCTCGTCGTCGTGCTGCTCGGCATCGTGCAGGAGCTGCGCGGCCTGGTAGTCGGCGAGTCGCTCAGACCACGGAACCCACTCGGGCGCAAGCAGGGCGTTCTCGCCCGGCATGAGCTCGGACTCGAGCACCGTCGGCTTGGTCTCGTCGCCGATGCGGGAGAGGGTCACGGTCCAGTGCCAGCCCGGGTAGCCGCTCATGCGGCACTCGAACATCAGGGAGAGCACGTGGTCCTCTTCCGCGACGTGACCGATCACCCGGCCGATCGTCTCGGCGGGTGTGAAGTCGAGCAGTGCGGCGCGGGCCATGTCGACGGCCGCCAGCAGCACCTCATCGGCGACCGGAGGCGCGGCAGGCTCAACCGGGGCCGCGTCGGCGACCTCGTCGGAGGCAGCGGCGTCGCCGGCATTGACCGATGCGAACGGATCGTTCAGCTCCGGGCCAGCCTCTGCGGCATCCGTCGCACTCTGTTCAGCGGTCATGTCAGGCATCGAGCTCGTCTGCGACGCGGCGGAGCATCGCGGCGATCTTGTGGCTGTGCGAACTCTCGGGGTAGCGGCCGCGCTTGAGGCCGGCCCCGATGCCGTCGAGCAGCTTGACGAGGTCTTCAATGAGGATCGCCATGTCGTCGGCCGGGCGTCGCGTGAGCTTGACCATGCTCGGCGGGGCGTCGAGCACGCGCACCGAAAGCGCCTGGGCGCCGCGCTTGCCGTCGGCGATGCCGAACTCCAGTCGCGTGCCCGGCTTGACCGTGGTGCCGGCCGGCAGCGCCGAGGCGTGCAAGAAGACCTCTTGGCCATCATCGGAGCTGATGAAGCCGAAGCCCTTCTCGTCGTCGTAGAACTTGACCTTGCCGGTAGGCATATTTGAACCTCACTGAGTGAATACGCGGGCACGCCGAATCGCGGCGTCGTCCGTGACTAGCTTATTGGGTTACTACGGCCATCGCCCCGTATCCTAGAGAATGTGAGCCTTCAGCAGCCCGAAACATCCCAGCGCCTCGAGCGCGTCTTCGCCTATATGGTGGCCGGGGTGATCGGGGCGTCGATCCTTGCCTTCATCGTCGTCCTGATCGGCACCGTCGCAGGCGTCGGAGCCAACGACGGCTTCAGTCAGGGCATCTGGCCCTTCGTCTTCACCTTCCCGATGATCGGGTTGCCGCTCGGCTTCCTCCTGATCATCGCCCTCATGATCATCTCGAGCAGGCGCCGCAGCCGTGCGGCGCGCCAAGACAAGCAGTAGCGGCCATGCTCGCCCTCGCCGCACGACTTCGCGCACTCACCGATGAGCAGTTGACGGCGGCGTTGGCGCAGCGCGAGTTCCCGCTCGCCGGTGTCCGCGACTACTTCGATCTCGCCGAGGCGCTCCTGGCCCCCGACTCGGTTCGTGCCGCACTCGCCACCCTCGACCGCACCCGGCTCGCGGTGCTGGCCGTCGCCGGTGACCTCGTTGCCGAGACGGATGCCGCGCCCGATACCGCCGCGATCACGGCCCGCATCTCCGAGCTCGGTCACGAGTCCATCGACGCCGCCGTCGTGCGCGCCAGGGCCGAACGCCTCGACGAGCTGTTGCTCGGAACGCTGAGCGCCGGGCAGGGAAACGGCGACGGTTCCGGGGGCGACGCGTGCTTCGCACCGTTCGCGGCCGTGAGCGAGCTGATGCGCGCGTGGCCGGCCGAAGGGCTTCCGAGCAGCGCAGAGCTCGCCACCCCCTTCCCGCACGCTGCTGAAGACGAGGGGGCCTCCGCCGGAGCGGCCGCTGCGGCCGGATCCGGCGACGCCGTGAACCGTCTCGCCGCCGAACGTGCATTCGGCACGACCTCGGTGGTCGCCGAAC
>CAZZNX010000019.1:14530-27608 GCA_964655795.1 uncultured Leifsonia sp. | reverse complement strand
CTCTCCCTGCCCGACGCGAAGCGGCTCGCCCACGACGCGGCGATCGCCTTCGAGGAGGTGCCGCGCTACCTCGGACTCGCCGAACGCGCCGGACTGGTCGAGCGTGAGGGGTCGCTCTGGCAGCACAGCGAGGCCGCGGAGGGCTGGCTGCTCGGCGGCACACCCCAGCGCTGGCGCACCTTGGCCCAGGCGTGGCACCTCGGCCTCGCGCCCGACGTCCGGGTGTTGCTCGCGGCCAGGGCCGAGCGGCCGTGGGGGCAGTTCCTCACCCGCGATGTCAGCTGGATCTTCCCGGCGGCCGGGGAATCGCTACAGCAACGCATCGACGACCGCACCGCCGAGGCAGAGCTCCTCGGAATCACAGCGGGCGGCGTGCCCAGCTCGGCAGGCAGCGCGCTGCTGGAGCACGGCGCAGAGGCCGCAGAGGCCGCGGTGAGCGAGCTGCTGCCGCCCGAGGTCTCGACCGTCTACCTGCAACACGACCTGACCGCCGTCGCCCCCGGGCCGCTCACTCCTCCCATCGACGCACGGTTGCGCACGATGGCGGATGTCGAGAGCCGGGAGTTCGCATCGAGCTACCGGATCACCGCGGCATCCGTGAACCGCGCGCTGGGCGCCGGTGAGAGCGCGGAGGACATCCTCGCCTTCCTCTCCTCGATCTCGCTGAGCGGTGTCCCCCAGCCGTTGCACTACCTGGTCACCGAGTCCGCCGCCCGCTACGGCAGGTTGCGCGTCGGGCCGGCCACCGACGACGGACACTTCCAGGGCGCGATCCACTCGGACGACGCCGCGCTCATCCACACGGTGGCCGTCGATCACGCGCTCTCCCAGCTCGGGCTCCAGCCGAGCGGCCCGAACCGGCTGCTCAGCCGTTTCACGCCCGATGTGCTGTTCTGGGCGCTCAGCGATGCCCGGTATCCTGTCGCGGCTCACGACGCAGACGGCGAACTCGTGCACCTGGCACGCCGCCGGGTCACCCACGCAGAGGCGGCGCCCGCCGTCGACCCGCTGCCCGCACTCGTGGCGACGCTGCGTGATTCCGATGCCGACACCGAACCGACCGGCCAGGCCTGGCTCGCGCGCCAGATCGACCTCGCGATCCGCTCCAAGCACACGTTGCTCGTGAGCGTGCGGATGCCGGGCGGCGAGATCTCGGACTACCTGCTCGAACCGGCGAGCGTCGCCAACGGCCGGCTGCGCGCGCGTGACCGGCGCGCCGACATCGAGCGCACGCTCCCGCTCTCCAGCATCGCCGCCGTCACGACCGCCTGATCGAGGCGTCGGCGGCTGCGCCCGACGCAGCGGTGTTCGGCGACCGCTCTGTGCGCGGCGGCATCCGTTCTCAGTCGATCCGCGTAGACTCGGCGGTTATGTCGGATGGCCCCCTGATCGTTCAAAGTGACCGCACCGTGCTGCTCGAGGTTGCGCATCCGCTCGCCGAAGATGCGCGGCACGATCTGGCGGTGTTCGCCGAGCTGGAGCGTGCCCCAGAGCACATCCATAGCTACCGCATCACCCGCCTCGGGCTGTGGAATGCGCGTGCGGCAGGGCACGATGCCTCCGACATGCTCGCAACGCTCGAGCGCTACTCGAAGTTCCCCGTTCCGCAGACGGTGTCGATCGACATCGTCGAGACGGTCGGCCGCTACGGCCGCCTCGTGATCGAGCGCGATGCCGACGGCGAACTCGTGCTGCGCTCCACCGACGTCGCCGTGCTCACCGAGGTCGCGAACGCCAAGCGCATCGCGCCGTTGTTGATCGGGCGCCCCAGCCCAGACAGCTACACGGTCGAGCCGTGGGCGCGCGGCGCGCTCAAGCAGGAGCTGGTCAAGCTGGGTTGGCCGGCCGAGGACCTCGCCGGCTACACGCCGGGGACGCCGCATCCGATCGATCTGGCCGAGAACGGCTGGGCGCTGCGCGACTACCAGCAGAAGGCCGTCGACAACTTCTTCGCCGGCGGCTCCGGCGTCGTCGTGCTGCCGTGCGGTGCCGGCAAGACGCTCGTCGGCGCCGGCGCGATGGCGACCGCGAAGACGAACACGCTGATCCTCGTCACGAACACGGTCAGCGCCAGGCAGTGGCGCGACGAGCTGTTGCGGCGCACCTCCCTCACCGCGGAGGAGATCGGCGAGTACTCCGGGCAGGTCAAAGAGGTCAAGCCCGTCACGATCGCGACCTACCAGATCCTCACCGCGAAGCGGAAGGGCGAGTACGCCCACCTCGCGCTGCTTGACGCCATGGACTGGGGCCTCGTCGTCTACGACGAGGTGCACCTACTGCCCGCTCCCGTGTTCAAGCTCACCGCGGAGCTGCAGGCGCGGCGCCGCCTCGGGCTCACGGCGACGCTCGTGCGCGAGGACGGCCGCGAGAGCGACGTCTTTTCGCTCATCGGGCCGAAGCGCTTCGACGCGCCGTGGAAGGAGATCGAGGCGCAGGGCTTCATCTCGCCCGCGAACTGTTACGAGGTCCGCATCGACCTGCCGCAGCACGAACGGCTGAGCTACGCCGCCGCGGCCGACGACGAGCGCTACCGGCTGGCGGCGACGGCGCCGGCGAAACTCGGTGTCGTCAAGCAGCTGGTGGCGCGGCATCCGGGCGAGCGGATCCTGGTGATCGGGCAGTACCTCGACCAGATCGACGAGCTCTCCGATGCGTTGAACGCGCCGAAGATCACCGGCTCGACACCCGTCGACGAGCGGGAGACGCTGTTCCAGGCCTTCCGCGAGGGCTCGATCGAGGTGCTCGTGGTGTCGAAGGTGGCGAACTTCTCTGTTGACCTGCCCGAGGCGACCGTCGCCATTCAGGTCTCCGGATCGTTCGGCTCCCGTCAGGAGGAGGCGCAGCGCCTCGGCCGTCTGCTGCGGCCGAAGGAGTCGGGGCTCACCGCGAGCTTCTACTCCCTCGTCGCCCGCGACACCGTCGACCAGGACTTCGCCCAGAACCGCCAGCGCTTCCTGGCCGAGCAGGGCTACAGCTACACGATCCTCGACGCGCACGCCCTGGACGAGCTGGCCGCCTAGCGTGACGCGCAGCGTCACGAAAGGCGGCAGCCCCTCCCCAGGCAATCTCGGGGACAGCTAGCGATGCTGGTGTGCTCTCAACGGACTTCTCAGCGGGCGCGGGCGTAGCGCAGCAGCAGCATGTCGCCGGCCGGCAGCGCGTGCACGAGGCGCATGCGGCGTGCCGCTTCGGCGGCGCCCTGCGCGATCCGTCCCGCACCGCCTCCGACGAGCACCGGGCTGAGGCTCAGGCACAGCTCGTCGACGAGATCGGCTGCGAGCAGTTCGCCGAAGAGGTGCGGTCCGCCCTCGCAGAGCACCTGCGGCATCCCCCGCTCCGCGAGCGCCAGCATGAGCCGGGCCGGCCCAACGGATGACGCACCGCAGTCGATCACCTCGGCCACCGCCGCGAGTGCCGCGCGCCGCGGGAGAGGGGCGTCCTCGTGGGTCAACACCATGGGGCGCACGAGTGCCTTGCTGAAGAATGGATGCGTCGGATCGAGGTCGAGCGATGATGACACGACCGCGATGGGCGGCTGATCGCTGAGACCCATGGCTCGTCGCAAGTCCACCTTGTCCGCCGGCAGCCGCAGCCCGCCGTAGCCCTCTGCCCGCACCGTGCCTGCGCCCACCACGATGACGTCGGCGAGGGTGCGGAGCACGCTCATCAGTCGTTGGTCGTCCGGCGAGCCGAGCGCACCGCTCCGCCCATTGAGCGTGACGGCGCCGTCGAGGCTGCTCACGAAGTTCGCACGCAGCCGCGGCGCCGCGCGGTCCGGGAGCGCGTAGGCGGCGAGCATCTCGGCGTCGCTCGGCGAGGCATCCGCGAGGATCGTGGTGTCAGTCATGGCTGTTGAACTCCCCCATGTTGTGCTTGAGGTAGGCCGGCTGCCGCAGGCCCAGGATCGCCTCCGTCATCCGCACGGCCGCAACGCTCTCCGGCACGTTGTGCATGCGCACGATGCGGGCACCGGCGAGGATGCAGGCGACCATCGCCGCGAGTGAGCCCTCGAGCCTGGCCTCCCGCGGGGCGTCGAGGCTCTCCCCGATGAAGTCCTTGTTCGACACCGCGACGAGGGTCGGGTGTCCGAGCGCGGTGAGCTCGCCGAGCCGCCGCGTGATCTCGAGCGTGTGCAGGGTGTTCTTGTTGAGGTCGTGCCCCGGGTCGATGACGATGCGCTGCTCCGGCACTCCGCGCGCCATCGCCAGGTCGACGCGGCGCAGCAGGTAGTCGCTGATCTCGACGACGACATCGTCGTAGTGCGGGTGCGGGTACTGCGTGCGCGGGCTGGCGAGGCTGTGCGTGATCACCAGCGTCGCCTCGCTGTCGGCGACGACGTTCGCGAGTTCGGGGTGGAACAGGCCGGTCGTGTCGTTGATCACCGTCGCCCCCGCCTCGATGCCGCGCCGGGCGACCTCCGGCTGGAACGTGTCGACCGAGATGACGCAGTCGGATGCCGCACGCACGGCGCGCACGACGGGTAGCACGCGATCGCACTCCTCGTCGACGGGCAGCTCCGGTCCGGGCGCGAACGGCACCCCGCCGATGTCGACCCAGTCGGCGCCGGCCGCGACCGCGGCGAGCGAGGCCTGCACCGCGTGATCGAGCGCGAAGGTCGCGCCCCGGTCGTAGAAGGAGTCCGGCGTGCGATTCACCACCGCCATCACGGCGACCTGGCGCGAGAAGTCGAATTCGCGGGCGCCGATTCGGCGCAGCGGATGCCGCAGCAGCGGTTGCGGAAAGCTCGAGGCGGAGTCCATGCCCCGATTCTGCCGCACCGCGGCCGCCGGCGCGTTCCCACTCATCGCGCGGCACCGAGAATGAGCGAATCCAGCGGCACGGCCGGATCTGCCAGTTTGGCGGGGTCCACGGGCATCGCGCTCCTGATCAGCGCCTGCACGGTCTCGTTCACGTCCCAGACGTTCACGTTCATACCGGCCACAACCCGGTTCTCCCGCAGCCAGAAGGCGACGAACTCGCGATCCGCCAGGCTCCCGCGGACCACGAGCTCCGCGTCGGCCGCCAATATGCCGTAGCCGGAATACTCCATGCCGAGGTCGAACTGGTCGGTGTAGAAGTAGGGGGTCTGCTCGTAGGAGGTCGCCCGCCCGGCCATCGATTCGCCCGCCGCGAAGCCGGCATCCTTCGCTGTCGCCCAGTGTTCGACCCGCAGGTGGCTCCCCAGCACCGGATGGAAGACGTTCGCGACGTCGCCGACGGCGAAGACCCCCGGGTGCGAGCTGCGGAAGCTTTCATCGACGAGGATGCCGTTGTCGAGCGCGAGCCCCGCCGCCTCGGCCTGTTCGATGTTCGGCAGCGCGCCGATACCGACCACGACGACGTCTGCCTGCAGCAGCTCCCCGTCGCTCAGGCGTACACCGGAGACCACGCCTGCGCTCTCACCCGCACCGCCCTCGATGCCGCTGACGCCGCTCGCGTTGCGGAGGTCAACGCCGTTCGCACGGTGCAGGGTCTCGAAGACCGCACCGATCTCGGGGCCGAGCACGTTCTCCAGCGGCACGCTCTCCCGGCCGAGCACGGTGACCGCGTTGCCGTAGCCCCTGGCCGCCGAGGCCACCTCGAGCCCGATCCAGCCGGAGCCGATGATGACGACGCTCTTGTCGCCGGGCGCGAGCGCCAGGGCGAGCGCCTCCGATTCTCCGACCGTGCGGAGGTGGTGCACGCCGGAGAGCGAACCGCCGGGCCCCGGGTAGCGCCGGGAGCGCGCGCCGGTGGCGACGAGCAGCTTGTCGTAGTGCAGCACGTCACCGCCCTCGAGGCTGACGCTGCGGTCCGCGAGCGCGATGGCCTCCGCGCGGCGCCCGCGCAGCACGCGGACGTCGTGTTCGGCGTACCAGGCCTCATCGTGCACGAAGATGCTCGCGCGCTCCGCCCTGCCAGACAGGTACTCCTTGGAGAGCGGTGGGCGGATGTACGGGTACTCCGCCTCCCCCGCAACGATGCTCACCGCCCCGGCGAAGCCGGCCGCGCGCATGCCCTCTGCGGCCCGGGCAGCGGCGAGACCGCCACCGATGATCACGTGGTGTTCGGCCGCGCCGTTCCGCCCGGCATCCGGGATGCTCATGACGCAACGCCGCCACTCTGGCGGCCGCAGGCGGCGAGGAACTCGCCCCGTGCCGCGCGGTCGCTTCGCAGCTCGCCGTGCCACGCACTCGTGCTCGTGCTGGTGCCGACAACCCTGGCTCCGCGGGCCGACATGCACTGGTGCTCGGCCTCGAGCACCACCCCGACACCGCGGGCGCCCAACTCCGCGTGCAGCCAGTCGGCGACCTGCTGGGTCAGCCGCTCCTGCACCTGGAGCTCGCGGGAGAAGTACTCGAGCACGCGGGCCAGCTTCGACAGGCCGATGATGCGGTCGCCTGGCAGATACCCGATGTGTGCAACCCCCTGGAACGGCAGCAGGTGGTGCTCGCAGAGTGAGCTGAACGGGATGTCGCGCACCAGGACCAGCTCGCGGTAGTTCTCGTCATTGGCGAAGCTCGTCGCCTCGAACTCGCGCGGCGTCAACATCTCGATGAGGGCGTCGGCGACGCGACGCGGGGTGTCCGCCAGGTGCGGGCTCTCGGGGTCGCGCCCCAGCGCGTGCAGGAGATCGGCCACTGCCTCGATCGCGAGTGCGCGATCCGGTTCGCGCGACGGCACCGCGTGCACGGCACTCCGCTGGGGGCGGGAGTGAGCGGAATGCGGCGCGGGATCATCACCGAGCTGGGCGATCTGTGAGGACATGTCCTGCCTTTCTCGCGCGGAGCCGGCTCTGCTGCTCCTGCTTTCGACAGTAGAACCGAAAACTTCTTGCGTCAAGATTCATTTGTTTTAGAATGGACGCATGTCAGCTTCTCGCCGCCCACTGCCGCAGGGCATCGGTGCCATCTCGGCGCTGGACGACCCGGCACGGCGCGCGCTCTACGAGCTCATCGCCGGCAGCGCGGAACCGATCGGGCGGGATGCGGCAGCGACAGCGCTCGGCCTCAGTCGCAGCACGACGGCCTTCCACCTCGACCGACTCGCCGACGCCGGACTGCTCAGCGTCGAGTTCCGCCGGATCAGCGGTAGGACCGGTCCGGGGTCCGGCCGACCGGCCAAGCTCTACCGGCGAGCGCCCGGCGAGCTGAGCGTCAGCCTGCCGGCCAGGCACTACGACCTCGCCGGCGAGCTCATGGCTGAGGCGATCGGCGAATCCGGCGCAAGCGGCGAGCCCGTGCTCGAGACCCTCGCCCGCGTCGCGGCGCGCACAGGGCGCGCGCTCGGCGCGGAGGCCGGCGACCTGACATCCGCGCTGGAACGGAACGGCTTCGAGCCCCGCAACGACGAGGCCGGGATCGTTCTCGGCAACTGCCCGTTCCACCGCCTCGCCGAGCGGAACACCGCCGTCGTCTGCGCGCTCAACTTCGAGCTGCTCTGCGGCGTCGCGGAGGGCGCGGGCGACGACGCTCACGTGATCGTTGCCGATCCGGATGCCGGCGAGTGCTGCGTGCGCGCGATCCCCACGAGCCCGCCGCCGGCCGCCGTCGCGCCGGCGGCGAAACCCGCCCACGAGACATTCAGCTAAGTACCAGCTAACGCGCAGATACTGGGGTCATGACCGATGGACCTCGCATTCTCATTGTTGACGACGAGCCCAACATCAGGGACCTCCTCACCACCAGCCTGCGCTTCGCCGGCTTCGCCGTGCGCGCCGTCGGAAACGGCGCCCAGGCGATCTCCGCGGTGCTGGAGGAGGAGCCGGACCTGATCATCCTCGACGTCATGTTGCCCGACATGAACGGATTCGGCGTGACCAAGCGCCTCCGTTCGGCCGGTTACACGGCCCCGATTCTCTTCCTCACCGCCAAGGATGACACCGAAGACAAGATCACCGGCCTCACCGTCGGTGGCGACGACTACGTCACCAAGCCCTTCAGCCTCGACGAGATCGTCGCGCGTATCAAGGCGATCCTCCGCCGCACCATGCACGCCGAAGAGGACGCCATCATCCGCACCGGCGAGCTCACCATGGACCAGGACACCCACGAGGTGCTGGTCGGTGACGAGCCGATCGAACTCTCCCCGACGGAGTTCAAGCTGCTGCGCTACCTGATGCTCAACCCCAACCGCGTGCTCTCCAAGGCGCAGATCCTCGATCACGTGTGGGAGTACGACTTCAACGGCGACGCCGGAATCGTCGAGAGCTACATCTCGTACCTCCGCCGCAAGCTCGACCTGCACTCCAGCGAACCGCTGATCCAGACCAAGCGCGGCTTCGGTTACATGCTCAAGTCCAAGGGCTAGGCACCACGATTCGTTGACAGCCGTCCATCGGCAGTCTGAGCACCAGCCCGGCTGTTGCTCAGACTGGCTTTCTACACTGAAAACCTCATGCATCAATCACTGACCGAACGCTGGAGCCGCATCTCACTGCGCACCAAAATCACCGGCGTCACGGTGTTGATGCTCACCCTCGGGCTGCTCGTCGCCGGCATCGGCACGATGACGATGCTGCGCGTCTACGTGCTCGCCCAGATGGATGCCAGGCTCGCCACGACCGCGGCCTCCCAGACGACGCTGGAGCAGCAGGTGGCCGTCAGCTGCGACACGAGCCTGAACACGACCAGGGAGCGCGCGGCATCCGAGTACTTCGTCGCGATCTTCGACGACTCGGGCAGCCTCTGCAACTTCAACTGGAAGAACAAGCCGGCCGACGAGCTGCCTGTTCCCACCTTCTCGCTCGATCTGCCCAGCATGATCAAGCTCGACGGTCGGGTCTTCGATCTGCAGGACAAGGCCGGAGCCACGACCTTCCACGCCGTCGCGGTCCCCGTCACACTCAACAGCGGACCAGACGGCACCCTCGGAGTCGCGCTCGTCGCCGTCTCGTTGTCTGAGACGGAGAAGACGCTCGCGACCTACCTCTCGATCTTCCTCGGCTTCGGCGTCGGCGTCATCATCCTGGGCGCCTTGACCACCCGGATGCTGGTCACCAGCACCTTCGCGCCGTTGCGCGAGGTGGAGCGCACGGCCGCCGCCATCGCTGACGGCGACTTCAGCCAGCGTCTCGGCGGTGCGACCCCCAACACCGAGGTCGGCCGCCTCAACCGCTCGCTCAACACGATGCTCAACCGGATCGACCGCGCATTCAAGGACCGCGCGCGCACGATCGACCAGATGCGGCGTTTCGTCGGCGATGCCAGCCACGAGCTGCGCACCCCGCTCGTCTCGGTGCGCGGCTACGCCGAGCTTTACCGGATGGGCGCCCTTCAGACGCCGGAGGAAGTGGCCCAGGCCATGGAGCGCATCGAGAAGGAGGCCATCCGCATGGGCGGCCTCGTCGAAGACCTGCTCGAACTCGCCCGTCTGGATGAGACCAAGCCGCTCGCACTCGCACCCGTCGATCTGGTGCCGCTTGCCCGTGATGCAGCCCTCGACGCGATGGCGTCCTCGCCGGGGCGCACGATCACCGTCGTAACCCCTCCCCCGGTCAGCGTCGTCGACACCGGTGAGATCGAACCGCTGGTCCACCCGGCCGCGCCGGAGGGCGTGAGCAACGCAACCGGCCCGATCGCCTTCGCCGGCTCGGCACTGGCCAGGCTCCGCAGCCGCAGGCCCCGCCGCCCCGGCGTTGAGGCCCCGCTCAGTGCCGCAACGGTCGTCGGCCCGAGCGAGGAGCCGAGCTCGGTGATGGTGCTCGCGGAAGAGAACAAGATCCGCCAGGTCTTCACCAATCTGCTCGGCAACGCCATGCGCTTCACCCCGGTCGAGAGCCCGATCGAGATCAGTGTGAGCCTCGATCGCAACACCGAGCGGGCGAGCTTCGCCATCGTCGACCACGGCGAGGGCATTCCCCCGCAGATTCGCGAGAAGATCTTCCAGCGCTTCTGGCGCGCGGACACCTCCCGTGCACGGGAGACCGGTGGAAGCGGCCTCGGCCTGGCCATCGTGTCGTCGATCGTCGCCGCGCACAACGGCACCGTCGACGTCGTCGAGACGCCCGGCGGTGGCGCGACATTCCGGGTGAATCTGCCGCTGGCGGATTCCGCTTCCGCGCCGAAGCCGGTCGTTCCCGACCCCCGCTGATCCGGCGCCGCTCACCGCGCGGCCCGGATCGCCTCTTGTGCACAGGCACACGCTGGACGCGTGCTCTGCACAGCCGCGGAGGTGATCGGTTCAGCGTCACGCTGTGCGCCCTAGGGTTCTGCTGCGCGGCGGTTCGGACCCCGTCCGCGCACGGAGGAGAACATGTCTCAGTTCAGCGTTGACAGCGACCAGATGATCGCCACCTCGCATGCCGTCCAGGCCGGAATCGAACGATTGCGCGCCGAGGCGCACAGCCTCACCGCCCAGGTGAACAATCTGCAGGGCTCGTGGGCCGGGCAGGCGTCCACCGCATTCCAGTCGGCAGCGGCGGAGTGGGGCGCGATGAACCTGCAGGTCGAGAGCGTGCTCAGCGCCCTGAACCACTCGCTCGGAGCGGCGGGGGCGCACTACGCGGAGGCCGAGCAGATGAACGCGCAGCTGTTCGTGCGTTAGCCGGCCGTGGCGTTGAGGTTCGCGATCACGGCCTCGGCCATCTCCACGATGCGCTCGCGGGCCTGCGTTGCGTCCCGAGCGCCCTCACTGTCGAACGTCGGCGGGATGGCGAGCTGAATCCAGTGGCCGCGATAGCTCAGGTTCAGCGCACAGCTCGCTTCTGCATCGCCACAGTCGAGCGCCGCAGAATCCGGGCCTGCGAGCCCGACCAGCGTCACGGGGTGCGCCCGTCCCAGCTCGATCAGCTCCGCGTTCAACTGCGCGGCCCTCCATGCGCCTCGATCCATGGCGTACACCTGTCCGATGGTGCTGTCGCTGTCCGCGAACATGAGGTCACACTTCAGTGCAGCGAGCTCTTTCATTGCGAAGTAGCCGAGTCCGCGCCGCGGCCCATCCCAGGCGGTTCCGACAAGCAGCGGCGAATGTCCGGTGAAGAGTTCGGCCTGCTCCACGCTGAGAATGCTGTCGCACTCTGTTGGGAGCGCCCAATCGATCTCGGGCGACTGCCAGGCTGCCGGGAGCTCGGTGGCATTGAGCGACCCGACCACCCGGTCCAGGAGGGGGCGGAGGAGTTCGTGTAACTGCTCCGTTGCGTGGGGCTCCGATCCGCCGACGCCGTCGGACTGGAACTCGAGCCAGTAGCCGTTCACCAGTCCCTCGAAGTAGCAGTGGGCGCCGCCGCCGTACTCGTCGGCCTCCCAGCACCAGCTCCACAGCTCTTCGCCGGGATAATCATTGATGGCACCGGCTTCGTCCGGATTCTCGACCCGCTGTGGGCCGTAGCTTGCCCACTGTTCATCACTGACCGGCACTACCCGTAAGGTCGCACCGTGGAAGTCCGGGCTCGGCGTCCACCAGCTGCTGCGCGTGCTGTTCCCCCAGCTGCAGAGCAGGGCCCCTGCGTTCAGAGGTGTCGCCGTGATCGGGGATGCGAAAGACACATCGCTGACAGCCGAGAGCTCGACGACACCGGGGCCGAGCAGCACAGCGGCATCCGTGTCTGAGAGCGCGGTGTCGCAGCGGAGCTCCATCCGGGGCGACGGCTGCTGCGGTGCCGAGATGATGGAGGGTGGCGCCGACACGGACGGCAGCGGTCGCGCGGACGCGACCGGATCGGATTCTGCCGGTGCCGCCGCCCCTGCCGCACACGCGCTCAGAGACAGCGTGGCCGCCAACAGAAGCGCACCCAGCTGCACGCCGTGGCGACGCCGTGAACCGCCGAACCGATTGCCCCCCACATACGTCATCTCCGCACTCTATCGGTAGGCGGATCCCCGGCTGGACGGTTGAGGTCCACGCACTCGTTGTTGGGCCGAGGCGCACGCGGAGGCACAGAAAACCGGGCGCCTCCCGAAGGAGACGCCCGGCTCAGTTACTGCGAGTGGGACTTAGAAGTCCATGCCGCCCGACGGGTCGCCCATCGGGGCCGGGTTCTTCTCCGGCTTGTCAGCAACGACGGCCTCGGTGGTGAGGAACAGACCAGCGATCGACGATGCGTTCAGCAGCGCGGAGCGGGTGACCTTCACCGGGTCGTTGATGCCGGCAGCAAGCATGTCGACGTACTCGCCGGTCGCGGCGTTGAGGCCGTGTCCAACGGGCAGGTGGCGCACCTTGTCGGCGACAACACCCGGCTCGAGGCCGGCGTTCAGAGCGATCTGCTTGAGCGGAGCGTCGATGGCGACGCGCACGATGTTCGCGCCCGTTGCCTCGTCGCCGACCAGGCTCGTGATGGCAGCGCCCTCGAAGGCGGTCTTGCCGGCCTGGATGAGGGCAACGCCACCACCGGCGACGATGCCTTCTTCGACGGCAGCCTTGGCGTTGCGCACTGCATCCTCGATGCGGTGCTTGCGCTCCTTGAGCTCAACCTCCGTTGCGGCACCGGCCTTGATGACTGCAACGCCACCGGCCAGCTTGGCCAGACGCTCCTGCAGCTTCTCACGGTCGTAGTCGCTGTCGGTGTTCTCGATCTCGGCGCGGATCTGGGCAACACGGCCGGCGATCGCCTCGACGTCGCCAGCACCCTCGACGATGGTGGTCTCGTCCTTGGTGATGACAACCTTGCGAGCCTTGCCCAGCAGGTCGAGGGTGGCGTTCTCGAGCTTGAGACCGACCTCCTCGGAGATGACCTGACCACCGGTGAGGATGGCGATGTCCTGGAGCTGAGCCTTGCGGCGGTCACCGAAGCCCGGAGCCTTGACGGCAACGGACTTGAAGATGCCACGGATCTTGTTCACGACGAGCGTGGCCAGAGCCTCGCCGTCGACGTCCTCGGCGATGATGAGGAGCTGCTTGCCGGTCTGGATGACCTTGTCGACGATCGGCAGCAGGTCCTTGATGTTGCTGACCTTGCCGTTGACGATCAGGATGTAGGGGTCTTCGAAGACCGCTTCCTGACGGTCGGGGTCGGTCACGAAGTATGCCGACAGGAAGCCCTTGTCGAAGCGCATGCCCTCGGTGAGCTCGAGCTCGGTGCCGAAGGTGTTCGACTCTTCGACGGGGGCAACACCCTCCTTGCCGACCTTGTCGATCGCCTCGGCGATGATGGCGCCGATCT
>CAZZNX010000019.1:0-14463 GCA_964655795.1 uncultured Leifsonia sp. | reverse complement strand
TCGGCGATGACCGCAGCGGTCGCCTTCTCGATGCCGCGCTTCAGGCTGATGGGGTCGGCGCCGGCTGCGACGTTGCGCAGGCCTTCGCGAACCAGTGCCTGTGCGAGCACGGTGGCGGTGGTGGTACCGTCGCCGGCGACGTCATCGGTCTTCTTGGCGACCTCCTTGACGAGCTCCGCACCGATCTTCTCGTACGGGTCGTCGAGCTCGATCTCCTTGGCGATGGAGACACCGTCGTTGGTGATCGTGGGGGCGCCCCACTTCTTCTCCAGAACGACGTTGCGGCCGCGCGGGCCGAGGGTCACCTTGACGGTGTCGGCCAGAATGTTGAGGCCACGCTCAAGGCCGCGACGGGCCTCTTCGTTGAAAGCAATGATCTTTGCCATGTGTGATTCTCGTCCCTTCCCGGACGTTCCCAAGACTTTGGTATTAGCACTCAGATGATGCGAGTGCTAAAACAATTCTGGCACTCGGATGCCGAGAGTGCAAGCGAGCGCAGGGCCCTCTCAGGCAGGGCGCCACCCGCGTCACGGAATGATCTCGACGCTGCCGCTGCTCGGAACCAGTTCGACCCAGCTATTGCCGGCCGCGAGGGTGATCGGGGTGCCGATGTCGCTGACGAGTCTGATGCTCCCCGCGGCGGAATCCTTGCTCCAGATGCCGTGCACGGTCTTGCCGCCCGTCGACACCCACGCCTCCCCCGTTCCGACCATCACGGTGCGCGGGATGTCCTCGTAGCTGTAGTCATCGATCTCGACCAGCATCGTCACGACGTTGCTGGCGCGCAACTGTGCGCCGGCGGCATCCAGATCCGGTGCCCCCTCCTGGGAACGCAGCCACGTTGCGCTCGCGGCGTCCCAGCCCCAGCTCGGCCAGCGTGAGTCGGAGAAGCGCTGCTGCACGACCGAGTTGGGCACGCCCTCGACCAGGGCCGTCGGCAACGACGCACCCTCCGCGTAGCCGAACTGCGCGGCTGGGGCGGGAAGACCGGCATTGCGGCCGACGAGTTCGCTCGCTCGCACGATCACATCGTGCGGCGACTCGTGCACGTCATCCCGGTAGAAGAGCCCGGTGTCGTCGTAATCGAAGACGGCGTTGACGACGGGCGCGGCCATCATCATGTCGACGAACACCTGCTGGCCGCCCGAGTAGGCGATGATCCCGCCGAATGGAGTGACGATGTCCGGATCCATCGGACGAACCGAGCGAACCGGGCCGACCTCCTCCGGCAGCTCGGAGTGCCAGAACGCGACGTAGCCCGCCCTCGACGAGTTCCTCGAACACGATGTCGGTGCGTTCCAGGCCCACCTGCGGCCTGGCTCCCTCGTGGTTGTCGATCTTGGCGGCCAGCGACGGCCGATCGAGGCCCTCGGCCGGGGCGACGGTTCCACGCAGCGGCGCGAGCACCGGCGGCGGGGTGGGCGTCGCGGATGCCGTCGGCGTCGGTCTCGGGGTCTTGCTCGGCGCTCCAGCTGGCGCCTCGGCGGCACACGCCGCCGTCGCGAGCAGCAGCCCGATCGTCAGCGTGGCCGCGGCTGCGCGGCGCAGCGGCATCCGCAGGAGCCGCTGTCGAGATGGCGTGGCGATGATCACCCTGCACACACTAGGGCTGCCCGGCGCCCATCGACAGGCAAGCCACGATGCGGTGTGTCGCTACTAGCCCTCTGGGACGGGGAACGTGGAACCGATGACGACGACCAGCGAGGCCTCGCCGAGGTCGACGAAGTCCTGGGAGAGCGCGATTCCGGCGCCGGGCACCGAGGCTGCGGCGCCGAGTGCCGCGCCCTCGAGCGCCGGGTCGCTGTAGTAAACGGTGGAGTCGACGACGTCCTCCGTTGCCGCGTTGGAGCGCGTGGTGACGTTCCAGCCGGCCGCAACGAGAGTGTCGCCGACGGCGGCGGCCAGCCCGGCCGTCGGGGTGCCGTTCAGCACGGTGACGGCGAGGGTGGGATCGACGGTCGGCTCGACGACCGGTGCGGCGGTCTCGCTCGGCGCCGCGGATGTCGCCGGCGCGGAGCTTTCTCCGCCGGCGCCCAGCGTCAGCTTGTCATTCAGGACGAAGAGGGCACCGACGCCGACACCGACGAGCACGAGCGTGGCCAGCGCCGCCCAGGCGAAGCCGATCCAGCCCCGCCCGCGCTTGCGCGGCACGCGGTGCGCGCCGACCCGCTCAAGGTCGCTGGGAATCTCGTCGAAGCGATCGGGGTGAAACGAAGTTGCCATAGTGGGTCTGCCTGGCCTGATCTCTCTGGGCTGTTGCTCTGGGCTACTGCTGCGGGCTAATGCTGTGGGCTGTTGCTGTCTGGTGTCGTGCGCTGGACTGCTCGGCTGTGCGTGCGGGCCACGGCCATGATGCCGCTACCGCCGCGCGGGATGCTCGGCGCCTCTGACGCGCTTCGACTCTGAACAGTATCCCTGATCCACCCGATGGCAGCTCACAGCGAGCTCTGCCCACCGAGTGAACGCCGCGCCCTGGCCTCTGCCCGCGCCTCGCGCATGCGCAGCAACCGCTTGACCAGCATCGGGTCGTGCACCAGCGCGGCAGGCCGGTCGATGACGGCGCTGAGCAGTTGGTAATACCGTGGCGCCGACAGGCCGAGCTCGGAGCGGATCGCCTGTTCCTTCGCCCCGGCGTGTTTGAACCACTGGCTCTCGAACGTCAGGATGGCGAGCTCTCGCTCGCTCAGAGATCCGAGCGGCGCATCGGACTCGTTCGCGGAGCCGTCACGCTCGGAATCGTTCGCGTGATCCATCAACGAACTCCTTCCCGGCCGAGACCACCGCCGGTGTCGATCGTGGCGATGATGTGGCTCATCATAAGCACTCAGGATCGGAACCGCAGTGACACTTTCGGGCAGTTCACTTTTCGGAATGCGATGCGTACGCGGTGCGTTGCAGCTGATGCGGCTGTCAGCCTGGCTGTTTAGGATTGCCACGGGTTTCGATGAGCCGCCCGCACGAACTGAGGAGAATCGCCATGAATTACGAAGTCAACAAGAGTGACGAAGAGTGGCGCGCCGGGCTCGACGATGAGAGCTTCGCCGTTCTGCGGCAAGCGGCGACGGAGCGCCCGTGGACGGGTGAGCTTCTCGATGAGGAACGCGCCGGCATCTACAACTGCGGTGCGTGCAACGCCGAACTCTTCCGCAGCGGAACCAAGTTCGACTCCGGGTGCGGTTGGCCCAGCTTCTACGAGTCGGTGCGCCCCGAGGCTGTCGAGCTGATCGAGGACGACACTCTCGGCATGACACGCACCGAGGTGCGCTGTGCCCGCTGTGGCTCCCACCTCGGCCACGTCTTCCCCGATGGCTTCGGAACCCCGACCGGTGACCGCTACTGCATGAACTCGCTCGCGCTGACCTTCTCTGCGGATGACGCATCCGCTGGCGATGCGGCCGACACCGCTCCGAGCGAATAGTCCGACCATGGCGCGCACGAAGTCGTTGGCCCCGAGCGATGCCTCCGCCGTCTACACGGCGGTTGCGACGCGTCGCTCGCATTCCAAGGTGACCGACCGGGCGCCGGATACCGGCGAGCTCGAGTCGCTCGTGGCCGCGGCCGGGCGCGTCGCCGACCACGGCTCGCTGCACCCATGGCGCCTCATCGCACTGCGCGGTGACGCCCGCTCACGCCTTGGCGCCGCCCTCGCCAAGGCGGCGAAGCTGAAGGGCTCCGACGCCGCCTCGCTTGCTGCGAAGCCCCTCAGGGCCCCGCTGCTCGTTGCCGTGGTCTTCCGGCCGGAGAAGAGCCAGAAGGTGGCCGACTGGGAACAGGAGGCCGTGGCATCCGGCGTCGCCCACATGCTCAGCCTGCTTCTGCACGACGCCGGCTGGGGCGTGATCTGGCGCACAGGGCCGTACACACGCGCGAAGAAGGTCGCGAAGATGCACGGCCTGCACAAGGGCGAGAAGCTGCTGGGTTGGCTCTACGTCGGCGGTGTTCCGGCGCGCAGCGGCAGCTCACACGCCAAGACGGTGCGCGCAGAGAAGTACCTGAGCACGCTCGAGTAGCGGCGCGTCAGCTGCGTCAGCCGGGCCGCTAGCGTGGGCGGCGGTTCAACCAGCCGCTGGCCACGACCACTGCGATGAGCGCGAGCGTTGTACCGGCGATCGTCGAGAACGCGACGGCCTGCGCCGAGAACAGCACGTCGATCACCAGTGCTGCCACGAGCTGACCGGAGACCGTTGCCAGCCCGAGCAGGAGCACCCCGGTGACTCGGACCAGCGCGGCCTGCATGGCAATGAAGATGCAGCCGATCGCGCCGCCGACGTAGAGCCAGGGCTCGCTCGGGAAGTCACTCGGCCAGCCGATGACGCTGTTGCGCAGCACCGCGATCGCGACGAGGGCGGCGCTTCCGACGACGAAGTTGATCAACGTCGCGCTCTGCGCACTGCGCGCTGCGGCGCGCACACGGCCGTTCACCGCCGACTGCCAGCCGACGAAGACGCCGGAAACGAGCGGCATCACAAGCATCCAGAGGGGCACGTCGCCACCGAGTTGCGCAGAGACGGCCCAGCCGACAGCGACGAGCGCAAGCGTCGAACCGAGAACCCGGCTCACGGTGAGCGGCCGACGACCGCCGGGTGCGAGGCCGATCCGGTCAAGGATGAGGCCGCTGACGGTTTGCCCCGCTACAACGGCGACCGTGAACAGTGCAACGCCCAGCACCGCGGCGGTGAGCCCCTGTGCCGCCACAAGCAACGCACCGCCGAGGCCGCCAAGCAACATCCACGGCCGCAGTTCCCGCTCACCGTGCTCATTCGGGCGCAGCGCGCGCCGCACGCGACCAAGGCCCACTCGACCGGGACGCCAGAAGCAGAGCACGACGAGAAGGATCACCAACCCGGAGCCGAATGAGATCGCCGCAGCGGTGAAGCCGTCGTCCAGTCTCCGACCGAGTTCACCATTGATGCGCGACTGCACAGCGACGAGCGCCCCGCAGGCCACGCCGATGACGAGTGCCAGCCACGTCGGAAAATGCCGGTGCACCTCGGCAGCCGAATCGTCCGGTGTGCCGGATGCCCTAGTCGCCGGGATCCGCTCAGAACTCATCGTTCAAGCCTAGGGCGCGCGCGCCCTGCACAGCGCCACCGGGCGCTCGTAGAGAGTTCGTGAAATGGGGCCGGCTGCGGGACTTGAACCCGCAACCCCCGCTTTACAAGAGCGGTGCGCTACCAATTGCGCCAAGCCGGCGTGAGACGTGCGTTCCATATGGAACATGACTCGCGACTAACAATAACCGCTCGCCGCTCCCCGTGAAAATCACGGCGGGCGACGAGCGGTCAGTGTCGATCAGAGCTGGTTGCTCAGACCCGGGTCAGCGGGGTGAGCCTCAGCCGGCCGGAGCCGGCGTCGGGGTCGGGGTCGCCGTCGAGTAGGTCTGGCCCGTCGCCTGCTGCACGAAGGCCGCGAACTCCTTGGGGTCTTCGAGCGAGCCGATGTACTGCTTGCCGTTGACGAGAACCGTCGGCGTGCCGGAGACCTTCTCGAGCTCGGTGTTCGGCAGCGGGCCGACGAGCGCACGGTCGGTGGCATCGAGCACCCAGCCCTTGTACGTCTCATCATCGATGCACGTGTTGATCTTGCTGAGGTTGGAGACGCCGGCGTCCTTGATCCGCTGCTTGATCTCGTCGTTGTTCAGTGCCGCGGTGTTCTCCTGCGGCTGGTCGATGAACATGGCCGAGTTGAAGACGAAGAAGTCATCCGGCGAGTAGTTGGCGACACAGGCGGCGGCGTTGGCGGCACGGAGCGAGTACTTGGTTCCGGCCGACTTGCTCGTCTGCGTTGCGAGCGGGTGCACCTCGAGTGTCGCGGCGCCCGACTCCAGCCAGCCCTGGATCTGCTCGCTGTTGGTGCGCTCGAAGTCACCGCAGTAGGGGCAGAGGTAGTCGACCCAGACACGGATGTCGGCGACAGCGCCGCTCTCGTCTGGCTGCGAGGGGATCGGCTTCGCGTCGGCGGCCAGTGCCGGCGTCCGCACCGCAACGAGGCCCTCGCCGATCAGGATGCCGTCGCTGGCCATGTTCGCGGGGCCGGGGCCCTCCGGCCGGAAGCTGTTGACGACGATGAGCGAGATGACCGCGACGACGGCGACGATGCCGACCGCGATTCCACTCTGGAGGAGCACCTTGTTGCGGCGATCCTTCTTCTTCTGCTGCACGCGCAGTTCGCGAGCCTTCTCGCGCGCGGCTTCACGACGCTGGTTTTTCGTGGGCCGGGGCTCGGGGGATGCGCCGAAGGTCATGTGTTTAGTACTCCGAATATTGAGGGGCGCGCAATTCATGCAAACGCAGTCCAAATAGTAGGTCGTGTGTCTGTGAAATGGCCAAAAACACAGCGGAAAGCCGAAACCGCGACGGAATCTGCCGCGCCATCCTGGCGCTGCCCGCGTCGGCCGCGGCCTTCGTGTGTGAACAGTGTTCGCGCTCGTGGCATACTGATTCTGGTCGCCGCTGACCAGCAGTGGCACCATCCATCACAACGGATCGTCCGGCACGTACCTGCCGGTGAAGGAGAAATACCCATGGCATCTGTAACTTTCGACAAGGCAACGCGCCTCTACCCCGGCGGTACCCGCCCGGCTGTGGACGCCCTTGACCTTGATGTCGCTGACGGCGAGTTCCTCGTTCTCGTCGGCCCCTCCGGCTGCGGCAAGTCCACCTCGCTGCGCATGCTCGCCGGCCTCGAAGAGGTCAACGGCGGAAACATCTTCATCGGCGACCGCAACGTCACCGACGTTCCGCCGAAGGACCGCGACATCGCCATGGTCTTCCAGAACTACGCGCTGTACCCGCACATGACGGTTGCCGAGAACATGGGCTTCGCCCTGAAGATCGCCGGCGTCAACAAGGACGAGCGCGCCGCTCGCGTTCTCGAAGCCGCCAAGCTGCTCGACCTCGAGGCGTACCTCAGCCGCAAGCCGAAGGCCCTCTCCGGTGGTCAGCGTCAGCGTGTTGCCATGGGTCGCGCCATCGTGCGTCAGCCCCAGGTCTTCCTCATGGATGAGCCGCTGTCGAACCTCGACGCCAAGCTGCGCGTTCAGACCCGTACCCAGATCGCGTCGCTGCAGCGTCGTCTCGGTGTCACCACCGTCTACGTCACGCACGACCAGACCGAGGCGCTCACCATGGGTGACCGCATCGCCGTGCTGAAGGACGGCCTGCTCCAGCAGGTCGGAACCCCGCGCGACCTGTACGAGTCCCCGAACAACGTCTTCGTCGCCGGCTTCATCGGCAGCCCGGCCATGAACCTGTTCAACGCCGACATCATCGATGGCGGCATCCGCTTCGGCAGCGCAGCGGTCGCCGTCGAGCGTCAGGCACTCGACTCCGCCAGCGGCAAGAGCGTCACCGTCGGTGTGCGTCCGGAAGACATCACCGTCTCCACCACGCCCGGCAGCGGCCTCGAGGTTGACGTCGACCTGGTCGAGGAGCTCGGCGCCGACGGTTACCTCTACGGTCACTCCACCGTCGAGGGCAAGCGCACCGACATCGTCGCCCGCGTCGATGGCCGCTCGCACCCGAACGCCGGCGAGAAGGTCTGGCTGCTGCCGACCCCCGACCACGTTCACGTGTTCGACGCCGAGTCCGGCGAGCGTCTGCTCAACAAGGCAATCGCGCACTAATCGCGTCTCGTACAACGGCCGGTGGGGAAACCCGCCGGCCGTTGTCGTTTCCGCGGGCGGTTCGCGGATGCCGCGGCTGCGGCGTCCGACCCCACCTGCCCTCGCTGCACTAGCTGCCCTCCCCCTACCTGCTCTGTTCATCCCCCACACGACTAGGCTCGAAACATCATGAGTGGCTCTCTCAACATCACCTCGGCCATGGCCGACCCTGCCCTGCTCGACCTGCCGTGGCACATGCCTCTCGACGCGTGGCCGAACGAGCACATCGCCTCACTGCCCAAGGGCATCTCCCGCCACCTCGTGCGTTTCGCCCACCTCGGCGGGCACGTCGTCGCCATCAAGGAGACGACGGCCGAGATGGCCAAGGGCGAGTACGAGATGCTGCGCACGCTGCAGCGCATGGAGATCCCCTGCGTCGAACCGATCGCCGTGATCACTAACCGCAGCGACGGTGAGGGCGAGATGCTCAAGCCCGTGCTCGTCACCCGGCACCTCAAGTTCTCGCTCCCCTACCGCGCGCTGTTCTCGCAGACGCTCCGGCCAGACACCGCCACCCGTCTGGTCGATGCCCTCGCCGTGCTGCTCGTGCGCCTGCATATCGCCGGATTCTTCTGGGGCGACGTCTCCCTCTCGAACACCCTCTTCCGCCGCGATGCCGGCGCTTTCGCCGCCTACCTCGTCGACGCCGAGACCGGTCAGCTCTACACGGGCGGTCTCTCCAACGGCCAGCGCGAGAACGACCTCGAGATCGCCCGCGTCAACATCGCCGGCGAGCTGATGGACCTCGAAGCCGGCGGCCGCGTCGCCGACGAGCTCGATCCGATCCGCATCTCCAACGGCATCGTCGACGCCTACCGCAAGCTCTGGAAGGAGCTCACCGGTTCCGAATCCTTCGACTCCTCGGAGCGCTGGCGCATCAGCGAGCGCGTCGACCGCCTCAACGCCCTCGGTTTCGACATCGAAGAGCTCGCCATCAAGACCGATGAGACCGGCACGACGGTGCGGATCCAGCCCAAGGTCGTGGATGCCGGCCACCACCAGCGCCGCCTGCTGCGCCTGACCGGCCTCGACGCCGAAGAGAACCAGGCCCGCCGCCTGCTGAATGACCTCGACTCCTACCGCGCCAGCTACGGCAAGACCGAGTTCGACGAGGAGATGGTGGCGCACGAGTGGCTCATGCGCGTCTTCGAGCCCGTCGTGCGTGCGATCCCGCTCGACCTCAAGGGCAAGCTCGAGCCGGCCGAGGTGTTCCACCAGTTGCTCGAGCACCGCTGGTTCATGGCGCAAAAGCAGGGCCACGACATCCCGCTCGCCGAGGCACTCAGCTCCTACATCAACGATGTGCTGCGCCACCGCCGCGACGAGGCGACGATGATCGCGCCGGAGACCGGCCTCATCACGACCGCCATCCCGACGGTCACCGATGAAGACGACGACGTCGACTGGCGCCTCAAGGTCTAGCCGGCCCCCTTACGGGCGGCTGCCACGGCATCCGCCCACCGAGAGTGCAGAGTATGCTCAGGATTAGCCGATTCCTGCGCATATTCTGCACTCTCGACGCTGTCAGGTGCGGCGATCAGCGTGCCAGCTCCGCGCGCCTTGCCGACACGATTGCGCGAACGCGCCCGATGAAGGCGCCCAGTTCCTCGCCCAGATCATCCGCGGTGACTCGGATCACCCGCCACCCCGCCGCCTCAAACTTCTCGCGACGCGCACCGTCAGTCGCATTTCGGTTACGCCCTGAGGCTTCCGCGCTTCGGGCTGCCGCCTTTCGCGATGCTTCGCATCACGCCCTCGTACTCGAGGACCAGCCGCAGCTCGGGCCACGCGAGGTCCGGGTGCAGCGTGAGCGTCCCATGGTCTACCGCCACGGGCAGCCCGATCACGGGTTCGGCGAAGCCGTGCGCCACGAGTGCAAGGCGCAGCCGGGTTTCCTGAGGAGAGTCGACCCCGACCCGCACCTGCTCCAATGCCCAGCGCAGCGCCGCGGCCCCACGACCGGCGCCATGTCGAGACGCCACAGCGCGGAGTTCCTCGATCGTTGCCAACGCGTCACTGCGCCCGCCGCCAGAGAGACGCCTGCCTGAAACGATGAAGTCGCCCGCCGCAGTCAGTTCCTCTCGGCTGAGCACTGCAGCGAGTTGACACCAGGTGCTCGCGGCATCCGTCACGGTGAAGCCGCCGACGGACTCCGCGCATGGTGTGTCCGTCGGCACCCGGTGGCCGACGACACCGGCGCGGCGCGGTCCCTGGCCGCCCAGCGCACCCACGTGGATCCGGACATCGGCGCGGAGTGACAGCGGCAACGGCACGCCCAATAGGGCCGCAGCCGTCTGGGCACAGAACACATGATTGCGCGCCAGCAGCGGCTCGTAGCTCAGGCAGCGGTCGAACACGTTGTCGGCCCGGATGCCGAGCGTGCGCACGCCGTGGAACGGGGCGTCGAGTTCCCGCGAGCGGAGCCTCCCGGGCGTCAGCCCGTGATGGCCGATTGCGGCCGTGCGGAAAGCCCCGCCGCGCAGGTATGGCTGAAACGGCGTCTGCTCCGGCATGCTCACCATGCTGCCGCATCCGTTGACCAGCCATCAGAAGTTATCCACAGCACCTCGAGAGTGCAAAAATTGCGCAGGATCCGGGGATTCCTGCGCAATTTCTGCACTCTCGGCGAGGCGGATGCCGTGGCATCCGCCCGGGCGAGCTACTTCTTCAGAGCGCGGAGGCGCGAGATCTCGTAGAGCGTCACGGATGCCGCGATGCCGGCGTTCAGCGACTCGGTCGCTGCACTGATCGGGATCGACACGACCGCGTCGCACGTCTCGGTGACCAGGCGCGAGAGGCCCTTGCCCTCGCTGCCGACCACGACGACGACCGGGCGGTCGGCGAGCTCGAGGCCGGGCAGCATAACGTCGCCGCCGCCGTCGAGTCCGAGCACGAAGACGCCGGCATCCTTGAACGCCTTCAGCGTCTGGGTGAGGTTCGTCGCCATCGCGACGGGGGTGCGAGCCGCGGCACCGGCGGAGGTCTTCCAGGCCGAGGCGGTCAGACCGACCGAGCGACGCTGCGGAACGATCACGCCGTGGCCGCCGAAGGCAGCCGTCGAGCGGATGATCGCACCGAGGTTGCGCGGGTCGGTGATGCCGTCGAGTGCGACGAACAGCGGGGTCTGGCCGCGCGAGATGACCTGCTCGAGCAGCTCGGTCGGGTGCGCGTACTCGTACGGCGGCACCTTGAGCGCGAGGCCCTGGTGCACGCTGTCGCGGCCGGCGAGGCGGTCGAGCTCGGGGCGCATGACCTCGAGGATGGGGATGCCGTTCGCGGTGGCCAGCTTGAGGGCCTCCTTGACGCGGTCGTCCATCTCGACGCGGGTCGCAACGTAGAGCGCGCTCGCGGGGATCTTGGCGCGCAGCGCCTCGACCACCGAGTTGCGCCCGGTGACGATCTCGATCTCATCGGCCGACTTCGGCTTGCGTCCACCGGCCGGGCGGCCGGAGACGGCCACGTTTCGGGGCGCGCCGTCGGGGCGACCGGCGTCGCGGGAGGGTGCGCGGCGCTTGCCGCCGCTGGCCTGCTCGTAGCGCTCCTGGGCCGCCTTGCGCTTGCCGGCGGGGTGGTACGGGCGGTCCTCGGCCTTGGGCGTGGGCTTCTTGCCCTCGAGGGCCTGGCGACCCTGGCCGCCCGAGCCTACCTGCGGGCCGCGCGCGCCCTTGCGTACGGCGCCGGCGCGGGGCTTTCCACCTGTGTTCTTCATGATTCCAGACTCCAATGTGCACCCGTCTGGGTGTCTTCGAGGGTAATTCCCGCGGCCGTGAGTTCGGCGCGGATGCGGTCTGCTGCCGCATAGTCTTTGTTGTCGCGCGCGGTGGCGCGATCATCGATCAGCCGGGAGACGAGCGTGTCGAGGGCGGCGCGGGCCGCCGTGTCCTCGTTCGTCGCCCAGGCGGGCGAGAGGGGGTTGATGCCGAGGATCTCGGTCATCGCGACGACCTCGGAGCGGGCGGATGCCGCCGCCTGCAGATCTTCGGAGTCGAGCGCGGCGTTGCCGGCCCGCACCGTCTCGTGCAGCACGGCGAGGGCCTGCGGAACAGCCAGGTCATCGTCGAGGGCGTTGGCGAAGGCATCCGGGATCTGCTCGACGCCGCTGCCGGCGAAACGCGTTCCGGCGAGACGGCGGTCGACGCGGGAGAGGAAGCTCTCGATGCGCTCGAGGGCGGCCTCGGCCTCCGGCAGCGAGCCGGAGGAGTAGTCGATGGTCGAGCGGTAGTGCGCGGCGGCGAGGTAATAGCGCAGCACGAGCGGGCGCGCCTGTTCGAACAGCTCGGCCGCGTAAACCGAGTTGCCGAGCGACTTGGACATCTTCTGCCCGCCGATGTTGACGAGGCCGTTGTGCACCCAGAAGTTCGCGAAGCCGTGACCGGCAGCGCTCGACTGGGCGAGCTCGTTCTCGTGGTGCGGGAAGCGCAGATCGAGTCCGCCGCCGTGGATGTCGAAGTGGGCACCGAGGTAGCGCTCGGCCATCGCCGAGCACTCGATGTGCCAGCCCGGGCGGCCAGGGCCCCATGGGCTGTCCCAGCTGGCCGAGGCCGGCTCACCGTCCTTGCGCGCCTTCCAGAGTGCGAAGTCGCGCGGGTCACGCTTGCCGCGCGGGTCGGCGTCGGCCGCGGCCTCCATGTTGTCGCGCTTCTGGCGGGTGAGCGCGCCGTAGGCCGGCCAGCTGCCGGTGTCGAAGTAGACGTCGCCGCCGTGCCCACCGTCGTGCTCGGCCGCATAGGCGTGGCCGCGTTCGATCAGCTCGGCGATGATGGCCTGCATCTGCGGGATGCTGGCCGTCGCACGCGGCTCGTAGGTCGGGGGCAGGATGCCGAGCCGGTTGTATCCGGCGGTGAACTCGAGCTCGACGCGGTAGGCCAGCGCCCACCACGGCTCGTGCTCCGTTGCATTGACGAGCACCTTGTCGTCGACATCCGTGACATTGCGCACGAAGGTGACGGCGAGGCCGCGGTAGTTCAGCCAGCGGCGCAGCAGGTCGTAGACGAGGGCGCTGCGCAGGTGACCGATGTGCGGGCTCGACTGCACGGTGGGTCCACAGACGTACATGCCGACCTGACCCGCTGTGATGGGGGTGAAATCGCGCAGGGCCTGGGCCTGGGAGTCGTAGAGTCGCACTGTCACTTGAGGTAGTCTACCGGCGCGCGCCTGTGTCACCGCTGGTGGTGGTAATGGCGCCGCTTGCGCTGCGAGCGCGGGGGTTGCGACGGCAGGGTGAAGACTTAGGCGGGGATGAGCAGCGCCGTGGCGATGGCGGCGACGCCGTCTCCACGCCCGGTGAAGCCGAGCCCGTCCGTCGTGGTCGCGGCGATGCTGACCGGGGCACCGAGGATGCCGCCGAGCAGCGCCTCGGCCTCGAGCCGCCGCGGCGAGAGCTTCGGGCGGTTGCCGAGCAGCTGCACGGAGACGTTGCCGATGCGCAGCCCCGCCGCTTCGACGAGGCGACGCGTCTCGCGCAGGAACACCTCACCGTGGGCGCCAGCCAGGCGCGGGTCGTCTGTGCCGAAGATGCCACCGATGTCACCGAGCCCCGCCGCGGCCAGCAGCGCATCGCACACGGCGTGCACCGCGACGTCGCCGTCGCTGTGGCCGGAGAGGCCGCGCTGGCCCGGCCAGTGCAGCCCGGCGATCCAGAGTTCGGGGGTGTCTGCGCCCTGCTCGGCCGTCTCTGGCGCGAAGGCGTGCACATCGACGCCGGTGCCGACCCGGGGCACGGCGCGTGCTCCCGCGTTGTCATCTCGTTCGGCGAGCAGTCGCTCGGCCCTGGCCAGGTCCCACGGGGTCGTGATCTTGAAGGCGCGCTCGTCGCCGGCGACCGTGCCGACGCTGTGCCCGAACGACTGGAGCAGTGCCGCATCGTCGGTGAAGTCGGCGCTCGGCGCCGCGTAGGCCTCGTCGAGTTCGGCGCGCACGAAGCCCTGAGGCGTCTGAACGGCCGCGAGCTCCGACCGGTCCACGGTCTCCTGCACGAGCCCGTTCGCATCGACGCGCTTGATGGTGTCGACAACGGGCAGCGCCGGGATGACGCCGGCGCTGCTGGAGCGCACGGCGGCGATCACGGCCTCGAACTGGCCGCTCGGGGTCAGCGCGCGGGCGGCATCGTGCACGAGCACGACGCCGACGCCGGGCGCCACGGCGGCCAGTCCGGCAGCCACCGAGAGTTGCCGGCTCGCTCCCCCGACGACGACGTTGGTGTATCCGACGGCCGGGCCGGCGGATGCCGCCACGATGGCGCGGGCGCGCTCGAGCTCGGCATCCGGGGCCACGACGATCAGCTGCATGGCCTCACGCACGGCGAACACCCCGTCGAGAGCGTGGGAGAGCATCGGCTTGCCGCCGAGTGGGACGAAGGCCTTCGGCTCTGCATGGCCGAGCCGGGTGCCGCTCCCGGCCGCCACGACGATCACCGCGACGTCGACCTCAGCGGCATCGACCTCAGCGGCATCGACCTCAGCACCGACGTTCTCACCCGAAAAGTTCATGCTCAGAGGCTATCGCGGCATGGCTCCGCCGACCCTCAGGGTGCGTCGGCGCCGCGCCCAGCAACCCTTGAGAGAATGGGGGCGTGAAACTCAGCGTCTTCTCCGATGTGTGCCTGCGCACGCTGATGCTGCTCGCTTCACGGCGCGATGAACTCATCACCACGCGTGACATCGCCGAACAGATCGGCGTGCCGTACAACCACGTCGCCAAGGCCGTGCTCGAACTGCGCAACCGCGGGGCCATCGAGGTGAGCCGCGGTCGGCTCGGCGGATCGCGAGTCGATCGCGCAATGCGACCGGACGCGGGCGGAG
>CAZZNX010000018.1:12538-38097 GCA_964655795.1 uncultured Leifsonia sp. | reverse complement strand
GGGATCGGCCGGCCGTACGTGGCCAGCGTGATGCTGTCGGGGTCTCCCCCGTCAGCAGCAGCGGAGCGTCGCCGCCCGGCCTCTCGGCACGGGCGGCGACGCTCAGTCGGTGCGGCGGTCAGATTCTGCGCCGCTCGGCCGGCGCTCGGCCGGCCTCGGCTCAGTCGATGCTGACGTCGTCGAAGTAGACCGGACCCAGTTTGCTGTCGGCCCACCAGTCGCCGAGCTGGACCCGGTCAAAGGTCGGGCTGGCCGCGTGGGTCGCGACGGTCGTGCCGTCGATCTTCATCTCGAGGCCGTCATCCGCGCCGTACACCCACTCGAAACGGTGCCAGCCGGTGGAACGCGGCACCCCGGTGGCGACGAAGCTCGTGCCGGTGCGGTAGACGTAGTTCGTCGCGGAGGTGTTCGTCACGACGCCGAGCGCGCGGAACAGCGAGCCGGTGTCGCCCATCGAGGCGTTCGCGGCGACCTGGAGCGAGGTGTCGGCCGCGTCATCCCAGAACCACACCGTCACCGTTCCCTCCGAGCGCAGCTCGGTGCGGTGCGTCAGGATCTCCCGATCCGCGACGACCGCGTGGGAGTTGCTTCCGCTGTGCACCTGCGCCGTGCTCGGGTGCCCGGTGCCCGACCATCCGCTGAGCCCGATGTCGAGCGGCTCCTGGGTCGACTTGCGCATGCGCTCGAACGGCAGCGCCTCGAAGCCGGGGACCTTCGTGAAGACGGGCGAGTCGGGCGAGAGGGTGAGGTCGCCGTCGGCCTGGTTGACGAAGCGGAGGTCGTCCGTCGTCGTCCAGTTGTCGGCGATCGTTCCGTTGGCCGCGGCCGGGCCGGCGATGCTCGGAGCCGCGCCGTCCTTGAACACGTTGCGCTGCACGGAGTTGTTCTTCGGGATGCAGGGCTGGTCCTCGATAAGTCCGACGAGCCAGGGGTAGCGGCTCGCCCACGGTTCCTGCTTGTACGGCATCGCCTCGAGGGAGAGCTGCATGCCGCCGCCCGGCGCGCAGTGGCCTGCGGCCCAGTTGGTGCCGCGGGCGTCGAGCGAGAGCCCGTGCACGCTGTTGACGACGAGGTTGTTCTCGATCGTGTTGGAGCGGCCGCCACCGATGAGGAACGCGCGGGGCACGTTCACCAGGACGTTGCCGACGACCGTGATGCCGGAGGTCAGGTCGTCGAGGTAGATGCCGTCCTGGTCGTTGCCGGGGGCACCGGCACCGCCGACGTCGTGGATGTAGTTGTAGCGGATGACCGTTCCCGTCCATCCCCAGTTCCGCACGGAGTAGATGGCGCCGGAGTCGGCCGTGGCCTTCACCACGTCGTGGACCTCGTTGTACTCGATCATGTGATCGTTGCCCTCGAACGCGATCGCCTGGTGCGGGGCGTTGAAGATGTGGTTGTCGGCCGCGGTGTTGCCGACGCCGCTCAGCATGATGCCCGGGTTGTAGGTGAGCGCAAGGCGGCTGAAGTCGTGGATCGTGTTCTCGGTCGCGGCGTTGTCGGCCCTGGTGAGGCTCGGCCGGTCACCGCCGCCGACGAAGACGCCGCCGTGACCGGTGCGCGTGATCTCGCTGCTGTGCACGATGTTGTCGACACCGCCCTCGATGCGCGCGCCCCAACCACCCAGGTTCGCCAGGGTGGCGTCGACGATGCGGTTGTGGTCCCCGGAGGAGATGCGGATGCCGTCGCCGCGGCTGTTCTCGACCCGGATGCCGCTGAAGGTGACGTGGGACGCGCCGTTGATCTGCACGACGGGCTCGGTGAGCAGCGAGAGGTCGACCGTCGTGTCGGCGAGCGCGGCCGGCGGGTTGAAGTAGAGCACCTTCGCGTCACGGTCGAGGTAGTACTCACCCGGCGCGTCCAGTTCTTCCGGAACGTTGTAGTAGTAGTACCGCTGGTTGGAACGCACGGTGTAGTGCGAGGCGTTCTTCGTGCTGACCGTGTTGGTCGCCGCGTCGATGGAGTCGATGGCGAGGTTGCCGTCGGCCCAGTCCCAGTACCAGTAGCCGTACATCTGGGCGCCGTCGACGCTCGCCCAGCTCTCCGGCCGCTGGTCCGCGTACGCGAAGGTCGCGCCGTCGTCATACACCGGGTCGAGCGGGCGGCTCGTGGCGTTGCCGCCGAGCACCTGTCGCGGGTTTCCGCCTGCGTCGGTGACCTTGCCCACCTTCACGAAGCCGGTGTCCGGGTACCGGGCGAGCGTCATCGGGGCGCCATTGAAGAAGATCTCGGCCGGCTCCTCCCCGGGCGGCAGGCCGTAGCCGGTCTGCAGGATCCCACCGAGGTCCTCGACGCCGGCGGCTCCGAGGTCGTACTGCATCACGCTCGCGCGGGCGGCCTCGCTCAGGCGGGCGCCCGCGCCATCGGTGCCCGCCGGGGTGAAGTCGTCACCGTCGAGCACGCGGCCGCCGTGCAGGCGCACGTCTTCGCCCGGGTATGCACGGTAGACGATGGGCGAGGTTTCCGTGCCCGAATCCTGCTTCTGCAGTTCGAACGAGGAGTCCCGCGCGTAGTCTCCGCCGCGCAACGTGACGGTCACGCCACCGTCCGGCAGGGCAGCGCTGGCATTCATCGAGCGGATGACGGCCCTGGCCTTCTCGAGGGTGCGGAACGGTGCGGCCTCGCTTCCGTCCCCGCCGTTCGACCCCGTCGGCGAGACGAAGATCTCGGAGGGCGAGCCGAGCGGGGCCGCGGATGCCGGGGTGATCGGTGAGAGCACGGCCGCGAAGAGCGCGGCGGCGAGGGTGATCGGGAGGGTTCTTCGGAGTGCAGGTGATCCAGGGACCATACTGGCGATCCTTTCGACTTCATCGGCGAGTGGTTCCGACCAGCGGTGCTGATCGTTAATAGAGTAGCGATTATCGATTATTAAGCAAGGATCGTGTGCCCCACTCGGGGTCCATGGCCGACCCGAGCCCGCGGCCATCGCCTTCGTGCACCAGTTCCTGGCGCTCCGCAACGGGGGCCGCGCGCGGCGCTGGGCACCAGTGATCGCGATGCCGGGAGTATGCCGGTCTTGACTCTCCGCCCCGGCGGCGTATGCTCGTTAACCGTCGAACATTCGTTCGAAAATCGCATCGTGGAGAGAGGCCCGATCATGCTCACCGCCGCCGACACCGTGACGCTCTGGCTCGAAGCCGGCGTACCCGCTCGCATGGTCTGGCGGGGGCAGCGGTGGCGGGTCACCGATCGCCCGACCGAGCTCCTGCGCGAGGCGGACCCGCTGCCGCCGATGATCACCCACGCCCCCGTGCTCCGTGTCGGCTGGCGCTTCCAGGCGGCGGATCTGAACGGTGTCAACCGCGTTTTCGATGTCTGCCGGGCGGGAGACGGCTGGGTGATCGAGCACATCTACGAGTAGTCGGATCCGCCCCGAACTATGCTGCTCAGGGAGCCGGCGATGGAGCCGGTGCACATCTGGGACGCGGCGGGGCAGGAGAACTACGTGGACACGATCGACTCGGGGTCTGGCAGCTTTTTCGAGCGGATCGACGAGCACCGCTACCGGCCGACGCCGCACTGCGGCGGTGCCTGGGATCCGGACGAGCTGCATTTCAGCCCGCTCGGCGGCCTGATCGTCCACGCGATCGACCGGCATCGTGCGGGTCACGCGGATGCCGGCCTGGCGCTGTCCCGCATCAGCTTCGACATCCTCGGGCGGCTCGCCAACGACGTCTGCGAGATCGCCGTCGAGGTGCTCCGCCCCGGGCGCACCATCGAGCTGCTCGAGGCGACGCTCTCGATCGGCGGGCGCCCCGTCATCCGTGCCCGCGCCTGGCTGCTCGCCACGCTGGACACGAGCGCCGTCGCCGGCGGCGGCGACGCGCCGCTGCCCTCCCCCGAGAACCTCGACAGCTGGCCGCTCAGCTCGGTCTGGCCGGCGGGTGGGGTCGTCGACTCCGTCGACATCCGGCCGGTCGGCGCCCCGCAGACCGGCCGCACAACGGCGTGGATCACCACGGACATCGAGCTGGTCGCCGGCGAAGCGGTGAGCCCGCTCGCCGGCTACGTCACCCTCGTCGATCTCGCCAACGGCATCGCCACCCGGCAGCCGCCCTCCGCATGGATGTACCCGAACGTCGATCTGACGATCCACCTGCACCGTCAACCGTCCGGCCGCTGGGTCGGGCTCGACACGACGGTGGTGTTCGGCCCGAGCGGGCAGGGCATCACCAGCTCGGTGCTGCACGATCTCGCCGGGCCGATCGGGCACGCGCATCAAATGCTGACGGTGCGGCCGATTGCGCCGCTGCAACCATGAGCGCGGCTCCGGCGAGCGTCTCGCAGAGTGCACCGGTGCGCGTGGTCATCGCGCCGGACTCCTTCAAGGGAACGGCCACCGCGCGCGACGCGGCGCGCACTCTCGCGGAGGGATGGCACTCGGTCCGGCCGGATGATGAGTTGCTCATGTTCCCGATGGCCGACGGCGGCGAGGGCACGCTCGACGCGTTCGAGACCGCGGTGGCGGGCAGCATCCGGATGCCCGTCACCGTGCAGGGCCCAGACAACCGTCCCGTCGACGCCTCGTGGCTGCTGCTGCCCGGCTCGGCCGGGACGGCAGGCGGAACGGCGGTGATCGAGCTCGCGAACACGAGCGGCATCACCCTGCTCGACCCGCTGTTGCCGCTCGACGCGCACACGCTGGGCTTCGGGCAGGCGATCTCGGCCGCCCTCGACCACGGCGTGCACCGGCTGCTGCTGGCGATCGGCGGCAGTGCGTCGAGCGACGGGGGCGTCGGCGCCCTCGCCGCACTCGGCGCGCAGTTCATCGACCCGACCGGCCGCCCGATTCGGCTGGGCAATCGCGGACTCGGGCAGCTCGCCCGCGTCCGATTCGACGAGCTGCGGGCGCTGCCTGCCGGCGGCGCCCAGATTCTCTCCGACGTGAACAACCCGCTGCTCGGGCCACTCGGCGCTGCCGCTGTCTTCGCGCCGCAGAAGGGCGCGAGCCCTGAGCAGGTCGAGGGCATCGAGTCGGGACTGAAGCGCCTCGCACGCCTGCTGCCCGGCTTCGCTGAGACTCCCGGCGCCGGCGCAGCCGGCGGCACCGGCTTCGGCCTGCTGCACTGGGGCGCAATTCTCACGCCCGGCGCGAGGGCGATCGGCGAGGCCATGGGGCTCGCGGATGCCGTGGCCGGCGCCTCCGTGGTGATCACCGGCGAGGGCCGCTACGACAGCCAATCCGCGGCCGGAAAGGTGCCTGCGTACGTGGCGAGGCTCGCTGAGGCGGCTGGGGCGAGCGTCATGCTCGCTGCCGGTGAGGTCCGGGCGCCGAGCGATGACTTCGCCGCAGCCATCTCGCTGAGTGAGCTCGCCGGCTCGCCCGCGGCCGCGATGGCCGATCCGACGCGCTGGCTGCGCGCGGCGGGTGCACGGCTGGCTGCCTCGTTGACGCGGTAGCGTCGACATCACCCGTCGCGACGTCGCGACGGCCGAGCCGTGGAGAGAGAACCGTGATCCAGCACACCGTGAGCTTCGCCCTGCGCCACCCCGCCGATTCACGTGAGGAGCAGGCCTTCCTCGCGGATGCCGCCGCGGCGCTCACCGGCATTCCCGGCGTGGAGAACTTCCGCATCTCCGAGCAGGTGAGCCCCCAGAGCCCCCACCGCTTCCAGTTCGCGATGGACTTCGCCACAGCCGACGCCTACGCCGCGTACAACGCCCACCCCGCCCACGTGGCCTTCGTGCAGACGCGCTGGGTGCCGGAGGTTGAATCGTTCCAGGAGCTGGATCTCGTTCCCCGCGGCTGAGCCGACCGCCCCGTTCCCGGCTACTCCCCCGTCGGCACCAGCCTGATCGTGGTCTCGACGACACCCGGGCCGACGACCGTGCCGACGATCTGTGGGCCGTGGCGGTCGTACTTCGCGTGGTAGGCAGCGTCGATGTCCGGATGCACGTCGCTCGCGGCATCCGCGAACGTCACGTCCTGTTCGATGCCGCCGGCCCTGATGCGCCCGGTGCCGCTGGCCAGCGCCCGACGGAACCACGGGTTCGTCGCGCCGTATGCGGAGCGCACGTAGAGCGCATCATCGACCCGGACCACCCAGATCGTGACGAAGGGGCGCAGCGTGCCGTCGCTCCGGCGGCTGGCGATCTGCAGCTCTTCGGCCCGAGCGATGCGATCGAGTTGGCCGGCCGACCACTCGCTCATCGCGCGTCACCCAGCCCCGCCGCGGCGTCCACCCCATCGCTCACGTGTGCGAAGCGAACCAGGTTGACGCGCAGCCGCGAGGGGAGCTCGCCCGCCGCGATGACGTCGAAGTGCACGTCGCCGGTGAAGAGCTCGGCCGGGCCCTTCACGGTGGGCGGGGTCGGTTGCAGATGCACGGTCACTCCTTGTTCTGGTGGGCGTTGTGCTGGTGGGCCGCGAGCTGCGGCGCGGTGGATGCCGGCTCCCCCACAGATTCGCTCTGTCGCTGCGTGCTCGCCCAACTGGCGAGCAGGCTCAGGGCGTCAGCAGTCGGGCTCCCCGGCTGCGCCGTGTAGACGATCAGGGTGAGCCCGGGATCGGCCGGGAACTCGGCCGCCTCGAAGTTGAGCACGAGGTCGCCGACGACGGGGTGGTGCAGGCGCTTGAACCCGGTGCGGTGGAATCGCACGTTGTGGGCGGCCCAGCGTTGTCGGAACACCTCGCTGCGGGTCGACAGCTCCCCGATCAGGGCGACCAGCGCCTTGTCATACGGGTTCTTGGCCGCCTCCGAGCGCAGCATGGCGGCGACATCATCTGCCGCGAGATCCCAGTCGGTGAAGAAGTCCTTCGCCGCCGGGTCGAGGTAGAGAAAGCGGGCGGTGTTCACCGGGCGGCGCGGGTCGGCCAGCAGCGGCGAGTACAGTGCGCGGGCCATCTCATTCGCCGCGAGCATGTCGTGCCGGTCGTTGCGCACCATGGCCGGGGTCTCGGTGATCGCATCGAGCAGCCGTTGGATCGTCGGCCGCACGTGCTGGGTGGGCTGGCGACGGCGCGTTGGGCGCATGGCATCCGATCGGCGGGCCAGATCGAAGAGGTGGTCGCGTTCGGCCTCGTCCAGCTGCAGTGCCCGAGCCAGCCCGTCGAGCACGCTGTCGGAGGCACCGCCGAGGTTGCCGCGCTCCATGCGCACGTAGTAGTCGATGCTCACGCCCGCGAGCATGGCGACCTCCTCGCGGCGAAGGCCCGCCACTCGGCGATTGCCGCCATAGGCGGGCAGTCCGGCCTGTTCAGGCGTGATCCGCGCCCGACGCGAGGTCAGAAAGTCGCGGATCTCGGTGGCATGCTCCATGTCACCGACAGTACGCCGGGCCGGCGGATGCCGGGAGGCACTGTCAGTACCCGTGAACTGTTTCACTCCGTGACGCATCGCGCGCAAGCCCTCCCGGAATCGAGCGAACGGGGTTAGCGTGAATGACATGCCCCGCCGGCCGGTGGGGCAGTGAGCGCACAAGGAGCAACTATGAGTTCGCCAGGGAATGAGTTCACCGACAAGGCTGAGGCGATCAGCCACAAGGCCGAATCGGTTGCCGACAAAGCCTCCGACAAGCTTTCCGACATCCGCGAGGACGCATCGCACAAGGCGGAGAAGGTCGCCGACGCCGTCTCGAGCGCGACCGACGATGCCGTCAAGCAGGTCAAGAAGACCTTCTCGGATGTCGGATCCCGCAGCAACGAGGTCTTCGACGACCCGGCGGGCTTCCTGCGCAGGCAGCTGCGTGACCGTCCAGGCGTCGTCGTCGCGGTCGCAGCCCTGCTCGCATTCTCCCTCGGGGTGTCGGCCGGCAAGAATTCGACGCGCTGAGGCCGGTCGGCCAGGCGCGCCGCCTAACTCGGTAGCGGCGTGCCTGGCAGCAGCACCGAGAACACCGCTCCGGCCTTGCTCGACGTCACGGTGATCGTTCCCCCGTGCGCCTCGACGATCGAGTGCGCGATCGCCAGGCCCAGCCCGGTTCCCCCCGAGTCGCGGTTCCTGGCCGTGTCGGCGCGCACGAAACGCTCGAACAGCACGGGCACCAGGGCGTCGTCGATGCCCGGACCGGTGTCGGAGACGATCAGCGTGACGCTGTCCCCGCCGTCGGCGATCCTGGCGGAGACCGTCGTGCCCCGCGGCGTGTGCAGCGCGGCGTTCGAGAGCAGGTTGACGACGAGCTGGTGCAACCGTTCACGGTCGCCGCGCACCATGACGGGCTCCTCGGGCACCTCGCTCCGCCAGTCGTGATCCGGGCTGCTCGCCCGTGCGTCGCCGACGGCTGTGTCGACCAGCTCGGCGAGATCGATCTCCTCGATCTGCAGGTCGTGCCCCTCGTCGAGGCGGGCGAGCAGCAACAGCTCGCTCACGAGCGAGCTCATCCGCTTCGCCTCTGACTCGATGCGCGCCAGCGCGTACTCGGTGGTCTCAGGCAGCACATCACTCTCCTGCCGGGTGAGTTCGGCGTAACCCTGGATGACGGCGAGTGGCGTGCGGAGCTCGTGGCTGGCGTCGGTCACGAACTGGCGCATGCGCCGGTCGGCCGCGGAGCGGGCGGCCAGCGCGGAATCCACGTGTTCGAGCAGCCGGTTCATCGCCTCTCCCAGCTTGCCGATGTCGGTGCGGGGGTCGGCGTCCGCGGCGTCCACGCGCACCGCGATGCCGCTGTCGCCGGAATCGAGGGGGGTCTGGATCACCGTCTCCGCGACATCGACGACTCGTTCCATCGAGCGGAAGATGAGCTTGCCGAGGATGGCCGCGCTGATGACGGCGATAGCGAGAGCGAGCAGGGCGACGATCATGTTCACCCGCGCCTGGTGGGCCTCGGCCTCGTCGGTGATGGCGAGTGGCAGTGCCGTGACGAGGTACTCGCCGTCGCCATTCGGCTGCACAGCAACGCGATAGTGACCGAGCCCGGCCATCTCCCGCTCACTCGTACCCGCCCCCGCCCCCGCGGCATCCACAACCGCCTGTTCTGCCGCGGGAGGCAATGTCGCGCCGTCGCCGTCAGAGAAGCGGGCGGCGTCGACGATCTCGCCGTCCTGCACGATCGCGATCACGGTACCCGTTGACTGACCGGAGAACTCGGTGAGGGGTTTGGCGAAGCCCTTGGCCTGCTCCTGCGCCGTCTCCAACTCGCGGTCGGGGAAGTCCTTGCTCCGGTACTTGTCGACGGCGTGCTCAAAGGCCGCGGATGACGCCGTGAGTTGACCGTCGACAACCGTCGTGACTGTCGAATTCAGCGAGATCCCTCCGACGAGGATGACGGCCAGCAGGGCGACGCCGAGCACGGCGGCGGTTCCCGCGACGAGCTGCGCACGCAGGGTCCAGCCCGTCCGCCGCCGAGTCGCACTCACTCGGCTGGCCTCAAGAGATAGCCGACTCCGCGCACGGTGTGCAGCATCGCGGGACGCCCGGAGTCGAGCTTCTTGCGCAGATACGAGACGTAGAGGTCGACGATACTGGCGCGGCCCGCGAAGTCGTAGTTCCAGACGTTCTCCAGGATCTGCGCGCGGGTGAGGGCGCGGCGCGGGTTGCGCATGAAGTAGCGGAGCAGCTCGAACTCCGTGGTGGTCAGCTCGATCGGCACCCCGTCGCGCTTCACTTCGTAGCTGCGCTCATCGAGGGTGAGGCCGCCGACGGCCAGCAGGGAGTCATCGTCGGAGATCGCCTCCGATGCGCGGCGAAGCAGCCCGCGCAGCCGGGCAACCAGTTCCTCCAGGCTGAACGGCTTGGTCATGTAGTCGTCGCCGCCCGCGGTGAGTCCGACGATGCGGTCGTCAATGGAGTCCCTGGCCGTCAGGAACAGGGTCGGCGTGCCGTGGCCGATTTCCCGGATGCGGCGGAGCACCTCAAGGCCGTCCGTGTCCGGAAGCATGATGTCGAGCACAACGACATCCGGCGTGCTCGCTCGGTAGTGCGCCAGCGCCTCGCTGCCGTTCTGGGCGATGTCAACCACCCAGCCCTCGTAGCCGAGTGCGAGGCTGACGAGGCTGGTGAGCCCCGGTTCATCGTCGACGAGAAGCACGCGGATTGCGCTGCCGTCGGGCCGGTGCAGTCGCGGTAGGCGCGCCAGAACCGCACGCCGACGGGCCGTGGCCGTCGTCGGGCGCGAAGAGCTGTCAGCTTCGTCCACGGTTCATTATCCGCATGGCTATGTGCTTCCGGAAGACGAGCCGCGCGATTCATAGAAGCTTCAAATAAACGCATAATCGCGGCACACCTCGCCGCGTTACCGTGTGCGGCATGTCACTCACCGCAGCCCGGACGGCGTCCACGCTCGGCGCCGCGGTCGACTCTGCCCGAGCCGCCGGCCGGGACGATTCGGCCAGACGTGGGTCGGCGACCGAGCGCACTCTGGACCGGGCGGTATTCGCGCCCACGATCCAGACGAGTCGACTCACGCTGCGCCCGCACAGGATGGCCGACGCCGACGCGTGGTATGCCATCCAGTCGGATCCCGAGGTGCGCCGCTACCTGCCCTGGCCGGAGCGCACGCGGGAGCAATCGTTGGCGCATCTCCGTCGGCGCACCGCGAGCACCGTGCTGGCGCGGCGCGATGACTTCCTTGCCCTGGCGGTCGAACACGATGGCACACTGATCGGCGACGTCTCCATGCACCTCCGCGTTGTCCAGCCGGAGAACCGCGAGGTCGAGGCCGGCTGGCTGCTCGGCAGCGCCCACTCCGGCCACGGCTACGCGGCGGAGGCTGCCACCGCGCTGCTGAAGTTCGCCTTCACTGAGTTGCGGGCAACGACGGCTGCCGCCGTCATCGATGAGCGCAATCTGAGGTCGCTGGCGCTGGCGCATCGGCTGGGATTCGTGCAACAGCGGAGCGCGAACGGCCGCTTGCGCCTTGCGCTCAGCCACCGGATGCTGCTGGCTGCTGGCGCCGAACACGAGCGGGTCCCACTGCGACACTGATCGGCTCGGGTTGAAAGCATGGGGGTGGGCGTGCGTCCCAGACGCTGCGCCCACCCCCATGGGTGATTCACGAGTTAGCGGAGGCTGCTCCACAGCTCACAGTTGTGAGCGTCGGAGAAGGTGTCGATCATCTCGATTCCGCCGGCCGAGGCGGTCTTCAGTTGCAAGACCTCCGCGCCGTCGGCGAAGGTGGTCCACTCCGGGGCGCCCTTGAGCGCGGGCTCGCCACTCTGCATGAACGACAGCCACAGCTCGACCATGTCATCGGAGAGCTCGGACTGCTCCTCGTCCAGCGCCCGCTGTGCGGCCTGGTAGTTGAACAGGTACTGCAGATCGGTCGTGTGCGTCGCACCCAGGTCCAGCGAGGACGGCGGGAACGGGCTGCCGAGGTCGCGCCAACCCGGTGCTGTGCGGTCGGCGAACTCGTAGAAGTACACGTCGCGCCCGACAGCGGAGAAGGTGTCGGCGGTGGCGAGCGCCGGGCAGGCGAACTGCGAGTCGCCGCTCAGCCAGCCGAGTGCGAACACCGGGTCGGGGCCGGCATCCGCCGGGTACGCCTCGAGAACGGCCGGTGCTGCATCGCCGAACTGTCCGGCAACCATTGCCTCGTACTCGGCCGGGTCGAGCGGGTAGTTCGCCGAGGCGAAGCCGAGCCACTCGTCGCTGGTGACGCCCATGAGCAGTGGCACGTCGGCCAGCGTTCCGTTCTGAGCGGCCTCATCGGGGCCGACCGGCTGGTCTGGGCCGCCCGAGGAGGGGTAGGCGAAGCCGAAGCCGGAACCGGCGCCGACGACCGAAGCGGCGGGAACCGCGCGCAGGCAGGTGAGGTCGCCCGCTGCACAGCCCCAGTCGGCGCTGTACGCCGCCGTGCTGACCGGGGTGTCACTGACGCTGCATGCGCCGATGGACTGGATCGCGGCCTTGTCGAAGAGGCCGGCGGCCGTCGGGGACGCGAGCTGGAAGCAGACCGATCCGGCGCCGGCAGATTCGCCGACGATCGTCACGTTCTCCGGGTCGCCGCCGAAAGCGTCGATGTTCTCCTGTACCCAGCGGAGTGCCTCCTGCTGGTCGAGCAGGCCCCAGTTGCCCTGGGCTCCGAACTCGCTCTCCTCTGTCGAGGTGGGGAAGAACCCGAAGAGTCCGACACGGAAGGCGGGGATGACCGCGATGGCCTCACCGGTTGCCGTGAAGTCGCGGCCGTCGTAGATATTCGGGGTGCCTCCGGTGTAGCCGCCGCCGTGCAGGAAGACCACTACGGGGAGCTTGTCCTTCTGCTTCTTCGAGGCAGCGGGCGCGTACACGTTCAGGTAGAGGCAGTTCTCGCTGAGCGAGCCGTCCGAATCGCCGTTGACCGGCTGGGGGCAGTCGGGGCCGGCCTTGGACGCGTCGAGCGTGCCTTCCCAGCCCGCTGCGGGCTCCGGCTCGTGCCAGCGCAGCTCGCCGACCGGGGGCTTGGCGTACGGCAGGCCGAGGTACTCGACACCGGATGCCGTTGCGACACCGGTCAGAGTGCCCTGGTCGATGGTGATCGTGGTGTCAGCGGCCGACTTGGCGGCCGCTGTTGCTGCCTCGCTGTCTCCGCCGGGGGTGCACCCGGTGAGGAGAAGAGCGGCAGCGGCGATGGCCGCGATGGCCATCCCCGCTCTGGATTGCATGTGCATGGAGATGTCCTGACTTCCTTGTCGTTGTGATTGCGCGAAAACCTAGTGCAGTTTGATTTTAGTGTCCTGGTGGCACACCGTGCCAGCGGCGGCACCCGATCGTGGGCGTCGCGCCCATAGGATCGGCGCATGTCCCGCCTCGTCATCGTTCTGCCGCTCACCCCCCTCACCGTCGGCGACAGCTTCGCGGTGCGCGACTGGCCGCTGCACATCACGGTGTTGCCGCCGTTCCTCAGCAACGCCGAGCCCGCCGCCATCGCCGATGCCGTGGCCGTCGCCTGCGCGGGGCAGGACGCCCTCCGCGTCGTGGCCGACCAGGATGCGCTGTTCGGTCGCCGCCATGACATCCCGGTGACGCTGGTGCGCGAGCACCCCGCTCTGACGCAGCTGCATCGAACGCTCCTCGACGCCGTGCGCCCGTTCGCGGCCACGCCGGAGGAACCGGCGTTCACGGGAGACGGATTCCGCCCCCATGTGACCGTCAAAGGCGCCGCCAGGGTGAGCGCCGGCGACGTACTCTCCCTCAGCCAGATCGCGATCGTCGACATGCTGCCGCGTGCACACCCCGCCGGCCGCACCGTGCTCGCCACGTACCCGTTTCCGCAGCGCCCCTGACGCGTCGCCGGTGCCGCGTGGGTGCGAATCACGGATGCCGACTCGAAATGGCATTCGATACTCACCCGCACTCGCACCGCCACCGCACCCCAGGAGCCCACACCGATGCAGCGATCACTCACAGCCTGTTCAAAGTGGTTATCCACAGGCAAGTGCACATGCTGAACGCCCCTGTTTCCGGCGTTTGCACACGAGTTCCCACATTCTTATCCACAGGTGATTCTGTGAAGAAAGCTACGAAACTCGCTGCTGTCCGACACCCCGAGTCCGGTGGCTTCGACATGCCTCTTCCGGCTGGACCCTCTCTCGCCTAGCGTTGACTCGCAGGACCACCACTGCACGAGGAGTTGACGACGAATGCCTGATTCCAGCGGGGCCGGCCCGGACGCACGGCGCGACCAGCCGATCATGGAGGACCACCAGATGACCGAGGCACAGAAGGTTGCCGACATCATCGCCCGGACCAGCACTGAGCTCAGTGGGCGAGCGGAGTCGATGATCAGCGCCACCCTGATCGCGCGGTTCGCCGAGAGCGGGCTCGACATCTCCAGCGTCGAGGCCGCGCGCGTCGCCCACGACATCGCGCGTGCACCCAAGCTCCGCGACACGCTCGACGACTGAGCGGCTCGTCAGAGCGATCGGGGCGGCCCCTCGGGCTTGGGCGCTCGGCTCAGTCGACGGGCTCGCCCTGTGTTCTGATGAAGTCCTTCTCGCCCTCCGTCAGCACCCAGGCGTCGACCCCGATGTCGCGGCCGACGATCGCCTCGATCTGACGCACGATCTCGTCGGGCAACGGCGAGTCGAGATCCTGCTGGATCCGGTGTTTGCTCGCCGCGATCAGCTGCGGCCACCATCGTTCGATTGCAATGTATTCGGCTGCCATGGCGCCTCCTCATCACTGTCAACACTGCCACGTCGGATGCCGAAACAACAGCCGTTTTGGTGGCCTTTCACCGCCCTGTCAAGCCCCTTGTACCGGGCGCGGCCAGCTGACATCGTGCATGAACGACGCACGGTTATGCCGTGAGCCGTCCGCGTCACAAACTAAGGAGGACCCCGTGAACATTTTGCTGGTGATCATCATCGTTGTCGCCGTAATTCTCGCGATCACGGGCGGCTTGGTCGAGTCGCTGAACTTCCTGCTCTGGGTGGGCATCATCTTGGCCGTGATCGCAATCATCGCCTGGCTCATCCGCTCCCTGAGCGGGCGCAACAACGTGTAGCGCTCGCTTCTGAGGTCGAAACTTCTGAGGTCGGAACGAGGACGTCATGCCGGGAGAGAGCCCCAGCCTGAAAGACCCCGAACTCTACGAGGAGCTCCGTCACGACGGTGCCTCGAAAGAGAAGGCCGCCCGCATCTCGAATGCCGCGGCCAGGGACGGGCGGGAGGCCATCGCGCGGCGCGGCGGCCAGTCGGGCGATTACGACGATTGGACGGTTCCCGCGTTGCGGGCGCGGGCGAAGGAGCTCGGGCTGCACAACTACTCCGGCAAACGCAAGAGCGAGCTCATCGCAATGCTGCGCACCCATTGACGCCGGTCTGACTCGGCGCAACACTGGAGACATCGCCGGCGTCGAGACCGCGGCGCAGAGCTTCGCTTTGAGGGGGGGCCGCCATGGTCCGGTTCGGTATCGAGGAAGAGTTCATGCTGCTCGACCGCTGGCGGCTGTCGCCCGTTGCACGTGCGGAGAGCCTGCGTGAGATACTCGCGCGGGATGCGGTGATCGGCGACTACGTCAATCACGAGTTCCTCGCCTCCCAGATCGAGTACTCCTCCCCCATCTTCACCGGGCTCGACGAGGCACTGAGCCACCTCGGCGCGTTCCGTGAGGCCCTCGGGGCGCTCTCCGCGCAGTTCGACGCTGTTGCTGCGGGGACCGGCATGCCATTCGACACGGGCATCGATCCGCCGCTCACGCCAGACGCCCGCTATGCACGCGTTCGGAGCGACATCCGTGCAATGGTGAATGACCACCAGATCAACGCCGTGCACGTGCACGTCGAGGTGGCCGATCGGGATGCCGGCATCCGTGCGCTCAATGGGGTGCGCCCATGGCTGCCGTTACTGCTCGCGCTCGGCACGAACTCACCGTTCTGGAAGGGTGCCGACACCGGCTTCGGGAGCTGGCGCTGCTTGATGCTGCGCCGCTGGGGTGTCTCCGGAGTCCCGCCGCATTTCCGCGATGCCGAGGACTACGCGCGCAGGACGCAGCACCTGGTGAAGAGCGGCGTGGTTCTGGATCTGCCCACGATCGCGTGGGGGGCCCGCCTGTCGGAGAGATACCCGACCATTGAGCTCCGGGTGTTCGACGCGCAGCTGCGCGCGCACGACACCGTGCTGCTGGCCGCGCTCACCCGTGCTCTCGTCGCGACGGTCACGGCAGAGCACCACACCAGCACTGTCGAATACCCTCATGAGCTGCTCGATGCCGCGCTCTGGCTCGCCGCTCGTGACGGCACCTCGAATGGGATCTTCGACGCCCTGTCGGGTGAGATCGTGCCGGCGCGAGCGGCCGTGGCCGGGCTGATGGCGTTCATCGGGTATGCCCTCGTCGAGAGCGGCGAGCGTGACGCGGTCGAGCGGCAGCTGCAGCGCGTGCTCACGGACGGGACGGGGGCAGAACGACAGCGGACGGCTCACCGTAGCGGCGGGCGACCGGGTCTCGCCGCACTGTTCTCGCTGACGAAGGAGAGCGGGGCCCAGCGCACGGCGTGACGCGCTGGAACCAGGGTCGCGCCCGGCGGCTTTTGCTGCAAGGATTCGATGGAACGTGCTGGGGGCGCGCGCTCGCCTGTCGCCCCGCGGCCCTCTCCCATCGAAAGGACCCCTGTGTTCGACTTCTGGTTCGGCCCGATTCCCGCAATCATCGGCGCCGTCGTCATCGTGCTGATCATCGCCCTGATCTACAGCAAGACGCTCTACAAGAACGCGGGGCCGGATGAGGCCCTGATCATCACGGGCAAGCGCTCGAAGCGCACCGTGATCGACGGGCAGGCGCGCGAGACATCCGGTCAGCGCATCGTGGTGGGCCAGGGTGTCTTCATCACGCCGTTCTTCCAGAAGGTGCATAAGCTCGAGCTGCGCTCCCGTGCAATCGAGGTCACGGCCCTCGCCCAGGACCGCAATGGTGTCACGATCACCGTCGACGCCGTCGCCATCGTCAAGGTCGGCGAGGAGCACGCCTCGATCCTCGCCGCCGCCCAGCGATTCCTCGGCCAGGACAAAAACATCGACTCGTTCGCGCAGGAGGTGCTCTCCGGTTCGCTGCGCGCATCGATCGGCGCCACCGACGTGATGACGATCATCCAGCGCCGCGACGAGCTCGGTGCAACGGTGCTCTCCACCGCCCGCGAATCGCTGGCGAACCAAGGCCTGGACGTCGACTCCTTCGAGATCAAGGGCATCACCGACGACAACAACTACATCAACGACATCGGTCGCGCCGAACAGGCCAAGGTGCGCGCAGCGGCCGAGGTTGCCGAGGCCGCATCGACCCGCGAGGCCCGTCAGGCCGCCATCGCCGCCGAACAGGCCGTTGCGGAAGCCGAGGCGACACTCGCCCTGCGTCGCGCAGCGCTGAAGCTCGACACCGACCGCGCCGCGGCCGAGTCGGAGGCTGCCCGTCCGCTGGCCGAGGCCACCGCGCAGCAGAACATCATCGAGCAGCAGGAGCTCACCGCGCAGAAGCGCGCCCAGCTGAAGAAGGCCGAGCTCGAATCCGAGGTCAACGCGGTGGCGGATGCCGAGAGCTACCGCATCCGCGTGACCGCAGAGGCACAGGCAGCCGCAGCGGTCGCCGCCGCCAACTCCTCGCGCGACTCCCGTGTCGCCGCGGCCGAGGCCGTGCGGGTGGAGGGTGAGGCCGAGGCCGGCTCGATCCTCGCCCGCGGTAAGGCAGAGGCCGAGGCCACGCGCCTCTCGGCGCAGGCCGTCGCCGAGCAGTCCGATGCGCTCATCCAGCTCCGCATGATCGAGTCGCTGCCCCTGATCGCGCACGAACTCGCCGCCCCGATGGGCAACATCGATCAGCTGACCGTCATCTCGACCGACGGTGCATCGCAGCTCTCCAAGAACGTGGCCAGCGGTTTCAGCGAGGTCGACTCCGTGCTCAAGTCCACGATGGGCGTCGGCGTGCGCGAACTGCTGAATTCGGTCGTCGGCGGGGCTGCAGGCGGAGTCGCCGGCGGCGCTGTTGCCGGTCGTGACCGCGCATCCTCGACGGGTTCGGGCTCCGGCTCGGGCTCCGGCAAGAAGGCGGCGTCAGCCGGTGCCACGGCGCCGGAGCTGGTCGCGTCGCCGAAGGTCGTCGCTGCTCCCGTTGCCGCTGCGCCCGTTGCCGCTCCTGTTGCCGCGCCGGCCGCCGCTCCCGCCGCTCCCGCCGCACCGCCGGTGGCACGGGCCGCCGCTGCGGCATCCGCCCCCGTCGACCCGGTGGTGGCGCAGGCCATCGCCGACGCAGAGACCGTCGTTGCACAGCAGGTGCAGGCGACGGGCTCCGTGCCGGCGCCGGACCGTGCCACGCTCGACGCCTTCGCCGCTGAACACGGCATCGACCCCGAACTGGCGAGCCAGATCCTCACTCGGGTCAGCGCCAAGTTCAAGGCCAGCCGGGCCAAGTAGCCCACCGGCATGCCCAGGGCGGCGTTCCCCCTTGTGGGGGCGCCGCCCTTCGCGTACTCCTCCGCGCTAGCCGGCAGGGGCCGGCTGGCACACCGCACCGGCCTGCAGCGCGGCTGTCGCCTGCTCGGCCGACCACGGCAGCTCGAGCACCGGAGCGGTCGCCCCACCCGCGGCCGGGGCCTTCGAGGCGATCGATGCCAGCTGCATGGCCAGCTGCTGGGCGAAGCCCTTGCCTGCCGTCGAGTTGTTGAGCATCACCACGACGGTGAAGCCGGTCGCCGGATCAGCGTAGGCCGCGGTCAGGAAGCCGGAGATCTCTCCGTCATGACCGACCAAGGGGCCGAGTGTCTGCACGCCGAGGCCGTAGCCCTTCCACGTCGGGGAATCTCCGCCGAGCGCGATCGTGGCCAGCTGGGCGTCGGCCGATCGGTTGCTCAGCAGGCTCCCCTCCGCCAGCACCTGCGACCAGCGCTTGAGGTCGTCGAGCGTCGAGACGATTCCCCCGGTCACCCCGGAGAGCGAGGGCGAGAGCTTCGTGGCGTCATGCATCACCGCGCAGTCTCGTGAACCGTCCGGGTTCACCGCTGCGGCGTAGCCATGCGGCGCAGGCGATTCGATGGTGAGATCGTCGCCGGAGGGCACACTGGTCTCGCTCAGGCCGAGCGGCGTGAAGATGTACTCGTCGTACAGCTCAGCCCAGCTCTGGCCGCTCGCCGCCGTCAGCGCCAGACCGAGCACGCCGATCGCCGTCGCGGAATCCTGCCAGGTGGTGCCCGGCTCCGTCCTGGCCGCGGCCAAGCCGCCGGAGATGAGCTCGATGCCCGACCATTCCCGCGTCGGGTTGTTAACGAACTGTGCCTGGAACTGGCCCCGGTAATCGGCGAGGCCCGCTGTGCCCTGGCAGAGCTGGCCGAGCGTTATGCCCTCCAGCCCCGGCTGATCCGGCAGGTACTCCGAGACGGGGTCGCTCACCGAGAGCGTGCCGGCATCCGCCAGCTCGAGCATCACCGTGCAGACCATCGGCCGGTCACCCGCAGCGCTGCGGAAGTGCATATCGGTGCTGAGTGGCGTCGTGCCGCCGGCGGTGCTCACGCCCTGGGCGCTCGTCCACTCGCCGCCCCACGGGGCCCACACGCCGGCGATGGCACCGGATGACGCCGACCACGCGATCGCCTGCGCGAGAGCGGCATCGAGCTGCTCGGTCATCGCCGCCGGCAATGGCCCGTCGTGCTGTTTCGGCAACTCGGGCACGATGACCCCGGCATCGCCAGAACAGGCCGCCAAGCCCAGCGTCAGCACCACCACGGCGCCGGCCGCGAATAATCGCCTCCGCCTGCCCCGTTTCCACTGTGCGTTCAATCGAGCCCCCTCGTTGCGCAAAGACATCCCCCGTACGAGGGGAGTCTACCGCCCGTCCTGAGAGGACGCCGAGAACGAGATCGCACCGTTACGGGCGGGATGCCCGTTGAGCTCTCGACGACCCTGTCTCAGCGCGCGGTGACGGGCCGTTCGCGCTCAGCCTCAGACATGAATCGGCGCACGTTCTCGTCGACGATGATGTCGCTCGGGCGCAGCGGGCGGGTGAGGTAGAGCCCCTCAAGACTGGTCAAACGGCTGAGCGCGACGTACGTCTGCCCGGGGCTGAAGACGCGGCTGCCGAGGTCGACGATCGCCCGCTCGTAGCTGGCGCCCTGCGACTTGTGGATCGTCACGGCCCAGGCGAGGCGGAGCGGGAACTGCGAGAACTCCGCCACCACGTCCTTGACGAGCTTCTTGGTCAGCGGGTTGTAGCTGTACTTGAACTTCTCCCAGCTCGCCGGCTCGACCTCGTGCTCCTCGCCGTCGATGTCGACGACGACGGTGTCACTGAGGGCCGTGACGGTGCCGATCGTGCCGTTCACCCAGCGCGGGCCGCCGTCGATCGCGCTGTCATTGCGGAGGAACATCACCTGCGCGCCGATCTTCAGCTCGAGCTTGGCGTCGGCCGGGTAGGCGCGGCCGCCGAAATCGCCCATGATCTCGGCCTCAGCGGTGCGCGCGGCACCGGGGAGGCGGGCCAGCGCGCTCGCATTGATGCGGTTGACGGCGTCATTGCGGGTGGCGAGCGTGATGGCGCCCTCCTCCGGAAGCGGTCGGCGAGCGCCCATTCCGTTCAGCGCACCGGCGATCTCGGCCGTGACGCGTCCGTGCCGCACCGCGTTCAGCATGCCCTTGAACGCGCTGTCGTTCTGGCGGTGGATCTCGGTCAGCTCGAAGATGCGCAGGCCGGCCTCCTGCCAGACCTTCGCGTCGAAGAACCACATGGAGCGGTAGTGGTCGGCGTAGTAGGCGCGTTCCTCAGGGTCTCCGGGAACGGGGGCCAGCTGGTACGGGTCGCCGAAGAGCACGAGCTGCACGCCGCCGAAGGGGGTGAACGGCTTGACCCTGGCCTGGCGGAGGCTGCGATCGATGGCATCCATCAGGTCGGCGCTGACCATGCTGACCTCGTCGATCACGAGGGTGTCGATGCTGTTGAGCAGCTTCTTGGTCTGATCGTTCTGGTCGATGTCGTGGTCGGCGATGATCCCGATCGGCAGCCGGAACAGCGAGTGGATCGTCTGGCCACCGACGTTGAGCGCCGCGACACCGGTCGGTGCGGCGATGGCGATCTGCTTCTCGGTGTTCCAGTTGAGGTGGTTCAGCAGCGTCGACTTGCCCGTTCCCGCACGGCCGGTGACGAAGACATGGTCTTTCGTGCCCTCGATCGCCTCGAAGACGGCAGCCTGTTCCGGCGACAACGCAAGCGACACGACGCGCCTTTCTGGCAGGGGTTGGTGGGCGGATGCAGCTTTCAACTGTATCCGCTCGCCCCGAGATTTCGCCGAGTTGCGCACGGCACCGTGGCACAGACTCTGCTCAGGCGATGGCTGAATAGACTGGGCGGGTGAGTACGGGGCCGGGGGACGAGACTGGGCAGGAGCCGCCCGTCGTTCCGACGACCCTGCCGGCAACCAGCCCGTTCGGCATCACCGTTCCCGTGCAGGTGATTCCGGATCGCGAACTCGGCATCGGCCACCACGGTGCACACTCCGCCCTGGACGCCCCGCTGCCGCCAGGGGTCACGATCGACACGGACACCGGCGCCACCGTGATGTGGGCGCCCCCGGAACCAAAGCCGCCGGCAACGCCATCGACCCTGCTCCGCGTCGCGGCGATCTGGGGCGGCCTGGCCCTGCTGGTGATCCTGGCGATGGCGGCCGGGATCGGCGCGCTCAACCGCGACCTCTACAGCGCCTCCGGCTTCGTGCATCAGTACATGAGCGCACTCTCCCGCGCCGACGCCGAGGCCGCTCTCAGCTTTCCCGGCGTCGAACCTCAGGCCACTGAGCTGGCCGCGGCCGGGCTGCCGACGCAACTCCCCCACACGCTCCTCCGCGATTCCGTGATTCGCGCTCCGCAGGATGCCAAGGTGACCGATGTCGACAAAGGCGAGGACGGAGTCCAGCGGGTGACCGTCGAGTACACGCTCGACGGCGCACGGGCCGAGAGCGTGTTCGAGGTCGAGCGCACCGGCACGAACTTCGGAGTCTTCGACGAGTGGCGCTTCGCCAGCAGCCCCCTCGCGGTGCTCTCGGTCACCGTGCTGCACGACGCGGAGTTCACGGTGAACGGGCTCACGCTCGACACGCGCGCGCACCACGCGCCTGACGCCGAGGCGACGTTCTCGAATTCGGCATCCTATCTGGCATTTTCCCCGTCGAGCTACGAGCTCAGCAAGGACTCCCGCTTGCTCGCCGCGACCCCGGTCACCGTGCCGGTCACGGCGAGCGGTGTCACAGAGGCGACGGTCGATGTGCAGCCGACCGCGGAGTTCGTCCACGACGTGCAGGGCGATCTGAATGGGTGGCTCGATGAGGAATGTGCGAGCCAGGCCGTGCTGATGCCGACGGGCTGCCCGTTCGGCGTGAACATCGACGATCGGGTCACGAGTGCGCCGGTCTGGACCATCGTCGAATACCCCGTCGTCACGCTCACCGCGACCGACAGCAACTTCGAGATGCCGCAGACACCCGCCGTCGCGCACGTGCAGGTCGAGGTGCAGTCACTCTTCGACGGCGAGGTCAGCACGCTCGACCAGGACGAACCATTCAGCATGGGCCTCACCGTGACCCTCTCCCCCAGCGGTCAGCCCCAAATCGTCCTGCACTAGCCCCACGCTCGCTAAGCCGTGAGTTGGCGCAATCGGCCCCATGAGCGCGTGCGAAGGGGCCGATTGCGCCAACTCGCGGCCGTCGCTCGGCGGCGGCTGTGGATAACTTCTGCGGGAGGCACGACCGGGACGCGATGATGTCGGAGTGCACCGACGCGAACCGCTTCCTCCCGCACTGGGTGCGGCGTTTGCCGTGGGCGAAGCCGTCGAGCGGGGTGTGAGCGCCAAACGACTGCGCAGCAGTGACCTCGAATCCCCGTTCCACGGCGTGCGTGCTGTGCGCACTGAGCCCGGCTCCGTGCGTGCGAGAGTCGATCCGGTGTGGGCGCTGTGCGCTGCCTATGCCACTCGGATGCCGCAGCACCGTGGATTCAGCCACCTCAGCGCCGTGCGCCTTTTCGGACTCCCGGTTCCGGAGCGGCTGCGCGACGACCAACTCCTGCACGTGAGTGCGATCGCACCGCATCGCCCTCCGCGGGGCACAGGTGTGCGTGGCTACCAACTCTCGATCGAACACGCACGTGGACCGGGGGCTCTCCAGCTGCTCGACGGTCTCCGCGTGATCTCGGCGGTGGACACGTGGTGCCAGATGGGCACCCAGCTCTCGGTCGACGAACTTGTCATCCTCGGCGACGGCATCCTCAGGCGCCAGCGTCCACTTGCGACGCTCGGAGAGCTGCGGAACGCCGCCGAGCGCTACTCCGGCGGCCGCGGCGCACATGCCCTCGCCGAGGCGCTGCCGCTGATCCGTGCGGGAACCGATTCACCCAAGGAAACCGAGCTTCGCATCGCGATCATCCGGAGTGGCCTGCCGGAACCCGAAGTCAACATCACCATCTACGACGACTACGGGCTTCCGATTGCTCGCGGCGATCTGGTCTACCCCCGCTACAAGGTCCTCGTCGAGTACGACGGGGCACATCATCGCGAGATCGAGCAGCAGTACTACAACGACGTCGATCGCGACGACCGCGTCGTCGAGGCCGGCTGGCGCATCATCCACTTCAACCGCTCCCACAAGGCGGCCAGGCAGCAGGCGGCACTCGAGTCGCTGCGCCGGGCCCTCGTCGCCCGCGGATGGACGCCCCCTCCTATCCCCTGAGTTGGCGCAACGTGCCCCATGAAGGCGCACCAAGGGGCCGATTGCGCCAACTCGCGGGAGGGGGGCGGACGCCGGGCTAGCGGCCGGCGTTGTCGCGCTCAGCGATGCGGGCGAGGTTCTCGTTGTAGGCGTTGAGCTCGGCCTCGTGCGTGCGATCGGCGTTGCGATCGCTGCGCTTGGTCTCCTTGGCGTCGGAGCGGCTCCACTGGATCGCCACCGTGATGGCCAGCGCCAGCGTCGGGATCTCGCCGACGCTCCAGGCGATGCCGCCGCCCATCTGCTGGTCGGCGATCGCATCGAGGCCCCAGGCGCGGCCCATCGCGCCGTACCAATCGGCCAGCAGCAGGCCGGTTCCGGTCATGATCGCGAGCCCGAAGAAGGCATGGAATGCCATGGTGCCGAGCAGCAGGAGCAGGCGGAACGGGTACGGCAGGCGGTACGGCACCGGGTCGATGCCGATCAGGGACTGCACAAAGAGGTAGCCGGTGAGCAGGAAGTGCACCGTCATCCACTGGTGGCCGATGTGGTCGGTCGTCGCCCAGCTGAACAGCGGGCTGAAGTAGAACACCCAGAGCGAGCCGGCGAAGAGCACGGCCGCGACGATCGGGTTGGCGATGATCGAGGCGAAGCGGGAGTGCACAGCGAGCAGGATCCACTCGCGCGGCCCGCGGCTGCCGTCCTTGCGGGGCCGGATGGCGCGCATCGCCAGCGTCACGGGGGCGCCGGGCACCAGCAGCACCGGAATCGCCATCGTCAGCGCCATGTGGGCGAGCATGTGGGTGCTGAAGAGGAACGTGCCGTAGACGGCCACTCCCCCGCTGCTGACATAGAACAGGGCGATCATGCCCGCGATCCAGAGCACGGTGCGGTAGATCGGCCAGGAGTCGCCGCGCTTCGTCAGTCGCCAGACGCCGGCGAGATAGAAGAAGATGCCGAAGGAGCAGACCAGCAACCAGATCAGGTCGATGTTCCACTCGGTGAAATAACGGGAGAAGTTGAGCTCCGGCGGCAGCTTCTCACCGGTGAGGAGTTCGGCCGGTGTGCGGGTCGTGGTGAGCTCCGACCCGGGCGTCACCGGCTTCGGCGTTCGCGCGAGGGCGACAGCGAGGCCGGAGGCGATGCCCATGAAGGCGAGCTCGGCCACGACGAAGCCCCAGAACCACCGAACGGCGGATGCCGCGGACGCACCGGCCCGCTGCATCCGCTCGATGAAGTATCCGCGCTGGATGACGCCGAAGACGCCGAGCACGATGAGCGCCGCCACCTTCGCCAACAGGATGAGACCGTAGCTGCTGAGCAGATTCTCGAAGCTGCCGAGCTGCAGGATCGAGGTGGCAACGCCCGAGATCGTGAGCACGAGGAAGGCGATCAGTGCGACCGTCGAGTAGCGGGTGAGCACCGTGATGAGCCGGCGGTCGACGAGCTTCTCGCGCAACAGCACGACCGTGATGAGACCGCCGAGCCATGCGGCGGCTGCGGCGATGTGCAGGCCGAGGCTGGTGACGGCGGCGTTGTGCCCGGCCGTTCCTGCCGCGTGGCCCTGCTGCGCCATGGGGATCAGCGCCGCGACGGCGAGCACCGTGACGAACACGAGCAGGGTGTGGTTGCGCACGGCGAAACAGAGCACGGTGACGGCCGCGCCGACGAGGGTCGTGATGAGCCACGCCTGGCCGAGCTCGATCTGGGTGAGGAACTGGCTGAGCGATGCGCCGAACTGGGCGTCGAGGGAGAGCGTCGCCCCGGTCACGGAGAGGTAGGTGAAGAATCCCGTGAACGCCGCCGCGACCGTGAACACGGCGGCGCCGGCGGCAGCCACGTCGAGCGCGCTGTTGAACTCCGGCTGCTTGGGGCTCAGCGCGAAACAGCTGAGCACGAGGGCGCCGATCATGGCGGCCGCACCGAGGTTGACGAAGAGCTTGCTGACCGGCAAGCCCCAGCGCACAACGGCGCCCGGGTCCTGCAGAAGCTGTGGGGCGGCACCGCCGCCGAAGTTGAGGCCGGCCACGAGCGCCGCGATGGCGAACAACAGAAGCGCGGCTGGGCCGAGGACACGGGTCAGGCGAAGCACCCCTCCAGCCTACGCGTTGCGCACTGGGCGGCCGCCCGGGGCCAGCTCGGTGTCCCGATCGCGGTCCGGCGACGCTCCGCGCCCGCCGTGCAGTCAGTCCCCCGCTGATTGAGCTTGTCGAAATCAAGCCCGCCGGGAGGTTTCGACAAGCTCAACCAGCGGAAGCGGGCTCAACCAGCGGAAGCGGGCTCAACCAGCGGGAGCAGTCGCCAGCGGAAAAGCCGCAGGGGCCCCGCCGAATCGGCGGAGCCCCTGCGAACGCGTGTAGTCGAGACTTACGCCTTGGCTGCAGCCTTCAGCTTGCTGCCGGCGCTGACCTTGACGGAGTAGCCAGCGGCGATCTCGATGGTGGCGCCGGTCTGCGGGTTGCGGCCGGTGCGAGCGGCACGGTGGGTGCGCTCAACTGCGAGCCAGCCCGGGATCGAGACCTTGACGCCAGCCGA
>CAZZNX010000018.1:9019-12523 GCA_964655795.1 uncultured Leifsonia sp. | reverse complement strand
CAGGCCGCCGAGAACGGCGTCGACAGTTGCCTGGCTCTGGTTGGTCGAAGCGGCGATCTTCGCAACGAGCTCGGTCTTGTTAAGCGACTTGTCAGCCATTGAGTGTCCTCCTCGGACCGTTATCTGTCATAAACAGCTAATCGAATCTGGGGGTGTGCGGCTCGGCTGAGTCGCTCCCCGTGGTCGGTTGACCGCCTCGAATGTAACAGAGATCCGCGGATTCACGCGGATTTCACGGCCATTCGAGCACATTTGCCCGGCGTGTTCGCCCGTGGCGGAGCAAAAACGGCCCTTTGTGGCATCCACGGGCCATTTTCTGCGGATTCACCGAGAAAAACGCACAAAGGGCGCCGACCGAAGTCGACGCCCTCTGTGTGCTCTCAGTGGAGCGAGGCTGTTACCAGCCAGCCGGTGTTACCAGCTGGACTTGGTGATGCCGGGCAGCTCGCCCTTGTGGGCCATGTCGCGGAAGCGAACACGGCTGACACCGAACTTGGTGAGCACACCACGGGGGCGGCCGTCGATCGCGTCGCGCGAGCGAACACGGATCGGCGATGCGTTGCGGGGAAGCTTCTGCAGACCCTTGCGTGCGGCCTCGCGGGACTCGTCGGTTCCGTTCGGGTCGACGAGGGCCTTCTTCAGCTCAAGGCGCTTAGCGGCGTAACGCTCAACGATCACCTTGCGCTGCTCGTTGCGGGCAATCTTGCTCTTCTTAGCCATTTTTAGCGCTCCTCACGGAAGTCGACGTGCTTGCGCACTACAGGGTCGTACTTCTTCAGCACGAGGCGGTCGGGGTTGTTGCGACGGTTCTTGCGCGTGACGTAGGTGTAACCCGTGCCTGCGGTCGAGCGAAGCTTGATGATCGGACGAACGTCCTGCTGCTTTGCCACTAGATCTTCTCCCCACGAGCAAGGATGTCCTTGACGACGGACTCAATGCCACGAGCGTCAATGACCTTGATGCCCTTGGCCGACAGCTGCAGCGTGACGTTGCGGCGAAGCGACGGCACGTAGTAGGTCTTCTTCTGCACGTTCGGGTCGAAGCGGCGCTTCGTACGACGGTGCGAGTGCGAAATGTTGTGTCCGAAGCCGGGAACAGCTCCGGTCACCTGGCAGGTTGCTGCCATGGTTTCCTCCAATACCGAAGGGCGATTGCCCTTCCCAAGATCCCTTGTCGGCACGCGTCATCCCACCCTTCGACACGCTCAGGGAGCGAAATCGACATCTGCGGGGGGAGTGTTCGTGCGAAACCGGGTGTTAGGTTCACCCGGCCAAGGGGAAAGTCTACGTGGCTCGGGCGTGTCGCGCAAACCGAGCGGCCCGGCTGCCGTTCGTCAGGGGCGGGCGGATGCCGCCGCGCTGCAGTTGGCGCAGAGGCCGAACACGTCGACGACGTGCGCCGCCTGGGTGAAGCCGTGCTCCGCTGCCATCGACTGCGCCCAGGTCTCGACGGCGTCAGCGGCGATCTCGACGGTGAGCCCGCAGTTACGGCAGATCAGGTGGTGGTGGTGCCCGGTGGTGCTGCAGGCGCGGTAGATGCTCTCGCCCTCCGGCGACTGGAGGCTGTCGGCGTCGCCCTCTCCGGCCAGGTCGGCGAGCGCACGGTAGACGGTCGCGAGACCGATGGGGGAGCCGGTCGCGTGCAGGGAGGCGTGCAACGCCTGCGCGCTGATGAAGCCGTCGGTCAGCTCGAGCGCCTCGCGCACAGCTTCACGCTGCCACGTATTGCGCTTGACGACCTCGCGCTTCACCACCATGGCCTGATCACCTCGTTCTCACGTCCAGCGTACCGCGCCGCGCCCGTGCGGAGGCTGCCTGCCGGTCAGCTGCCTGCCGGTCAGTCGTGCAGGGCGGCATCCTTCTCGCCGCGCTCGTAACGGCTGAACTCGACCGTCAGGTCCGCGCGCATCGGCGCGCAACAGAACAGGCCGACGCGGAGGTCGACGTCGGGGGAGAAATAGGCGAGGCGCAGCAGGCGGAACGGCTCGTCGTCGGCCTTGGCCCTGATCGCGATCCCGTCGCCGGCCCGGCTGGCGCGCACCGTGATGAGACGCCCTGCCCACTCGGGCACCGGCGCGACCGACCAGTCCGAGAATCCGTGGGTGACGACGGCGCCTGCCTGCGGCGCACCGTCGGAGATCTCGACCCCGGCCTTGATCCACTCGGTCTCGGATGCAGCGATGAACACGCCGGCCTGGTCGAACTGCTCGGCGTAGTCGAGTCGGAAGCTCACCTCGACGGAGCCCTCCGCGCAGAACGGCTCCAGCAGCGCGTGCTCGGTGTCGTGCACGAAACCGTAGCCGGTGTGCCGCCACGCGTCGCTCTCGGGGGCGGCGGTGACGCGCAGCACGCCGTCGCTCAGCCGTGCGGCGACGGGCGGTGTCGTCCATTCACCGGATTCGAACAGGCTCTCTAGGGTCACGGGCACCTCTCTCGATTCTGGCCATCGACGCCGAACGGCGCTGCTCGAACTCTACTGAACTGCCGCACCGGGCAGCCGCGCACTGGCCCGAACGGGAGGGGTCGAGTCACACCGGCACCGCACGATGGTGCTAGTCGTCGCCGTCATCGTCGGGCTCGTCTTGGGTGCACGTGCCCTTCTTCTCCTGACCCTTGTTGCAGTCTGGGTCGAACGTCGGGCCGGTCGAGGGAGTCGGGCTGGGCGCGGATGTCGGGGGTGGCGGCGGAGTCGCCTGTTCGTCGCGAATGGCCGCCTCGAGGTCGGCCCGGACCAGGGCGATCGCGGCATGCACGCGTGCAGCGCGCGCGGCGCTCAGCTGCTCGGCGGCCGAGGCCTCGAGGAGCGCGGCCTCGACGGCATCAAGCTGCTGCGAGGCCGTGGCGAAGTCGCCAGCGGCCGACGACTCGGTCACCTGCAGCACCGCCGACTGCAATTGCGCGGCCGCGGAGGCGTCGAGCTCCGGCGGCGACGTCGTGCACGCCGCGAGCGGAAGGAGCGACAGGGTGCCGACGAGCGCAACGCAGAGCAGGCGGCGAGTGCGGGCCCACGGCTTCGGCGCGGTCATGGCGTCACCGCATCCTGGAGTTCGCCCAGATGCTCGCCGAGCACCCCGGGCACCGCCGGATACTCGAGCGCCGGAGCGCTCGGCGTGCTGGGCTCCGTGGTCGCGGGAAGGATCACGAGCACGAAGACGCCCACGAACAGGGCGCTGAGCAGCAGCAGGGCTCCGGATGCGACGAGCAGCCGCCGTCGGGGTGAGCGCCGGGGCGCATCGGGGGGGCCCTGGGCCTCCGCCGTCGGCATCACGCGGGTCGACCCGCTCAGGAGTTCCGTCGGCGCCGCGTCGGGGGTCGGGGTGGGGTGGGCTGTGAATCCGGGTGCGACGGCGGTGGTTGCGGTCGGATCCCGATGAGATTCGAGCGAGCGCAGCGTGGTGGCGACCTCGGCCGCGGTGGGCCTTTCCCCGGGGGCGCGGCTGGTCATCGCGCCGAGCAACCGCGCCCAGTCCGGCGACACGGCAGCTGGAATCCCGGGATCGCGCGT
>CAZZNX010000018.1:6665-9009 GCA_964655795.1 uncultured Leifsonia sp. | reverse complement strand
CCGATTCGATGGCGCCGCCGGGGAACGCGCGTTCGCCGCTGATTCCCTCGAGCAGAACCAGACCGAGCGCGTAGATGTCGCTCGGTGCGGCAACGGGGTGGCCGAGCGCCTGTTCCGGGCTCAGGTAGCTTGCCGTGCCCACCAGCGCGCCTGTCGAGGTGAGCCTGGCGCTGTCGATGAGCCGTGCAATTCCGAAGTCGGTGAGCTTCCCGCTTGGGGGCAAGCCGGGAAGCCGCGGCGGGGCGACGAGCACATTGGCCGGCTTGATGTCACGATGCACGACTCCACGGTCGTGGATGTAGTGCAGAGCCTCGGCGATGTCGCAGGCGAGGTGCGCGAGGTCGCCGCGGGTCAGCGTCCGCTCCGCGAACGAGGCCCGCAGATCGGGGCCGTCGATGAGTTCCATCGCGAAGTAGGCCCTGCCGGCGCCCGCGAGCCGCGCGACGCCTGCATCGAAGAGCGTGACGAGCGCCGGGTGGTTGAGGCGGGCGAGCAACTCGATCTCCCCGCGCTGGCGCGTGAACTCGCCGGCATCCGCTGCATCCGGGCGGAACAGCTTCAGCGCGACCTCACGGCCCAGCTCCGTGTCGAACGCCCGAAAGACCGAGGCCATGCCGCCAACGCCGATGAGGGCGTCGACCCGGTAGCGCCCGTCCAGCACGCTTCCGGGCTGGGGGACTGCCGATCCCTGATGCACTGCCAGCTCCTTTCGCGACCCCCTAACCGTAACCGATGCCCCCCGGCTGGGTGGCAACGGCGTCGAGGGCTCGACGGTCAGGAACAGCAGGGGCACTCTCGGGCGTCGCGGCCCACGGCGCTGTACTCCCTGGGCTTTACACGCTGGCCGCGAGCGCAGACGTCGTCGTGTGCCGACGAGTCCGTCGCCAGGCGATCACCCGGCACACCACGTAGATCACGAAGGAGATCGTCGTGATGTACGGGCTGATCGGCAGTGAACCGCCGATGGCGAGCAGGATGCCGCCGACAGCCGACACCAACCCGAACAGCACGCTGAGCACGGGGACGAGCACGGGGGAGGCGCTCACCCGCATCGCGGCCGCCGCCGGCGTGACGAGCAGCGCCAGCACGAGGAGGGCACCGATGATCTGCACGGAGACCGCCACGATCAGGCCGAGCAGGAGCATGAAGACGAACGAGAGGAAGCGGGTGGGAACGCCGCGGGCGGCGGCCACGTCGGCGTCGAGGCTGTCGAAGCTCAGCGGGCGCCAGATCAGCAGCATCCCGATCAGCACGACGAGGCTCATCCCGATCAGCCAGCCGAGCTGCGGGTCGTCGACCGAGACGATCTGGCCGGTGAGCAGGCTGAACTTGTTGGCGCTGCGCCCCGGGTAGAGCGCGAGGAACAGGATTCCGAGGCCGAGGCCGAACGGCATCAGCACGCCGACGATCGAGTTGCGGTCCCGGGCCTTGGCGCCGAGCACGCCGATGACGAGCGCGGCGATCAGCGCGCCCAGCACCGAGCCGGCCACGACGTTCACACCGAACAGCAGGGCGGCGGCCGCCCCGGCAAAGCTCAGCTCGCTGATGCCGTGCACGGCGAAGGCCATGTCGCGCTGCATCACGAAGACGCCGACGAGACCCCCGACGATGCCGAGCACCGCCGCGGCGATGATGGAGTTGGAGACGAGGGCGAGCAGCGCCCCGTAGTCGCTGAAGTCGAACATCTGCCCGAAGATGTCGCCGGGATCGATGGCGCTCATGCGGGCAGCTCGCTCGCGGCGTGGTGGTGCGTCTCGGCATCCGGGACACCGACGACGATCACGCGCCCGCCGCTGCGGATGCACTCGACGGGGGTGCCGTAGAGCTCGCTGAGCACATCGGATTGCAGCACCTCGTCCGGGCTGCCGATGCGGAAGCGGCCACCGGCCAGGTAGAGGATGCGGTCGACCATACCGAGGATCGGGTTCACGTCGTGGGTGACGAAGAGCACGGCGGTGTCGTGCTCGCGGCGACGCCGGTCGATCAGCTCGCTGACGCCGCGCTGGTGTTGCAGGTCGAGGCTGAGCAGGGGCTCGTCGCAGAGCAGCAGCAGCGGGTCGCCGGCGAGTGCCTGCCCGACGCGGAGCCGCTGCTGTTCGCCGCCGCTCAGGTTGCCGACGGGGGAGTCGGCGTAGCCGGTGGCGCCGACGGCCGCGATCAGCGCGTCGACGCGCTCACGTTCGGCCCTGCGTGTGAACGGCAGGCCGAAACGGTGCCCGTTGACGCCGAGGGTGACCAGGTCGCGGCCGCGCAACGGCGTGCCCGGCCCGATAAGCTTCTGCTGCGGAATGTAGCCGATGCGCCGATCGCCGCGCTGCACGGGCCCGCCGGCGAAACGGATGCT
>CAZZNX010000018.1:0-6655 GCA_964655795.1 uncultured Leifsonia sp. | reverse complement strand
CGAGACGAGCTTCTGCTGGCCGAGCACCGTCTTCAGCATGCTCGTCTTGCCAGAGCCGTTCGGGCCGAGCACGGCCACGAACTCGCCGGGTGCGATGTCGAGGCTCAGGCCGTCCCAGAGGGTGCGCGCGCCGAATCCGAGCGCGGCGGACTCCAGACTGAGCACGGGGGGCTGCAGAGTCGGGCTCATGCGGCGGGCGCCGCTTCGAGGGCGGCCTCGAGTGCACTGACGTTGTCGTCCATCCATGAAATGTAGCTGCTGCCATCAGGCAGCGTCTCGGCGAAGTCGACGACGGGCACGGATGCGGCGAGCGCGGCCTCACGCACGAGCTCGGTCTGCGGGCTCGCCGTCTGGGCGTTGTAGGCCAGGAGCGCGACCGGCGTCTCGACGATCGCGAGCATCTCCTGCAGGGCACGCGGGGCGACGTCGTCGCCTTCCTCGATCGCCTCGCTGAAGGCGGCGGGCGTCTCATTGTGCAGGCCGGCGGCCTCGAGCAGGTAGAGCGGAACCGGCTCGGTGATCGCGACGGGGGTGGCCGCGAAGCTGTCGGCGATGGCGCTCGTACGGGCTTCGAGTGCGCTGAGCCCGGCGTCGAATGCGTCGGCATTGGCCGAGAACTCCGCCGCGTGCTCGGGGGAGCGCTCGGTGAGTTCGGCCTCGATGGCCTCCGCGAGGTGGCGCATCGTGTCGAAGTCGTACCAGAGGTGCTCGTTGAAGCCCTCGATGTGATCGTGGCCGTCGGCCTCGTCGGCATGCTCGTCGTCCTGCTCATCGGCCGAGTGCTCGTGATCGTCGGCCGGCAGCAGGCCGGAGATCTCGGAGACGTCGAGCACGGTGCGCTCTGGGCTCTCGGCATCCGCGAGCAGCGACTCCATGAACGCGTCGTAGCCGCCGCCGTTGACGATCACGACGTCGGCGCGGCTCACAGCAAGTCGGTCGCGGGCCGAGGCCTCGTAGGAGTGCGGGTCGTTCACCGAGCTGTCGATGATGCTCGTAACGGATGCCGCGTCGCCGGCGATCACCCCAACGATCTCGGCGGCGATCTGCCCGTACACGCTCGTCGAGGCCACGATGCTCAGCGCGTCGCCATCGCCCGACTGCTCGGCGCCGGAGGCACTGGCGCACCCGGCCAGGCCCACGGTCACTGCGACGACGCCGGCCACGATTGCGAGGGGATGGGGCGCACGGCGTCGACTGTTCATGCTGCAACGCTACGCCTTATTGATAATGATTGTCAAAACCAATTGGCCGGTGTCGCTTTGGCCCTCAGAGTGGGGACAACGATGTCGGTGCGGCATGGCAGAGTGGGGAGCGTGGATACGCTCACCGAACGTCTTGTGTTGCACCCCTTCAGTGTTGAGGAGGCGGAGCGCGTGCTCGCTGGAACCCCCAGCGACGAGTATCGCTGGGAGGGCGGCTATCCGTTCGCCGATGAGCTCGACGTTGTGCGCATGTTCCTCAGCATCGTCGAGGAACAGGGCGACCCAGCCCCCTTCGGCCCGTACATCGTGCGCCGCATCGATGACGGTGCGGCGATCGGGGGGATCGGCTTCTTCGGCGCGCCCTCTGCAGCCGGTGTTGTCGAGTTCGGCTTCGGCCTCGTTCCCGGCGTGCGCGGGCAGGGATTCGCGACCGAAGCGGTGCTCGGCGCCCTCACCATCGCGGCGCAGAACGGCGCGCTGCTCGCCCGCGCGGACACGACGCCAGACAACGTCTCCGCCCAGAAAGTCCTGCTGAAGGCCGGCATGAGAGAGGTGTCGCGCGACGATGAGACCGTGCTCTTCGAGATCGCGCTCGACACCGTCACACCCTGATATCGACAGCTTCACACAGCGATGGCCCGCACGGTTCCGTGCGGGCCATCGTCATATCTGAGCGCTCGGGCTACGGGGTCAGCGAGTCCACGTAGTCCTGGTTCTCGGCGATCCACTCCTGCACGGCCGGGGCGTAGTCGCTGCTCGATCCGCCGGCGTTGAACATGGCGTTCTCCAGCGAGGCGAGCTGCTTCGAGTCGAGGGTGAAGTCCTTCAGCCAGCCGGAGAGCGTCGGGAAGTTGCTCTCGAAGCTCTTGCCGCCGAAGGAGTGCACGCCCTCGGCCTCGCCGAGCAGTCCCTTCGGGTCTTCGAGGTCCTTCACCGGGAAGGCGTCATAGGCCCAGTGCGGTTGCCAGAGCGTCACGGCGATGTTCTCGCCGGCATCCGTCGCCGCCTTGAGCTCGCTCAGCATCGCGGGCGTCGAACTCGTGAGGTAGTCGAGGCTCTCGAGCTTGTAGCCCGGGATGACGGCGTCGGTGGTGACCTCGGTGAGGCCTGCTCCCGGCTCGATGCCGACCAGACGGTTGTCGAACAGATCGGCGTTGGCCGCGAGCTCCTCGAGGGAGTCGATCGGTGCGTCGGCGTTCACCGCGATCGTGAGCTTGGCCTCGCTGTTCCACGCACCGAGGTCGACGAGGTCGTCGCCGTACTTCTCGATGTAGCTGGCGTGGGTGATCGGCAGCCAGGTGTCGAGCACCACGTCGTAGTCATCGGTGGTCAGGCCGGAGTAGACGGGGGCGACATCGGCGTACTCGAGGGTGACGTTGTAGCCCTTCTCGTCGAGGATCGCCTTCCAGAGCTCCGAGGCGGCGACGCCCTCGTCCCAACCGTTGAACACGGCGATCGTGAGGTCCTGCTTGTCACCGTTGTCGAGCACCTCGGATTCCGGGGCGGCACAGCCGGTGAAGGCGAGCAGGGTTGCGGCACCGACGGCGGTCAGTGCGAGCGCGGAGCGCTTATTCATGGGTGTTCCTTTCGTTCCGCCCGGCCACGGGTGGCCCAGACGGAGATTGGTACGGGATTGCTGGTTCGGGAGTTATGGTTCGGGGTTGCCGGCTCGGCGCGCTCAGACGGCGACGGGCTCGGCTGCACGCTCTGCGACGGCCACGTTCGGCTCGGCCGCCTTCGGATCTGCCTCTGGCCGGCGCCGCCGGAACGAGCGCCGCGGCAGGCCGATGGCTGCCGTCATCCGGTCCAGGATGATGGCGAGGATCACGACGGAGAGGCCGGCCTCGAAGCCGAGGGCGACATCGATGCGGCCGAGGCTCTTCACGACCTCGCCACCGAGGCCGCCGGCGCCGACCATTCCCGCGATGACGACCATCGAAAGCGAGAGCATGATCACCTGGTTGATGCCGGCGAGGATGGTCGGCATCGCGAGCGGCAGCTGGATCTGGCGCAGGATGCGGTTGGGCGAGGAGCCGAAGGCGTGCGCAGCCTCGACGACCTCCTTGTCGACGCCGCGGATGCCGAGCTCTGTCATGCGCACGCCGGGCGCCATCGCGAACACGATGGTCGCGACGATGCCGGGGACGATGCCGACGCGGAACAGGATCAGCGCCGGGATCAGGTAGACGAAGGCCGGCATCGTCTGCATGAAGTCGAGGATCGGCTTGATCACGGCGGATGCCACGTTCGAGCGGGCCGCGAGAATACCCAGAGGCACACTCACGACAATCGCGATCGCGCTGGCCACCAGCACCAGTGCGAGGGTGTCCATGGCGTTGCCCCATTGGCCGAGCAGCACGACCAGCAGCAGCCCGATGGCGGAGCCCGCTGCGAACAGCCAGCCGCGCAGTACGAGCCCGAGCAGCGCGATCAGGGCGATGATCGCCCAGAACGGCGGCACGGAGAGCACGAGGTCGACGAGCTCGTAGAGCCCGCCGAACGCGGCACGCAGGCCGTCAAAGAGCCAGCCGAAGCTGGTCGTGAGGAAGTCGATGAAGGTTTCGACCCAGTCGCCGAGCGGGATGACGGGGCCGGTGGGCGGAGCGGTCTGCAGCAGGGACGGGTTCATCGCAGGCTCCCTTCGAGCGCGCCATCCACCGGGTGCATGGGGCCGCCCGTCGCGAGCAGCGTCTCGGTGACGACGTCGACGGGAATCGTGGCAGGCGGGTCGATCATCACCGGGATCTCGCTGGTGTTCGCCGGCACATTGCCGAGCGCGGCCAGCAGGGTGACGCGGGGGATGACGCCGAGCAGCCGTTTGCGCTCGTCGATCACCGCGAGCGGCAGCGCGCTCTCGACTGAGGCTTCGACGAGCTCGCTGAGGTTGGTGTCTGCGTCAACGGCCGAGAGGTCGTGCCGCACGACCAGAGAGAGGTCCGTCTCACGATTCTTGACCTGGCGGATCACGTCTCTGTCGCGCACGACGCCGAGCAGGATGCGCCCATTGCCGACGACGTAGGCCGCGGAGGTCTGCAGATCGCGCATGGTGCGGAGAGCGGCGCGCGGGCCGGCGGAGAGCGAGACGATGGCCCGTGCCGGCTCCATCACGCTGGCGGCGGTGAGCACGCGGGCACGGTCGACGTCCTGCACGAACTGAGCGACGTAGTCGTTGGCGGGGTCGGTGAGAATCTCCTCCGGCGTGCCGATCTGCACGATCTTGCCGTCGCGCATCACGGCGATGCGGTCGCCGAGGAACATCGCCTCGTTGAGGTCGTGGGTGATGAAGATGATCGTCTTGCCGAGCTCGGCCTGCAGCTCGACGAGCTGTTCCTGCATCTCGCGGCGGATCAGCGGGTCGAGTGCAGAGAAGGCCTCATCCATGAGCAGGATGTCGGTGTCTGCCGCCAGCGCACGAGCGAGCCCGACGCGCTGCTGCATGCCGCCGGAGAGCTGCCCGGGGAGCTTGTGCTGCCACCCGTCCAGGCCGACGATGCCGATGATGGTGTTCGCGCGGGCCCGACGCTGCTCGAGCGGAACGCCCTGCACCTCAAGCCCGTATGCGACGTTGTCGATCACGCTGCGGTGGGGCAGCAGCGCGAAGTGCTGGAACACCATGGAGACGCTCTCGCGGCGCACCGCGCGGAGCCTTTTCGGCGGCAGGCCGGTGATCACGGTCCCGGCCACCTCGACGGTGCCGCTCGTGGGCTCGAGCAGTCCGTTCAGCATGCGGATGAGCGTCGACTTGCCCGAACCGGAGAGCCCCATCACCACAAAGATCTCGCCGCGCTTCACCTCGAAGGAGGCATCGATCACGGCGGCGGTCTGTTCCGGCGGCAGCTCGGAACGGTCGATTCCGGCCCGGAGCCGCTGCACGGTGTCGAGCGGCTTGCGCCCGAAGGCCTTGTAGAGACCCTCTGCCCGAACGGCGACGCCGGCCGCTGCGGTCGGGATCTGCACCGGAATCGAGGGGAGGTCGTGGAGAGGGGTCGGATGGTGGGTTGTGTCGGACACGTGTTGCACTCCGGGCGCACGCCAAGTAACGCTTTTCAGGCGTGTGCTTTCGCTTCTTGCGGCCGGGTCGGAGACGCGTGCGGAGCGTGCGGTCTCAAGCGGCAGACTGGGTGTCTGCGGCGAATCGCACTGCTCGCTGGCGGGGCCTTGGGGCCGCCGCCGACATCATCCGACCATACGCTCGGCATGCTCCCGCGCAGGCAGGAACCGCGCCGATCGCGGACTGGATTGTGGCCAACTTCGGCCTCAACGACGCTATCAAGCCTGCCGTGAGAGGACTAATCGACAAGCACGCTCAGCCTGTGGATAACTCGCATTCGCGGCGGCGGATCGCCGCCGTTGCTGGCCACGCGCCGCGAGTGCACCGTTATCCGTTCGTTATCTCCGCGCGGCGTCCGTCAGTCGAGCAGCAGCGCCGGTTCCTCGATGATCGAGGCAACATCGGCCAGGAATCGGCTCGCGACGTCGCCGTCGACGACGCGGTGGTCGAAGCTCGCGCCGATCGTCGTGACGTAGCGCGCGCGCACCTCGCCGTCGACGACCCATGGCTTCTGCTTGATGGTGCCGAGCGCCACGATGGCCACCTCGCCCCGGTTGAGGATCGGGGTGCCGGTGTCCATGCCGAAGACGCCGATGTTCGTGATCGTGATCGTGCCGCCGGACATCTCGGCCGGGCTGGTCTTGCCGTCGCGCGCCGTGATGGTGAGCTGCTCGAGCGCGCCGGCCAGCTGCAGCAGGCTCATCGACTGCGACTCCTTGACGTTGGGCACGATCAGCCCGCGCGGGGTCGCGGCGGCGATGCCGAGGTTGACGTAGTGCTTGACGACGATCTCCTCGTCGGTCCACGCCGCGTTCACCGTCGGGTTGCGGCGCACGGCCCAGATCATGGCCTTCGCCATGATCAGCAGCGGCGACACCTTGACACCCGCGAAGTCGGTCGAGCTCTTCAGCCGCTTGACGAACTCCATGGTGCGGGTGGCGTCGACGTCGACGAAGAGGCTCACATGCGGGGCGGAGAACGCGCTCGACACCATCGCGCTCGCGATCGCCTTGCGCACGCCCTTGACCGGAATCCGGTCCTCGCGGTCCTCTGGCCACTCCGGTGTCTCGATGTTGCGGAAGACGCTCACCTGCGAGGCCGCACGGATCACGTCGTCGCGCGTGACGTCGCCGATCGGCCCGGTCGGTGTCACCTCGGCGAGGTCGACACCGAGGTCTTTGGCGAGCTTGCGCACGGGCGGCTTGGCGATGACCGGGCCCGCGGATGCCGCGGGCGCCGGCACGCGGGCCGCAGCGGAGCCAGGGGCTGCGGCGCCGGCGGTGGCACTCTCCGCGACGGCGGCCGCCACAGCGACGTGCGGGGCGGCCTGCACGTGCGGTGCAGCCAGCGTCTCGTGAGCGGTCGCATGCGAGCGGGCCCGCCGGCGACGACTGCCGCCTGC
>CAZZNX010000017.1:16755-38215 GCA_964655795.1 uncultured Leifsonia sp. | reverse complement strand
GGCCTCGGCGCGGGCGCGCAGGGCGAGTGCGGCAACGCGCTCGGCCGCACGGTCGACGTCGGCCATGCTGAGGCTGCCGTCGGCGATGGCCTTCTTGACGCGGTCGGCCCATGCGCCGCCGTTGCCGGGCATCTCGAGGTCGAGGCCGGCGCGCACGGCGGTCGGGCGGTCGGCGACGGCGAACCAGTCGCTCATCACGAGGCCGTCGAAGCCCCATTCCTCGCGCAGGATCTCGGTGATCAGGCGGCGGGATTCGCCGGTGTGCTCACCGTTCAGCAGGTTGTACGAGGACATGACCGTCCACGGCGCCGACTCGCGCACGGCGATCTCGAAGCCGCTCAGGTAGATCTCTCGCAGAGTGCGCTCGTCGATGACCGAGTCGAGTCGCATCCGGTATGTCTCTTGGTTGTTGGCGGCGAAGTGCTTGATCGAGGAGCCGACGCCCTCCGACTGCACGCCGCGCACGAGCGCCGCGGCGACCTTGCCGGCCAGGAGCGGGTCTTCCGAGAAATACTCGAAGACGCGGCCGCCGCCGGGGTGGCGCTTGATGTTGAGGCCGGGGCCGAGCAGCACACCGACCTCCTTGGCGCGGGCCTCCCGGCCGAGCGCGGCGCCGACCTCCTCGAGCAGCGGGACGTCCCAGCTGCTGGCGAGAACGGATGACGAGGGGAAGCACGTCGCCGGGAGCATCTCGCCGCCGCCGACGTGGTCGCCGTCGGCTGCCTGCTTGGCGACACCGTTCGGCCCGTTCGCGAGCAACACCGGCGGTACTTCGCCGACACCGGCCGTCAGCCACATGCTCGCACCCGAGAGCAGCTGGAGCTTCTCATCGAGCGAGAGGGGGGCGACGATGTCGACCGCCCGGACGGTGGGTGTTGCGGTCATCGTTTTCCTCGTCTGCGCGTGTCGCCGTGTTCTCGGATCCCGTGTTTTCGGTGGGCACGAGCCTCCCGATTCTAGCGAGCGCGGGGGAGTCGGCATTCGTGATACACCGCTCGCGCCGGAGCCCTCGGCGTCAGTTGAGGGCGCGGGTTCCCGCCGGAATCACGCCGCCGGCGTAGAGCTCGGATGCCACGTCCTGCAGTGCGGTGAGCGCGACGCGCTGCACATACGGGCCGTACGAGACGCGCGCGACGCCGAGTTCGGCCAGACGCGCGGGGGAGGGCAGTTGGGGCAGCCCGATGACACTGAGTCGGCGCTCGCCGAAGGCCTCGACCAACTGGGTGACGACGTCCTCCCCGAAGTTGCCGGGGACGAAGACGCAGGCGGCGCCTGAATCGAGGTAGGCGCGGCCGCGCTCGATCGCATCCGCGACGACGACGTCGATCGGCCGGTCGCCTCCGCGGAGGAAGGCGTCGGTGCGGGCGTTCAGCACGAGGGGAACGCCCTCGGCCTCCCCGGCTGCGACGGCTGCCGCCATGATGGCGGCCGATTCGCGCAGTGGCTTCAGCTCGTCTTCAATGTTCGCACCGACGACGCCGACGGCGATCGCGCGGCGGATGGTCTCTCCCGCGTCGCCGTAGCCGGCCTCGAGGTCGGCGGTCACGGGCAGCTCGGTTGCGGAGGCGATGCGGGCGACCATGGCGAGCATGAGGTCCCGCGGGATCGCCTCGCCGTCCGGGTAACCGAAGCTCGCGGCGATGGAGTGGCTGGCGGTGGCCAGCGCACGCGTCTCCGGCAGCGCGGCGACGGCCCTGGCACTGACCACATCCCAGACGTTGACGAGCTGGAGCAACTCTGGGGCGTCGTGCAGGCGCAGCAGTTCGGTGGCGCGGGCGGCAGTCGTGGCATCCGTGTTCGTCATGTGCATCACGATAGCGATGCACATGGTCGGCGCGTTCGCTGGAATCGGACATGACCGCCGCTCGCGGGTACAGGCGCGCCGGCGGAGCCGAGCGGATAGCATGACGTCATGCCAGCACCCGCGGCTCCGGAAGCAGAGAAGCGCCCAGCGCCCACGCGCGTCAGGCGCCGCTCGTTCAATGCGGCGCTCGACAACTTCTTCTTCGTCTTCGCTGGTCTCGCCGCGGTCTGGCTGGCCGTCTTGCTCGCGACCGAGAGCCTGGAATGGGGCTGGGCGGGGCTGCTCTTCCTGCTCGCCTTCTGGCTGCTGCTGGCGTACCTCGTGTTGCCGCGGCTGCACAGGATCCTCACGCAGCTCTACGTTCCCAACTACTTCATCGGCCGCACCCGCACGAGCGACGGGCTCCTCGGCGATCCCGTCAACCTCGCACTCCTCGGCAGCGCAGAGCAGCTGGAGCAGACGATGGATGCGGCAGGCTGGACCCGCGCCGACGAGCTCACGATGGCGTCGAGCTGGCGCATCGTCCGCTCGACGCTCTCCCGGCGCAGCTATGACGAGGCGCCGGTCAGCCCGCTGTTCCTCTTCGGCCGGCAGCAGGACTTCGCCTACCAGCAGGAGGTGGCGGGCAATCCGGCGAAGCGCCACCACGTGCGGTTCTGGCGTTGCCCGGAGGGGTGGATGCTGCCGGGCGGCCACCGGGTGGAATGGCTCGCAGCCGGAACCTTCGACCGCGCCGTCGGCTTCTCGCTGTTCACCTTGCAGATCACGCACAAGATCGACGAGAACACCGACGTGGAGCGGGACCACATCATCGCCACCGTGCGCGAGGCGGAACCGGCCGCGCGGCTGCTCGTCATCCGCGACTTCTCCACCGGTTACCACTCCCGCAACGGCGGCGGTGACACGATCCAGACCGACGGCGACATGCCGGTGATCGACCTGCGTGCCGTTGTGCCGAGCGGCGGGGCAGCCGGCAGCACCGGGGAGTCGTCGCCTGCCGAGGCGAACGAGACGGTCGAAGTGCGGGGGATCTCGTGAAGCGGCCGGTTCCCACCACCGTCGGCGCGGTCCTCATGGTCGGGCGCGTGCTCTCCGGTTTCACCCTCATCGCCTTCGCCCTGGCCGATGTTCCGGGCTTCGTGCAGAGTGAGATGCTCAACGGCGAGACGGCGACGCCGGACGAACAGCTCTTCGCCGAGGGCGTCGTGCGCGTCGGCGCGCTCGGCTACGGCGTCTGGCTCGCCTTCTACCTCGTTCTCGCCTGGCTGGTGCTGCGCGGGGTGAACTGGGCGCGCATCGCCGCCATGTCGTTGGCGACGATCAGCATCCTGGTGCCGTTCATCGATTGGTGGCGTTCCGGCCTCGACATCTCGCTGCGCACGACGCTGCTCAGCCTCGCGCTCGACATCCTGATCCTGTTGGCGCTCTCCAGTCGGGCGGCCAGGTCGTACGCCCGCCGCAACGAAACGGTCCCCGCTCCGGGGGCCGGGCCGCCGGTCTCCGCCTAGAGGGCCTCAGCCTGGAGGGCCTCCGTGTGCTCGCCGCTCCGGGGGCCGGGCCGTCGGTCTCCGCTTAGAGGGCCTCAGCCTGGAGGGCCGCCGCGTGCTCGCCGCAGAACGTCGGCGCGGTGCCCGCGCAGCTCTCACACACGACGAGTTGCTCGCGGCACGAGAGGTCGGTGCAGTTCTGCATGCGCTTGGTGGCGTCGCCGCAGCGCACGCAGCCGCCGATCACGGCCGTGTGGTCGCTGAAGTCGATCGATCCGCGCTTGTCGAAGACGTACAAGGAGCCGTCCCAGAGGCCGTCGTCGCCGAAGGCCTCGCCGTAGCGCACGATGCCGCCATCGAGTTGGTAGACCTCGTCGAAGCCGCGGCTCTTCATCAGGCCCGAGAGCACCTCGCAGCGGATGCCGCCGGTGCAGTACGTGACGATCGGCGTGCCCTTGAGGTGGTCGTACTTGCCGCTGTCGAGCTCGTTCACGAAGTCGCGCGTTGTCGCGACATCCGGAACGATGGCGTTCTTGAAACGCCCGATCTCGGCCTCGAAGGCATTGCGGCCGTCGAAGAAGACGACCTCGGTGCCGGATGCCGCGCGTTCGGCGACGAGTGCGTTCAGTTCGCGCGGCGCCAGCTTGGTTCCGCCGCCGATGACGCCGTCGCCATCGACGCTCAGCTCGCCCGGCGCTCCGAAGGAGACGATCTCGTCGCGCACCTTGACGCTGAGCCGGGGGAAGTCGAGGCTGGCACCGCTCTCGTCGAGCCCGGTGCCCTCGCTCCACTTGAAGTCGATGCCCTTGAACGGCGCATACTGCTTGGTCTTGCGCACGTAGCGCTTCATCGCGGCGAGCTCGCCGCCGAGGGTGCCGTTGATTCCGTGCTCTGAGAGCAGGATGCGCCCGCGCAGGCCGAGCGACTCGGCCAGATCGCGCTGCCAGAGGCGCACGGCCTCGGGGTCGGCGAGCGGCGTGAATGCGTAGTAGAGGAGGATTTTGGCTGTGGCCACCGGCCAAGTTTACGCAGCGGAGGCTGAGCGGCTGCCCAGTGCGGCTCGCTGCGTGAACTGTGTACCGCTGGTTGAGCTTGTCGAAAGCTACCTCGAGATGTCGACCCTTCGACAGGCTCAGGCCAAGCTCAATCAGCGGGAAGTCGATTCTCGTAGGCTGGCCATGGCCACACGAGAGGACGACGATGTTCAACTACGACCCGTATGCAGAGCTGGCGACGCTGAAGAGCTTCGCGCCGCTCACCGTGCTGAGTGAGAGTGTGCGCGACGGCGAACCGTTCGCGCGCGCTCAGTGGTCCGCCGGGCGCGGTGGCAGCGACACCTCGCCCCAGCTCAGCTGGTCCGGTGCTCCGGCAGGGACGCTCAGCTATGCCGTGACGTGCTTCGACCCCGACGCCCCGACGGGGTCCGGCTACTGGCACTGGGCCGTCTGCAACATTCCGGCGAGCGTGACCTCGCTGCCCGAGGATGCCGGGGCCCCGGGCGGTGCGCTGCTCCCGGCCGGGTCGCTCACCCTGCCGAACGAGATCCGCCTCACCTCGTTCATCGGCGCCGGCCCGCCGCCAACGACCGGCGTTCACCGCTACATCTTCGCCGTGCACGCGCTCGACGTCGCCCGCCTCGACCTCGATCCGGGCTCGACGCCGGCCGTGCTCGGCTTCAACCTGCACTTCCACACGCTGGCCCGCGGCACGATCACGGGCACGGCCACCGCCGACTGACGCGCGACATCCGGTAACGTGACACGCACCATGCGTGCCATGCCGATCGAACCCAGCAATCGCCCCGTCGCGATTGGCTCCCGCCTGCGCGCCGCGCGCCAGGCGCAACAGCTCACCATCGACGAGGTCGCGCGCATCACGGGCCTCACCAAGGGCTTCCTCTCCCGCGTCGAGCGCGACATCACCTCGCCGAGCGTCGCGTCGCTGATCACGCTGTGCGCCGTGCTCTCGATCTCGGTCGGGTCGCTCTTCGAAGAGGCCGATGTGCAGCTGGTGCGCGCCGGCACCGGCCCGCGCATCAACCTCGGCGGAATCGACAGCGACGAGCGCCTGCTGACGCCGCGCAACGAGGCGCGCATCCAGATGATCCGCTCCGTCGTCGCTCCCGGGGGCCACGGCGGGGATCAGCTCTACTCCGTGAACGCCGACATCGAGACGGTGCATGTACTCGAGGGTTCGCTCACCGTGCGCTTCTCCGACGCCGAGTGGGTGCTCGATGTGGGGGACTCGCTCACCTTCAACGGCCACGAGCCGCACAGCTGGAGCGTTGCCGGGCCGGAGAGCGCCACTCTGATCTGGGTGCTTGCCCCAGCACCCTGGGCCTCCGCCTAGCCTTCTCGCACGCGGAAATCCGGGCTTCGCACGACGCCCCGTGGCGGTCGGCCGTTTCGTCGCGCCCATTTTCTTGCGTATCGGGGTTGACGAAAGCTCAACACGGAAGTAGCTTTACAGACAACATTCGATGCCCAGTGAGCAACACGCGACACTCAACGAGAACGTGAGGTGCGGCCGGGCGACGAACTCCAACGAGGAAGTTGCACATATGACTCCGCCTATCGGCCCCATCGATTCCGCCCGCACGCCGCGCTTCGCCGGCCGGGACGGCTTCGCCCGCCTGCCGCGACTCGATCAGGTCGAGCACGCCGACATCGTCGTGGCCGGCGTGCCGTTCGACAGCGGTGTCTCCTACCGACCCGGCGCCCGCTTCGGCCCGAATCACATCCGGGATGCCTCGCGCCTGCTCCGGCCGTACAACCCGGCGCTCGACGTCTCGCCGTTCGACATCGCGCAGGTCGCGGATGCGGGAGACATCGCGGTCAACCCCTTCAACATCGGCGAGGCGATTGACACGGTTGAGCAGGCGGCGACCGATCTCACCGCGAACGGCACCCGTCTCGTGACCCTCGGCGGCGACCACACGATCGCGCTCCCGCTGCTCCGTGCGGCGGCCAAGCGCCACGGACCGGTCGCCCTGCTGCACTTCGACGCGCACCTGGACACCTGGGACACCTACTTCGGTGCCGAATACACGCACGGCACGCCGTTCCGCCGGGCATTCGAAGAGGGCATCATTGACACCGAGGCGCTCAGCCACGTCGGAACGCGCGGCCCGCTCTACGGCAAGAGAGACCTCGAGGAGGACCGCCGCTTCGGCTTCGGCATCGTGACATCCGCTGACGTCTACCGGCAGGGCGTCGACGAGGTTGCGGCCAAGCTGCGCGACCGCATCGGCGACCGCCCGCTCTACATCTCGATCGACATCGACGTGCTCGACCCGGCCCACGCGCCCGGCACCGGAACCCCGGAGGCCGGCGGCATCACGAGTCGCGAGCTGCTGGAGATCCTGCGTGGCTTCGTCGGGCTCAACATCATCGGCGCCGACGTCGTCGAGGTCGCCCCCGCCTACGACCATGCCGAGATCACCGGTGTCGCCGCCGCCCACGTCGCGTATGATCTCGTGTCGCTGCTCGCGCTTCGCACGGCAGAAGACACGCCCGTGCTTGGCGGTGCCGCCCATGTCCGGTGACCAGCCGGTGGCCGGCATCGCCACCCAGGACCACCGTCGGAACGGCGGCGACGTCGTCGTCGAGACGCTCACCGCCCTCGGCACGAGCACCATCTTCGGTATTCCGGGGCAGCATGCCCTCGGCCTGTTCGATGCCCTCAGCCGCAGTGATCTGCGCTTCGTCAGCTCCCGGGTCGAGAACAACTCGGGCTTCGGCGCGGACGGCTACGCCCGGGCGACGGGCGAGGTCGGCGTTCTCTTCCTCTCGACGGGGCCAGGCGCCCTCACGGCGCTCGCCGCACTGCAGGAGGCCTACGCGACCGGGGTGCCACTGCTCGTGATCTCGAGCCAGGTTCCCCGCTCCGGACTCGGCGGGGCGCGCAAGGGCATGCTGCACCAGCTCGACGACCAGCAGGCCAGCGCCCGCAACGTCACGAAGAGCACGGCCCTGGTGCGCGAGGCGAGCCAGATTCCCTCCGCGATCGCCGCGGCCTGGGCCCTGGCGCAGACGGCGCCGGCCGGACCCACGTGGGTCGAGGTGCCCCAGGATGTTCTGCTCGAGGCCACGCACGTACCCCCTGTGCGCACGGTGAGCGCCCCGGTTCCCGCCGTCCCGCCCCGCCCGGAGCTGGCGGATGCCGCCGCCCGGCTGTTGCTGTCGGCCGAGCGCCCGGTGATCCTCGCCGGGGGCGGCGTTCGCCGTTCGACCGGCGGCGCGGAGGCCCTGCTTCGTCTCGCCGAGCGGCTCGATGCCCCCGTTGTCAGCACCGTCGGCGGCAAGGGTGCGATCTCATTCGAGCACCCGCTCTCGGCCGCGAGCTGGATCGAGGATCGTCTCACGACCGAGCTGCTCGAGAACGCGGACGTGCTTCTCGCCGTCGGCACCTCGATGGGCGAGGTCACCAGCAACTACTTCACCTTCGCTCCTCGCGGCACGCTGATCCAGGTCGATGCGGAAGCCCGGGTGCTCGAATCGAACCACGAGGCGTTGGCTGTGCACGCCGACGCGGCGCTCGCTCTCGCGGCGATCGCCGAGCGTCTGCCGGAGCGGGCCTTCGACGCCGAGCGTTCGCGCGGCGCCGCCATCGCGGCCGAACTCCGGCTGGCCGTCGAGCAGCGGCTCGCCGGGCAGGGGCTCGAGCGCGAGCTCGGCGTGCTCGCCGACATCCGCGCGGCCGTTCCCGCCGATGCCCAGACCTTCTGGGACATGACGATCGCCGGCTACTGGGCCTGGTCGGCGTGGAACCCGCTCGACGGCGCCTTCCATTCGGCCCAGGGCGCCGGCGGGCTGGGCTTCGGTTTCCCCGCCGCCCTCGCCGCCGCGATCGGAACCGGGCGGCGCACCCTGGCCGTCTCCGGTGACGGCGGAGCCATGTACTCGATCGCCGAGCTGGCGACGGCTCGGCAGCACAACGCCGAGGTCACCTGGCTCATCATCGACGACGGCGGCTACGGCATCCTGCGCGAGTACATGACGGATGCATTCGGGCAGGCGACGGCGACGGAGCTGTCCAGACCGGACTTCGTCGCGCTCGCTGCCGCCTTCGACGTGCCCGCCCACGAGGCGACGCTCGACACACTCGGCGAGGTCTTGGGGGAGAGCTTCGCCACACAGGGACCAGTTGTCGTGGTCCTGAAAACGGTGCTGCGCATGTTCGCACCGACCCACCTGAGCTAGCCCCAACGGGCTGGATCTCCACCTGCACCACCTCAGTCACGCAAAGGATCCAATGATGGATATTGCAATCATCGTCATCTACCTCGCCGCCATGCTGGCCTTCGGCTGGTGGGGCAAACGCCGCACCAAGAACTCCAGCGACTTCCTCGTCGCCGGCCGCCGGCTCGGGCCGATGCTCTACACGGGCACGATGGCCGCCGTCGTCCTCGGCGGTGCCTCGACGGTCGGCGGTGTCGGCCTCGGCTACAAGTACGGCATCTCCGGCATGTGGCTGGTCGTGGCGATCGCCGTCGGGCTCCTGGTTCTCAGCCTCGTGTTCGGCAGCCGCATCCAGAAGCTGAAGGTGTACACGGTCGCCCAGATGCTGAAGCTCCGCTACGGCATGGATGCCACGTCCTCCAGCGGCATCGTGATGATGGCGTACACGCTGATGCTCTCTGTCACCTCGACCATCGCCTACGCGACGATCTTCAACGTGCTCTTCGACGCCAACCGCACCGTCTCGGTGATCATCGGCGGCGGCATCGTGCTGCTCTACTCCTCGATCGGCGGAATGTGGTCGATCACGCTCACCGACATGGTGCAGTTCGTGCTGAAGACCATCGGTGTCTTCTTCCTGCTCCTTCCCTTCGCCTGGATCCACGCCGGCGGCTACGAGGGCATCGTCGAGCGCCTCGGCTCTTCCGTGTTCGAGCTCGGCGCGATCGGCGTCGACACCATCATCACGTTCTTCGTGATCTACACATTCGGCATGCTGATCGGCCAGGACATCTGGCAGCGCGTGTTCACGGCCCGCTCGCCGAAGGTGGCCAAGTGGGGCGGAACCGCAGCCGGAATCTACTGCCTGCTCTACGGCGTCGCCGGTGCCCTGATCGGCACGGCCGCGGCATCCTTCATGCCGAACATGGAGTCCTCCGACGACGTCTACGCGGCCATTGCCACGCAGATTCTGCCGGTCGGCGTCAGCGGCCTCGTTCTGGCCGCCGCCGTTGCCGCCATGATGTCGACCGCCTCCGGAGCGCTGATCGCCACCGCGACCGTCGCCCGTGCCGACGTGATGCCACTCGTCCGTCGACTCTTCGGCCGCCCGGCCCAGCCCATCACGAGCGCGAACCCCGAGCACGACATGCGCTCGAACCGGCTCTACGTCGTGGTGCTCGGCCTCGTCGTGATCGTGGTGGCGACCCTGCTCAACGACGTGGTCGCCGCGCTCACCGTCGCATACGACATCCTCGTCGGTGGCCTGCTCGTTGCGATCCTCGGTGGCTTCCTCTGGAAGCGGGCCACCGGAACCGGCGCGCTGTGGTCGATGGGCGTCGGCACGGTCGTCACGCTCGGCACCATGGTCGTCGTCGGGGATGTGTTGGCGAACGAGCCGATCTACTTCGGCCTCGCCGCCGGCCTCATCGCCTACATCGTCGCCAGCCTGCTGAGCAAGCCGACCCCGGCGAATGTGCTGAAGATCTGGACGGACCGCCTGGCCGGCACCATCGACAGCGACACCGACGATGCACCGCACGCCGTCACCGATCTGATCGCCACGGCGGAGGGCCGGCGCGTCAAGCGCTGATCGACGAACGAAACCGGCGGGGCGGGGAGCTGTGCACTCCCTCGCCCCGCCTTCGTTGCAGGATGCCGGCTCAGCTCTTGGAGCCGGTGAAAGCGAGAACCCCGCCCAGGCCGATCATCATCGCTCCGCCGGTGCCCGCCAGACGCTCGATGCGCTTGGGCGACTTGGCGAACCAGGTGCGGGCAGCGCCGGCGGTGAACGCCCAGAGGCTGTCGCCGATCAGGGCGAGCACGATGAAGACGAGGCCGAGTTCGGCCAGCTGCAGCGGGATCGCGCCGGCGCTGTAGTCGACGAACTGCGGCAGCACCGCCACGAAGAACACGATCGTCTTGGGGTTGGTCAGCCCGACGAGGAACGCTTCTCCGAGGATCCGGGTGGTTGGATGCGTGAGTGGGCGCGTCAGCTTGGCGAAGCGCTTGGGCGACGGCGCCTCGGCCGGCGTGTTGCCTGCTGGGGTGCTCGCGGCCGTCGCGGGGGCACCGGCATCCTTGCGGTGACGGATGGCCTGGATGCCGAGGTAGACGAGGTAGCCGGCACCGGCGAACTTGATCACCGTGAACAGGGTCGCGGACTGGGCGACGATGGTGCCGACGCCGAGCGAGACGAGCAGCAGGGCGGGCAGGGCGCCGAGCGAGTTGCCGAGCACGCTGAGCAGACCGCCCGTGCGGCCGAGCGTGAGGGTGCGCCCGATCACGAACAGCACGCTCGGCCCGGGCAGGGCGATGAGCGCGATCGAGGCGAGCGCGAAACCGAGCAGATTGGGCCAGGGAACCATCTGGGAATGCTACTCCCGGACGGGCGGTAGCGTGATGGCATGAGCGAAGAACCGCAGGTCCTTGTCAGCGTCGCCGACGGGGTCGGACGGCTCACGCTCAACCGGCCGCGTGCCCTCAATGCGTTGAACGCGGCGATGATCACGGTGCTCACTGAGACGCTCCTGGGCTGGCAGCACGACAGCGAGGTCTCGGTGGTGCTGCTCGACGGCGCCGGTGAGCGCGGGCTCTGCGCCGGCGGCGACATCCGCGAGCTTTACGAGCACACCATCGCGGGGAAGCACGAACTCTCCCGCGGCTTCTTCCGCGCGGAGTACCGCCTCAACGCCCTCATCGCCGAGTACCCGAAACCGTTCGTCGCGGTCATGGACGGCGTCACGATGGGTGGTGGGATCGGGCTGGCCGGGCACGCTGGGATCCGCATCGTCACCGAGCGCTCGCAGCTGGCCATGCCGGAGACCCGCATCGGATTCTGCCCGGACGTCGGCGGCACCTGGCTGCTCGCCAGGGCGCCGGGTGAGCTCGGCAGCTACCTCGCCCTCAACTCCGCGAGCATGGGCGCCGCCGACGCCATCGACACCGGCTTCGCCGACTTCTATGTGCCGAGCACCACGCTCCCCCACCTGCTGCAGGCGCTCGCCGAGCGTGCTGACCCCGGTTCTCCGGCCGAGATCGTGATGCTCTTCGATGAGACGCCGGAACCGGCAGAGGATGCCGCGGCGCCGCTCACCAGTCACCGCCCCTGGATCGACGCCTGCTACTCGGCCGACACCGTGCCCGAGATCATCGGGCGGCTGCGGGCCCGGCCGGAGGCGGCGGCGCACACCGCGGCCGCCGAGTTGGAGGCGCTCTCGCCGCTCGGTCTCACGGTGACGCTCGCCTCGGTGCGGGCGGCTGCGACGGCGCCCGGCCTCCGCGCGGTGCTCGAGCAGGAGTACGCGGTGTGTGCCTGGATGATCGAGCAGCCCGACCTCGCGGAGGGCATCCGCGCGCAGGTGATCGACAAGGACCGCCGGCCGCGCTGGAGCCCGGCGACACTCGCCGAGCTGCCGGCCGGCATCGCCGACCGTGCGCTGTCGCACCGGCCCGCCGAGCCGCTCTGGGAGTGACGACCCGCTGGTTGCGCCTGATCCCGACTCCGTTGGTTGAGCTTGTCGAAACCCCCGTGGGTGGGTCAAACTCCGCCGGTTGAGCTTGTCGAAACCACGTGGCTTGATTTCGACAAGCTCAATCAGCGGGTATGGGGGTAGTCAAGCGGGTGCGGGTGCGAGGTGCTCGATCGCCGGGGGATCCACTGCTTAACGCAGCGAGCGGGGCCCCGCCATACGGCAGGGCCCCGCGGTGTGCGTGACTGGTGTGCGTTACGCGAGCGGCGCCTGAGCGACCAGCGCGGGGTCGCCCTCGCGGGCGGCGACGCGTCCCCTGATGAAGATCAGGAGCACGAGACCGGTCGCGATCACGGCGATGTTGCCGAGGGCTGCGAAGCCCGTGAGCGATCCCTCGGCCGGGTAGGCGGTCTGCAGGAAGATGCTGGGATCCGTGCTGGCGTGCAGCAGGATCGGCCAGATGATGTTGCCGGTGACGCGCAGCGCGAGATACATGCAGATACCGAAAGCGAAGGTGTAGAACACCTGAATCGCCGTGGCGAGGAGCGGCTGGCCGCCGAAGAGGTTGCCGGCGTGCAGGCCCGCGAAAATGGCGGCAGAGACGGTGGCGACGGCGATCTCGGAGTGCCCGGCCTTGCGCATGAGGTTCACAACGTAGCCGCGGGTCAGTACCTCCTCGGCGAAGCCGATGAACAGGCCGGCGATCAGCCACGCCGCAACCACGTCGGCGCCTGCCGCGCTGTAGTCGATCGTCGCGAAACGCAGGATGTTGAAGACGAGCACGACCGCGACGGCGATCCACATCCACCAGGAGCCTCGGATCGGCTGGCGGCCGAAGAGCTCGCGCAGCCAGCCCAGCGACAGTCCGAAGCCGACGAGCAGCAGGCAGCCGAGGAGGATCGGGAGTGCGACGAAAACGAGGATGTACGCGGCGGTCCCTTCCTCGACGTGGCCGGCGAACGGCAGTGCCACGAAGCCGAGGGCCTGGTAGAGCGCATAGTAGACGGCAGCGAGGATGACGGCCTTCCACCATCCGCCCTTCTCCCAGAATCGCTTCCACGGTGACATCGACGCAAAATCTGGCATGTTACTCAATCTCTCAGGGGTGGCCACTTTGGCCTGTTCAAAAGGCTAGCGGTTCTCACAATCCGCGCTGGTGTATACATTTGACCCGTATTCTCCGCATCGAAGTGGCATTCAACCCGGAATGTCGCCTACCATGTATACATAGCGACGTACATCACGCGCTGTCGCAGTGAGGGGGAAGCATGCGGGCCGGTGAAAAAGCCTATGAGACCCTGCGCGGCGAGATCCTCGATGGCGTCCTCCGCCCGGGCACCGTGCTCGCCGAGGTCGAGCAGGCCAACCGTCTCGGCGTCTCTCGCACCCCGCTGCGCGAGGCCCTCGCGCGGCTGACCGCCGACCGCCTCGTCACCTCCCTCTCCGGCCGCGGACTCGTGGTGAGCGAGATCTCCGGCGAGAACATCGTCGGCCTCTACGAGCTGCGCCAGGCGCTCGAGGGCCAGGCCGCCATGCTCGCGGCCCGCCGCCGCGACGACGTGCCGTTCCGTCGGCTGCGCGATCGCCTCGCCGAGGCGCCTGCCCTCCTCGAGCAGGGCGAGTCCGGCCTCCGCGAATACTTCAGCATCGTCGACGACATCGACCTCGCCATCGACGACGCCGTCGACAACGAATACCTCGTCGCCGCACTGCAGAATGTGCGCCTGCACTCCAGCAGAATCCGCCGCCTCGCCAGCCACGATCACGAGCGGCTGCGGCAGGCGGCATCCGAGCACCTGCTCATCGTCGAGGCCATCGTCGCAGGCGACGCCTCGCTCGCCAGCCACGCCACCCATGTGCACCTGCACAAAAGCTTGACCAATGCACTCTCCAGCGCGGAGAGTGAAGCAACGAGCAGCGCAGGCATCGCCTGAGCCCGCAGCACGACGAAAGGAACCCCGTGCAGCAGCATCACCTCCGAGTGCACCGCAGTGACGAGAACCTCGCCCGCGAAGACCAGCTTGCCTACAAGCTGGCCGTCCTCGCCGCCGACCCGGTGGAGGTGAGCGAGGAGGTCACCGAGATGGTGATCAACCGCGTCATCGACAACGCGGCCGTCGCCGCGGCATCCCTCACCAGGGCTCCCGTCGTCTCCGCGCGCTCACAGGCCACCTCGCACCCCGTCTCGGTGCACGGCGTCGGTTCCACCGTGTTCGGCCTCGATCAGGCCCGCCGCACCAGCCCGGAGTGGGCGGCGTGGGCCAACGGGGTCGCCGTGCGCGAGCTCGACTACCACGACACCTTCCTGGCAGCCGAGTACTCGCACCCGGCCGACAACATCCCGCCGATCATCGCGGTCGCCCAGCACCTCGCCGAGAAGCGGGAGCTCACTGGGCGCGACGTCGTGCGCGCCATCGCCACCGGCTACGAGATCCAGGTCGACCTCGCCAAGGCGATCAGCCTGCACAAGCACAAGATCGACCACGTGGCCCACCTCGGTCCGAGCGCCGCCGCCGGCATCGGAACGCTGCTCGGCCTCGATGCCGACACCATCTTCCAGGCCATCGGCCAGGCGCTGCACACCACAACGGCCACCCGGCAGTCGCGGAAGGGCGAGATCTCGTCCTGGAAGGCGCACGCCCCGGCGTTCGCGGGCAAGATGGCCGTCGAGGCCGTCGACCGTGCCATGCGCGGCGAGACCAGCCCGACCCCGATCTACGAGGGCGAAGACGGCGTCATCGCCTGGCTGCTCGATGGCCCGGATGCCGCATACGAAGTGTCGCTGCCCGAGCCGGGCGAAGCCAAGCGCGCCATCCTCGACAGCTACACCAAGGAGCACTCGGCCGAGTACCAGGCGCAGGCGATCATCGACCTCGCCCGTCGCCTGCACAACGAGTACCCGCTGATCTTCGACGACGTCGACGGCATCGAGAGCGTCGTGCTGCACACCTCGCACCACACGCACTACGTCATCGGCTCCGGCGCGAACGACCCGCAGAAGTACGACCCGACGGCCAGCCGCGAGACGCTCGACCACTCGGTTCCCTACATCTTCACCGTCGCGCTGCAGGACGGCAGCTGGCACCACGTCGACTCGTACAAGCCGGAGCGCGCCCAGCGCCCGGACACGGTCGAGCTGTGGAACAAGGTCAGCACCGTCGAGGACCCGGAGTGGACGCGTCGCTACCACTCGCTCGACGTCGCCGAGAAGGCCTTCGGCGGCCGCGTCGTCATCACGATGAAAGACGGCAGCGTCATCTCCGACGAGATCGCCGTCGCCGACGCCCACCCGCTCGGCGCCAAGCCGTTCGAGCGTGCCGACTACATCGCGAAGTTCCGGATGCTGGCGGAGCACGTGCTCGATGAGGCCGAGATCGAGCGTTTCATCGCCCTCGCCGAGCGCCTGCCGGAGCTGACGGCGGAGGAGCTCGGCGGGCTCACGATCCACGCGGCACCGGGCGTGCTGGCATCCGTGCCGAACCCCGAGGGGATCTTCTGATGCTGTACTCCCAGGCCACCCCGGCCGAGAAGCGCGTCGCATTCCGCGCCGGCCTCGCCAGCGGCGAGCTGCTGCGTTTCCCCGGTGCGTTCAACCCCCTCTCCGCGCGGCTGATCGAGCGCAAGGGCTTCGATGGCGTCTACATCTCCGGCGCCGTGCTCAGCGCCGATCTCGGCCTGCCCGACATCGGACTGACGACGCTCACCGAGGTCGCCGGCCGGTCGAAGCAGATCGCCCGTATGACCGAGCTGCCCGCGATCGTCGATGCGGACACGGGCTTCGGCGAGCCGATGAACGTTGCCCGCACCGTGCAGGAGATGGAGGATGCCGGCCTCGCCGGCATGCACATCGAGGACCAGATCAACCCGAAGCGCTGCGGCCACCTCGACGGCAAGCAGGTCGTCGACGAGTCGACAGCGCTGAAGCGCATCCGGGCCGCAGTCGACGCCCGCCGTGACCCGAACTTTCTGGTGATGGCGCGCACCGACATCGCCGCCACGATTCCTGGTGCTGGCGGCTTGAACGCCGCGCTCGACCGGGCCAAGAGGCTCGTCGACGCCGGAGCCGACGCGATTTTTCCAGAGGCCATGCGCTCGCTCGAGGAGTTCGCGGCGATGCGCGCGGCCGTCGACGTGCCGCTGCTGGCCAACATGACCGAGTTCGGTAAGAGCGAGCTGTTCACCACGCAGCAGCTCGCCGATGTCGGCATGAACATGGTCATCTGGCCCGTCTCCATGCTGCGCCTGGCGATGGGGGCGACGGCCCGCGGGCTGGACTCCCTGACGGATGCCGGCACCCTCGAGCCCCTGCTCGGCGAGATGCAGCACCGGGCAGACCTCTACGAGCTCATCGACTACGAGGGCTACAACCACTTCGATTCCGGAGTGTTCAACTTCACCGTGCAGCGCTAGCCCACGGCATCCAGACCCCGACCGTTGATCGAGTTGGCCGCCCGCGGCCGTATCGAGATCCCGTACCACGAGCAGGAAGCAGACGACGATGACTGACGCGAAGCCAGAGATCTACAAGGGCCTCGCCGGGGTTCCGGTGGATTACACCGCGATCTCCAAGGTGAATCCCGAGACGAATTCGCTGCTGTACCGCGGGTACCCGGTGCAGGAGCTGGCCGCTCTGTGCAGCTACGAAGAGGTCGCCTGGCTGCTCTGGTACGGCGAACTGCCCACCCGCGAGCAGCTCGACGAGTTCACGGCCTTGGAGCGTGCGTCGCGGGCGATCGCGCCCAATGTGCTCAGGGCCATCGACGATCTTCCGCTGTCGACCCACCCGATGGACGTCTGCCGCACCGCGGTGAGCATCATCGGCGCCAACGATTCGGATGCCGAAGACAACGCGCCCGAGCAGAATCTCCGCAAGTCGAAGCACCTCTTCGCGCAGCTGCCTGCGATCGTCGCCTACGACCAGCGCCGCCGCCACGGCCTCGGGCTCGTCGAGCCGCGCGACGACCTCGACTACTCGGAGAACTTCCTCTGGATGACCTTCGGTGAGGAGGCGGAGCCGGTTGTCGTCGACGCGTTCCGCACCTCGCTCGTGCTCTACGCCGAGCACTCCTTCAACGCGTCCACCTTCACGGCGCGGGTCATCGCCTCGACGCTCTCCGACGTCTACTCGGCCGTCACGGGTGCGATCGGCGCGCTCAAGGGACCGCTGCACGGTGGGGCCAACGAGGCCGTCATGCACACCTTCGACGAGATCGGCTCGGCCGACAATGCGGCGGCCTGGTTGGATGAGGCGCTCGCCCGCAAGGCGAAGATCATGGGCTTCGGGCACCGCGTCTACAAGAACGGCGACTCCCGGGTGCCGACGATGCGCACCGCGCTCGAATCGATGGTCGAGCACTACGACCGGCCGGACATGCTGGAGCTCTACGACGCTCTCGAGAGCGCGATGGGGGAGCGCAAGAACATCAAGCCGAACCTCGACTACCCCGCCGGGCCCACTTACCACCTGATGGGATTCGACACCGAGACGTTCACGCCGATCTTCGTGGCCGCGCGCGTTGTCGGCTGGACGGCGCACGTCATGGAGCAGCTCGCCTCCAACGCGCTGATCCGCCCGCTCTCGGTGTACAACGGCGTCGACCAGCGGGAGCTCCCCTCCTAACGGATGTCGACAGGCTCAATCAGCGGGGTATCCGCCGGTTGAGCCGCCCCGCCGGTTGAGCCTGTCGAAACCCCGGCTTTGAGGATTCGCACAACGGATGCCGCGGCATGCGCACCCCGGCGCTAGCGTTGCCGCATGCACATGTTCTTCCGCACGATGCTGCACATGCTGGTCTTCTCGCGCCGGAAGCCCCGGCTCGGGCACTACGACGTCGCCCACACGAACTTCATCGTGTTGCCGACCGACCAGGACATCCTGAACCACATGAACAACGGCGTGTATCTGTCGATCATGGACGTCGCCCGCTTCGACATGCTCGTGCGGAACGGGGTCTGGGCGACCTTCAAGGAGCGCGGCTGGTACCCGGTCGTGGTGTCGGAGACGATCAGCTTCCGCAAATCACTCGAGCTCTGGCAGCGTTTCACGATCGAGTCTCGCATCCTCGGCTTCGACGACAAGGCCGTCTACGTCGAGCAGCGCTTCGTGCGCCCTGGCGCCGACGGGCAGCCGGAGGTCTACGCGCAGGGCTTCATCCGCGGCCGCTTCCTCAAGCGCAGCGGCGGCGTCGTGCCGATGGACGAGCTGCTCGAGGCGGTCGGCGCCGTGCCGGACGGCATCGAGGTGCCGGAGTGGCTGCTCAGCTGGGCCACGGATGTCGCGCTGCCGCCGACCCGCGCAGAGGCCCCCTCCGTCTGGCAGTAGCCGGCGGCATCCGCCAGCGCCCGGCGTCGGTGCCACCTCCCGCGGGCGCGGCGGGCAGCCATTTATGACGAACATGTAACAAAAACATCGTGTAATTTTGCCGGGGTGTTTACGGAAAAAATCGCCTCGCTTACTGTTCCAAACATGATCGAGCTTGAAGGTGCGCACGCCCTCGTGAGAAGGACTCACGAGGAGCGAATTCTGCGTGCCCTGCGCGAGTTCGGGGCACTCAGCCGCGCCGAGATCTCGAAGCGTGTCGGCCTCTCGCGCACCACAACCTCCGAGATCACCGCCGAGCTCGTCCAGCGTCGTGCGATCGTGGTCGTCGCCCCGGATGCCGCAGAGCGGGTGGGCCGCGGGCGGCCTGCCGAGCGGCTCGTGCTCGACCCCGGTGCCGGCCAGGTGATCGGGATCGACTTCAGCCACGGGCGGGTGCACGCCGCCGTGATCGATGCAAGCCAGCAGATCATCGCCGCCGGTGTCGCCGACTACGACACCGACTCGCAGTGGAGCGCGCGCGCCCAGATCGCGTTCGAGCTGCTCGATGGCCTCGCGGTCGAATCGGGCGTGCACTACGGCGCGCTGCAGGGGATCGGCCTCGGTTTCCCCGGTCCCTTCTCACCGAACGGGGCACGTCTGACCCTCGGTCGAGACAAGCGGGACACCTCGGCCGTCGACGGTGCGCGAGAGCTTCTGGACCTGTTCACCGAGCGTTTCGACGCGCCGGTGAGCATCGACAACAACGCCCGCCTCGCCGGGCTCGCCGAGGCGATCTGGGGCGGCCAGACGCCCTCGGCCAATCTGCTCTACCTGCGCCTCTCCCACGGCCTGGGCGGCGGGCTCGTGCTCGATGGAGCGCTGAAGACCGGTGCATCCGGATACGCGGGCGAGATCGGCCACATCACCGTGAACGTGGACGGTGCAGAGTGCCGGTGCGGCAAGCGCGGCTGCCTCGAGACCGTCGCCTCCATCCCGGCCGTTCTCGACGAGTGCGCCAGGCGCGGCGCACCCCTCGCCGATCTGAACGCATTGGCAGCGGCCGCCCACAGCGGTGACCCGATCGTCGGCGCCGTGCTGCGCGAGGTCGGAGACGCCGTCGGCCGGGTGCTCGGCAGCCTCGCGGTGACGCTCGACCCCGCCGAGATCGTGATCGGCGGCCCGCTGGTGCAGGCCGCGCCCGTGATCGTGGAGCAGGCGCGGTCATCGATCGCCTACGAACTCATTCCCATTCCCCAGGCCGAGCCGATCGTGCGGGCAGCGACCCTCGGTGCCGACGACGGTGCGCGCGGGGCCATCGCCGCGGTGCTGCGCCGCTCGTCGCTGCTCGAGCGCTACCCGGCACACGCAGCCGCCGCGCATGCGACACATCAGCATCAGCATGCGCCGAACACGCCCCCGCGCACCGCGCGCTCACACCCAGACTTCGCACGACCCGTATCACCGCAAAGGAGCAACCCATGATCGGCCGCAACAAACCTCGCGCATCGCCGCGTGCAGAACGTGAATCGAGGTGCTCGCGATGACCGTCACTGCAACCCCGGGCACCCACCGCGCTCCCACCACCGCCACGACGCTCACGGCAACGGTTGAGCCCAAGCAGCGGCGCCGCTCGAAGCGCTCCGGCAAGATGCTCGCGCTCAACCTGCTCTCCATCGTCGCCGGCATCGGCATCTGGTGGGGACTCGCGCTCGCCGGATTCCGCCTGCCGACGCCGCCGGAGGTGCTTGAGCGTGCGATCCAACTGATCGCGGACGGAACCCTCATCGCCGACGCCGCGGCCAGCCTCGGCCGCGTGCTCTCCGGGTTCGCGCTCGGCACCCTGCTGGCGATCCCCGTCGGCTTCCTGATGGGCTGGTACTCGATCGCCCGAGGGCTGATGGAGCCGTGGATCCAGTTCTTCCGCACGATCCCGCCGCTCGCCATCATCCCGCTGGTGCTCGTGCTGATGGGCATCGGTGAGCAGCCGAAGATCTTCGTGATCTTCCTCGCCGCGTTCCTCTCGTGCGTGATCTCCACCTACCAGGGCGTCGTGAACGTCGACCGCACGCTGATCAACGCGGCCAGGGTGCTCGGTGCCAAGGACGGCGCGATCTTCGCCCGCGTCGTCGTCCCGGCATCCACCCCGTTCATCCTCGTCGGCATGCGGGTCGGCCTCGGCGCCGCCTGGGCAACGGTCGTCGCCGCCGAGCTCATCGCCGCACAGGTGGGCCTCGGCTACCGGATGCAGGCCGCGCAGCTCTACTACGACCTGCCCACGATCTTCGTCGGGCTCATCACCATTGGAATCCTCGGCCTCCTCATGGACCGCATTCTGCTGTTCGCCGAAACCAAACTCACCGGATGGCAGGAACGTCGATGACCACCAGCACCCTCACCCCTCCCGTCGTCGGAGCCGCCAAGATCTCGGTCCGCGGCGTCACGAAGACCTTCCCACTCGGCAACGAGGAGTTCACCGCGCTCGACAACGTCTCGCTCGACGTGGCCGACAACGAGTTCGTGACGATCGTGGGGCCGTCGGGCTGTGGCAAGTCCACGATGATGAATGTGCTCGCCGGGCTCGAGACCGTCAGCAGCGGCCAGGCGCTCGTCGACGGCATCCCCGTCAACGGCCCCGGCCCTGAGCGCGGCGTCATCTTCCAGCAGTACGCGCTCTTCCCCTGGCTCACCGTGCGCAAGAACGTGGAGTTCGGCCTGAAAACCGCGCGGGTGCCGCGCGCGGAGCGGCGGGAGCGGGCAGACCACTTCATCAACCTGGTCGGTCTCGGCCAGTTCGCCGACGCCCTGCCGAAGATGCTCTCCGGCGGCATGAAGCAGCGGTGCGCCATCGCCCGCGCCTATGCCGTGAACCCATCGATCCTGCTCATGGATGAGCCATTCGGTGCCCTCGACGCCCTCACCCGCGTGAAGCTGCAGGAACAGCTGCTCGAGACGTGGAGCCAGGAGAAGCGCACCGTCGTCTTCATCACGCACGACGTCGACGAGGCCGTCTACCTCGCGAACCGCGTCGTCGTGATGGCGGCTCGTCCCGGCCGTATCCACCAGATCATCGACGTCGACCTGCCGTACCCGCGCACCGAGGACATGCGCCTCAGCCCCGAGTTCACCGCGCTGCGCAACCGCGTCTGGCACGCGGTCTACCACCAGGACGGCACCCACTAACCCACCCAGCAGCACCGAACGGATGCCGCAGACAACAG
>CAZZNX010000017.1:0-16731 GCA_964655795.1 uncultured Leifsonia sp. | reverse complement strand
CGCCGTCACCAGCACGGCCCCAACCCAGAGGAAATCATGAAGCACAGTGCACTCAAGCGCGGAATGGTCGCAGCGTTCGCGGCTGCCGCCCTCGTCCTCACCGGCTGCGCCACGGCCGACACCCCCGCGGTGAGCGGCGGTGAAAGCGCGGCCCCCGCCGTGGAACCCATCGACATCACCTTCGGTTACATCGCCGACTTCAACGGCGCGAGCATTCACGCCATTGCCGCAGAGCTCGGCCTGTGGGAGAAGTACGGTCTCAGGGCTGAGACCCCCGTCTTCACCAACGGCCCGCTGCAGATTCAGGCGCTCGGAACGGGTGACCTCGACTTCGGGTACATCGGCCCCGGCGCCATGTGGCTGCCCGCATCCGGTCAGGCCAAGGTCATCTCGGTGAACGCGACCGGCAACGGCGACCGCGTGATCGCCCAGCCGGGCATCACGTCGATCAAGCAGCTGAAGGGCAAGAAGGTTGCCGTGCCAGAGGGAACCTCCGGCGACATGATCCTCAACCTCGCGCTCGAAGCAGAGGGCATGACGATGGCCGACGTCGAGAAGGTCGCCATGGACCCGGCCACCGCCGTCGCGGCTTTCGCATCCGGCCAGGTTGACGCCGCAGGCCTCTGGTACCCGCTCATCAGCACCATCGAGACGCAGGTCCCCGACCTCAACATCCTCGCGTCGAACGAGGACTTCGCTGACACCGTTGCCTTCGCATCCGGCTTCGTGGGCGCCAACGAGTTCGTCGAAGAGAACCCGGAGGCGACCACGCGCGTGCTGCAGGTCGTGCGCGAGGCCCTCGACTACCGCAAGGAGAACCTCGACGAGGTCATCGAGCTGACCGCCACCATGATGAAGCTCGACCCTGCCGTCGTCGCCACCGACGCAGGCAACGTCAGCTACTTCAGCGCAGCCGAGCTCGACGCATTGATCGAAGACGGCACCGTCGACAGCTGGCTCACCGGCATGAACAAGTACTTCGTCAACGCCGGCAAGGTCACCGACCCCGCCGACCCGTCCGCGTACTTCACCGGCGACCTCTTCGTCGCGGCCGGCGCCGAGTAACACCGCCGCACCGCCCGCGCGTTCGGGCAACGGATGCCGCGGCCGCCACTGCGCGGCCGCGGCATCCGTTGGCCGTCGCAGCAGTTCACCAGCCAGAGATTCACACAGAACGAGAACCAATGACGACTCCCAGCAAGCGCCCCAACATTGTGCTGATCCTGACCGACGACCACGCCGCACACGCGATCAGCGCGTACGGCTCCGTCGTCAACACGACGCCGCGCATCGATGAGATCGCCGCAGCCGGGCGCCGCGTCGATCACTGCTACTGCACGAACTCGCTCTGCACCCCCAGCCGCGCCTCAATCCTCACCGGGACGCACAGCCACGTGAACGGGGTGACGACCCTCGACACCCCCATCGACGCATCACAGACCACCTTCGTCTCGCTGCTCAAAGAACAGGGCTACCGCACCGGCATCGTCGGCAAGTGGCACATGGGCGAGGGCGAGGGTCACGACCCGCAGGCATTCGACTACTGGGCTGTGCTGCGCGAGCAGGGTGAGTACTTCGACCCCCAGATCCTCACCGCAGACGGTGTGCGCATCGAGCCGGGTTACGCGACCGACATCATCACCGATCTGTCGATCGACTGGGTCGACTCGCTCGAGGGTGATGAGCCGTGGTGCCTGCTCATCCACCACAAGGCGCCGCATCGCTCGTGGGAGCCGGACGAGAAGCACCGGGGGATGTACGCCGGGCAGCAGATCGCGGTGCCGTCGACCTTCGACGACGACTACGCCGGGCGCTCCAGCGCCGCCAAGCACGCGACGATGCGCATCGCCGACTACCTCACGATGGCCGACCTCAAGGTGGCGCCGCCGGCGGGGCTCAACCCCGAGGAGCTCGCGCTGTGGAAGTACCAGCGCTACATGGAGGACTACCTGGCCTGTGTCGCCTCGGTCGACGACAATGTCGGCCGGGTGATCGACTGGCTGCGTGAGCGCGGGGACTTCGATGACACGCTGCTGATGTACACCTCCGACCAGGGATTCTTCCTGGGCGACCACGGCTGGTTCGACAAGCGCTTCATGTACGAGGAGTCGATTCGGATGCCGCTGGTCATCAGTTACCCGAACGCGATCGCCCAGGGTGCCCCGGTGAAGCAGATGGTCACGAACGTCGACTTCGCGCAGACGATCCTCGACGCCGCCGGTGTGGAGCCGGCTGAGCGGATGCAGGGTGTGAGCTTCTGGCCGCAGCTGACCGACTCGCCGGACGCCCCCACCCGCGATGGCGTCTACTACCGCTACTACGAGAACGATGACCAGCACCACCACGCCCTGGCCCACTACGGCATCCGCACCGAACGCTACAAGCTGATCTACTTCTACAACGACGGCATGGGGCTGCCGGGCAGCTCAGAACACGTGTACCCGCCGGAGTGGGAGCTCTACGACATGCTCCTCGACGCCGACGAGCTGGTCAACGTCTACCACTCGGCCGAGTACGCAGGCGTGCGCGAGCAGCTCACCGTGCAGCTCTGGGAGCTGCAGGCCGAGCTCGGCGATGAGCCGCATCACTCTCAGCCGGTGCCGGCGGGGCTGTCCGTCGATGAGGCGGCCGCCTAGGCGGGACATCCGCCGGCGCCGCACGCTAGCCGCGCCGGAGCGGCCACGCCTGCCAACCGCGGGGGAGTGCGGCGAGGCAGGTGCGGCCGGCATCTCGATGGCCGGTCCGGCGAACACATCCTCGGGCGTCGTCATGGCCAGAGCCGAGTCGTGACCGCGGAGGTCGCGATGGGAAGCGTGGCCCGCGCTCGGCACAATGGCCCGCGGTCGTACATGGGCCATCGGGCCGAACGGGGGCCACAGTGGGCAGGGGGATCCGCCCTGGCGTTCGGCCGGCGCGCGCCAACATGCAACAAAACGGTTGCATGTTGGCATCCGACGTGCAACGATGCCATTGCAGTACGAGTCGGACAGTGCAGGACGAGCGAAGGAGCAGGTCATGACCGAAACGATCGAACGCGACGAGATCGACAGCATCGAGCGCAGCATCGACATCGATGCGAGTGCCGAGCGCGTCTGGCAGCTGATCTCTGTGCCGGGCTGGTTCATCAACAGCGGCACCGTTATCGACCACGAGATCCGCCAGGAAGACGGCTACGTCGTGGTGATCGACCCGAAGCACGGCGAGTTTCCGCTGCGCACGGTGCGACTCGACCCACCCCGCTACGCCGCCTTCCGCTGGTTCACCATCCCGGGCGCCGATGCATCGCAGGAGCACTCGACGTCGGCGACGCTGGTGGAGTTCTGGATCACCGAGCGCGATGGAGGGGTGACGCTCCGGGTGCTGGAGAGTGGATTCGCCTCGCTGCCGATCGACGCCGAGAAGCGTCGCATCGCCGTCGACCAGAACACCGAGGGCTGGGAGCTCGAGCTGGCTGCCGCCCGCTCCTTCCTGAGCAACGCGGGCACCGCGTGAGCGTGGACACCGCTACGCCCGGCGCCGCCTCGCTGCCGACCGTGTTCGCGGCGCTCGGCGATGACACCCGCTGGAGCATTCTCGTGCGGCTGGGCTCGGCTCCGGCATCGGCGTCGGCTCTCACCCGGGAGCTGCCGATCAGTCGCCAAGCCGTCGCGCGGCACCTCGAGGTGCTGCGGGCGGCCGGGCTGGTCGAGGCCGAGCGGCACGGCCGCGAGCTCCGCTACCGCGCCCTCGGTGCACGTGTCAGCGATGCCGCGCGCAGCCTGGAGCAGATGGCCGACCGCTGGGATGCCCGACTCGCCGACATCAAGGCCGCCGCTGAGGCCCCGCCGGCACGGGAGTGAGCCGGGGCGCACGCTCAACGCGGGGCTGTCGCTCCGGCATCCGGAAATCTAGGGTGGAGTCCGTCAGAAAGAAATTCTGAGAAATTTCGGATGCCGTGTCGATCTGGGCCCCGCTCGTTCGACGCCTGGGTATGAGGCGGTTCTGCCTCTCACCAAGTGAAAGGGAACGACCATGAAGTTCATGATGCTGCTGCAGTCCGACGAGAGCAACTCCGTCACCAACGGGCCGGAGGAAGAGGCTCTGAACGCGATGGGCCGCTACAACGAGGAGCTCATCAAGGCCGGCGCGATGCTGGCGGGCGAGGGCCTGCACCCCACCTCCGAGGGTGTGCGCCTGACGTTCGACGGCGAGGACCGCACCGTCATCGACGGCCCGTTCACCGAGTCGAAGGAGCTGCTCGCCGGGTTCTGGATCATTGACGTCGCCTCGAAAGAGGAGGCGATCGAGTGGGCCAAGCGGATCCCGATCCCCGAAGGCCAGGTTGAGGTGCGCCAGGTGTTCGAGCTTGAGGAGTTCGACCAGAGCAACGAATACGTGCAGAAGGAGAAGGTCTGGCGCGAGGAGATGGGCACGTCGCGCACCGCGTGACCGACCAGGCGGTGCCGCTGGCGCCCGCTGCGAGCGATGCAGCGGGCGCCGCGCGGCGTGCCGTCGAGGCGGTGTGGCGGATCGAGTCCGGTCGGCTCATCGCCGCGCTCGCCCGCGTCACCGGTGATGTCGGCATGGCGGAGGAGCTCGCCCAGGACGCGCTCGTTGCCGCCCTCGAACAGTGGCCGGAATCCGGGGTCCCGCGCAATCCCGGCGCGTGGCTCACGACGGTCGCCAAACGCCGTGCCGTCGACCAGTGGCGCAGGCAGGCTGCATTCGGCCAGCGCGCCGTCGCACTCGCTGAGGAGTTGCGCATCGCGGATGCCGCGGCCGACGGTGCCGCGGCGGCATCCGGACTCGCGCCATCAGCCGCCGCCTCCACGGCGCTGGCCGGGGCGCCGCTCGCGGTGCAGACGCGACCGGATCTGGCCGTGCTGCAGCCGATCGACGACGAGCTGTTGCGGCTGATCTTCGTCGCCTGCCACCCTGTGCTCAGCCAGGATGCCCGCGTCGCGCTGACACTGCGCCTGCTCGGCGGGTTGAGCGCCGAGCAGATCGCGCGGGCCTTCGTCGTGCCGACGGCGACGATGCAGCAGCGCATCGTGCGGGCCAAGAAGGCTCTCGCGGCGGCCGGCGTGCCATTCGAGGTGCCGGAGCGGACCGAGTTCGCGGCCAGGCTCGACTCGGTGCTCGCCGTGATCTACCTCGTGTTCAATGAGGGCTACTCGGCGAGCTCTGGCGATGACTGGATGCGGCCGGAGCTCTGCCGCGAGGCGCTGCGCCTCGGGCGCGTGCTTGCCGAGCTTCTGCCGCGGGAGCCGGAGGTGCACGGGCTGGTCGCGCTGATGGAGATCCAGTCCTCGCGACTCGGCGCGCGCACAACGACGACGGGGGAGCCGATCCTGCTGCTCGAGCAAGATCGCAGCCGCTGGAACCAGCTGCTGATCCGACGCGGTCTCGCCGCCCTGGCCAGGGCCGAGCGTTGCGAGCAGGCGCGCGGCGGTGGGGCGGGTTCTTACCAACTGCAGGCCGCGATCGCCGCCTGCCACGCGCGGGCGGTGACCCCGGATGCCACCGATTGGGCACGCATCGCCGACCTCTACGAGCAGCTGGCCAGGCGCGTGCCGTCGCCGGTGGTCGAGCTGAACCGGGCCGTCGCACTCTCGATGGCGCGCGGGCCGGCCGTCGCCCTCGTCCTGGTGGACGCCCTCGCCGCGGAGGGCCGGCTGGCCAGCTACCACCTGCTGCCCAGCGTGCGCGCGGATCTGCTGCAGAAGCTCGGTCGCACCGCCGAGGCCCGTGGCGAGTACGAGCGCGCCGCCGCACTCACGGCGAACGAACGGGAGCGCGCGCTGCTGCTCAACCGTGCGCAGGTGCTGCGGCGCGGGTAGTCAGGGGTGGGCGCGTCGGCGCCGCACATCGCTACCGAGCGTCGAGTTCGAGCAGGCGCTCCGTCGCGCCGATCACGTGCTCACGCATGGCGGCGGCTGCGGCGGCCCCGTCGCCGGCCGCGATCGCATCGAGGATCGAGCTGTGCTCCGGCGCCGCGAACTTCGCGCCCGTCCGTCCCAGCTTGGAGAAGAGGCGGAAGCGCTGGATCTGCCCGCCGAGCGCCGTGTAGGCCATCTCCAGGAACGGGTTGCCCGCCTGTGCGGCGATCAGCATGTGGAAGCGATCATCTGAACGCCAGTACTGATTGAAGCCCTCTGCGGCGACATCGGCGAGGACCGCGGACTGGTGGAACTCGTCGACCGTCTCGCGCAGCGCGCTGATGAACTCGTCGGTCTTGCGCAGTGCTGCCTGCTCGGCCAACGTCGGCTCCAGCACAAGGCGAGCCTCCATCAGCTGCTGCACCTCGAGCCGCGTCATCATCGGGGCGACGCGGTATCCGCGCAGCGCCTCGCGCTCGACGAGGCCGGTGTGCTCGAGCCTGGCCAGCGCCTCGCGCAGAGGGGTCTGGCTGACATCGAGTTCACGGGAGAGTGCACCGATGTTCAGGCTCTGGCCTGCGCCGCGATCACCGGACATGAACTGCTGCAGCAGGACGTCATACATTTGATCGGCAATCGGCCGTTTGGTCCCTGGCTGCGCGATCATCCTCACAGCTTAGCCTCAACCCCGATGCGCTTGTGGGCTGTGGCGGAGCGGAAAGTCGGGTTCGATCTGGCGCGGCTCTGCCGCTCAGGGAGGGCCGGCGATGCGGCCGCTCTGGCACGGTTCATGCTCGTTCGGCGCGAGGCCCACCGGTCAGACGGTTGTAGAGCACGTAGAAGACGAGGCCGGTCAGGTTCATCGATACCGTGACAAGAAGCGCGGCGATGATGTCGCCGGAGATCGGTGCCGTGGTGCCGAGGTACACAGCGAAAAGTGTCGAGAATCCGATGAACATCCCTGGCACGGAACTCACTGCCGGCGCCCGTCCGACCACGATCATCAACGGGTTTGCGATTGCGAGCACCGCGACCGCACAGACCCACTGCGGCACATCTGGGCCGAGCAGCGTTCCGAGTGCGGACGTGGCAGCGAGGGTGCCGGCCCCGAACACCGCTCCGATCGCCAGGCAGCGCCCGAGAACCGGAAGCCTGGCGGGCCTGCCCGTTCCGGCCAGACCCGCCGCCGCCCAGCCGAGGAAGATCCCGTAGGTGGGCAGCCCCAGCAGCGCCCCCACCACGACGGTCGAGACGGCGAGCATGGTCGCGGCGATCTCGGGCGGGAGCGCCAAGCGGAATCGGCCCGCGCGGGCCCCGGCGGTTGGAGCCTGCCGCTGGCGGACATTCAGATCGGTACTCACGGTTCACCTCGGCAGTGATTGGTCGCGCTGGTCATGGAGTCCCACGAGCACCGAGATTTCTGGGCTGCTCCTGTGAGTGCCAGCGACGAGTTCGACTCGATCCAGAGGGTGCTGTATTCTGTGGGTACGGCTATAGTATAGCCGTCGAGGGAATTGGAGGCGATGATGCACAGGAGCGTATCGACAACGGTGAGGCCGTCATGAACGCGTACAGCGCCCACCCACTCGTTGAGGGATTCCCCGGCAAATCGTCGTCGCACGGTGCGTTCGGATGGAGCAGCATGTGGCTCCTCGACGATGGCGAGCGGCGGGTTCTCGTTGATGCGGGCCAGCCCGCATACATCCCTCTCATTCACGATGGCCTGGCCGCGCTGGGGCTGACCCCGGATGACGTCACCGACGTTCTGCTCACCCACATGCACTGGGACCACGTCGCGAACTTCACGATGTTCGCCAACGCGACGACCTGGGTGGGGGAGAAGGAGCTCGCCTGGGCCGCCGAGCAGCCGGCGGGTACGAAGTTCATCCCCGACCTGCACGTGCAGGAGCTGCTGCGGCGCACCGACGGCGTCGAGCGGATGTCGCCGGGCCAGGAGATTCTGCCCGGCATCCACGCGATCGCGAGCCCCGGACACACGCCTCATCACCTCGCGTTCTTCACGGAGCGAACCGAGCAGGGCATGATCTTCGCCGGTGACTCCGTCAAGAACATCCACGAACTGGCGACACTCCGCGCCGACTCGAGCATGGACGAGGAGCAGAGTGTGTCGACGATCGACCGCCTCCGCTCGCTTCTCACAGACACCTCGGGAGTGCTCCTCCCGGGCCACGACGTCGGCCTGACGGTCGTCGACGGAGACGTGCGTCGTGTGCGGCCGCAGCACGCGGTCATCGGCTACTTCGCCGACGCGACCGGTGGCGAGCAAGACCGCAGCATCGGCTGAGGCCGCTGCGACGAAAGGACCAAGATGACAACAGTGCTCTACACCGGTGGCACCGGACGAATGGGTGGCGTGATCCGCGAGGGGCTCGCCGGGCGATACGACCGCGTCGTGCTCTACGCGCGGAGCGCGAGTGACGCGCCACTGCACCCCAACGAGGAGGTCGTCATCGGCGACCTCGCCGAGCTGGATCGGCTCACCGAGGCGGCCGCGGGCGTCGACGTCATCGTGCACCTCGGCGGGGTCGCCGATGAGGCGTCGTACGAGGAGATCCGCACCTCCAACATCGACGGCACGTACAACGTCTACGAGGCGGCACGTCGAGCAGGCGTGCGCAGGGTTGTCTACGCGAGCTCGAACCACATCGTCGGGTTCCACCCGGCCAGCGAGCTGCTGGACGAGACCGCAGCGCTGCGGCCAGACACCTACTACGGCGTGTCCAAGGCGTTCGGTGAAGCTCTCGCGAGCCTCTACAACGACAAGTGGGGGATCGAATCGGTGCTCCTGCGCATCGGCACGTTCCGCCCCGCTCCAGAAGACCGACGACAGCTCGGTCTCTGGCTGAGCTGGCCGGACGGCGTCGAGCTGCTGCGCTGCGCGATCGAGAGCGGCCCCGTCGGCTGCCAGGTCGTCTACGGCTGCTCGGCGAACACCGATCGCTGGTGGAACGCCGACGCCGGCTGGGCCGCGATCGGATTCGTTCCACAGGATGACGCCGCCGACCACAGCGATGGCGTCGACTTCTCCGCCGCTCTGCCGAAATACCACGGCGGAGCGTTCACCGCTTCTAACTACGAGGGAGGGATCTGGTGAGCACCGCCGCCGATTTCACCGATGTCCTGATCACCACAGCCTTCCTGCACCCCGGCGACGAGGCCGACCGGATGCTGCGCGCCGCCGGGCTGACCACCCGCCACGTGCCCGACCTCGCAACGCTGCCGGCCGCAGAGCGCTCCCAGCTGCTGGCCGGATCCCGCGCGATCATCGCCGGCACCATGCCGCTCACCGCCGACGACCTGAGTGCGGCGGAGCGCCTGGAGATCATCGTGCGCACCGGCGTCGGCTACGACAGCGTCGACGTTGCCACGGCCACTGCTCGCAACATCCCGGTCTGCATCACCGCCGGCGCAAACCGTCAGGCCGTCGCGGAACACGTGTTCACGCTGATGCTGGCCACGGCTCGTCGCGTGCAGGAGAACATCCAGAACCTGGCGGGCGGCAGCTGGCAGCAGCTGACCGGCCGTGAGCTGCGCGGTGCGACCCTCGGCATCCTCGGCCTCGGTTCCATCGGCAAGGCCGTCGCCGGCATCGCCGCCGGGTTCGGCATGGAGATCGTTGCATACGACCCCTACTTCGACGAGGAGTTCGCCGCGGTGCACGGGATCCGGCGCGCAGAGCTCGACGAGGTCCTGGCGCAGTCAGATTTCGTGACGTTGCACCTGTTCTTGGATGAGTCGACGCGCAACCTGATCAACGCCGACCGCCTGCGGACGATGAAGAGCGACTCGGTCCTGATCAACACGGCACGCGGCGGCATCGTCGACGAGGACGCGCTGGTTGACGCGGTGCGCGCCGGCGTGATCGGCGGAGCGGCGCTCGACGTCTTCGCAACCGAGCCGCTGCCCCAGGACAGCCCGCTGCTGCACACCCCCGGGATCCTCGCGACGACGCATGTCGCCGGAGCGACCCGCGAGGCGCGCGGCGCGTCCGGGCTCATGGCCGCCGCCAACGTCATCGACGTTCTCAGCGGCGTTGCCGGGCCACGGTTCGTCGTGAACCCCGGCTACGACGCGGTGCTCGCGTGATCATCGAGACGACGGCCGGTCCGGTCCGGCTCGCGGCGAACCTCAAGTGGATGTACACGGAGGTGCCGTTCGAGGAGCGCTTCGACGCGGCTGCCGCATCCGGGTTCACCGGCGTGGAGTTCGCCTCGCCGTACGAGCTGCCAGCCGAGCGGATTCGCGAGCTGCTCGATCAGTCCGGCCTCGAGCAGGTGCTGATCAACACGCCGGCCGGGCCGGCCGGGTCGGCAACGATCATGGGTGCGGCATTCGTGCCGGGCGCCCGGGCGGAGTTCCGTGCGGGAGTGCTCTCGGCACTCGAGTACGCCACGGTCCTCGGCACGCCGGTTGTCCACGTGATGGCGGGGCTGCGCCCGGCCGACGCCGAGCCGGAGCTCGCCTTCGCGAACTACGTTGCGAACATCGGCTGGGCGGCGGAGCAGGCGCGCGGCGCCGGCATCCGCATCGTTCTCGAGGCCATCAACAAGCGGGATCAGCCGCGCTACGGGCTGGAGTCGATGGAGACGGCCGCCGCCGTCGCAGAGGCCGTCGACCCCGCCATCGTCGGTGTGCTCTTCGACGTCTACCACGCCCAGGTCGACCGCGGGAACGTGATCGAGCGCTTCGAGCGCCTCGCCCCGCTCGTCGGCCACATCCAGATCGCCGACAATCCCGGACGCGGCGAACCCGGCACGGGCGAGATCGCGTACGAGCGCGTGCTCGCCCGGATCGCGGCCAGCGACTACGCGGGCTGGATCGGCTGCGAGTACGGACCCATCGGGCGCACAGAAGAAGGCCTGGTATGGACGAAGAGGATCAGCGCATGAACCACGCACGAATCGCGCTCATCAGCGCAACACCGCTGGCGATCGGGCCGGCCGCTGCCGCGATGAGCGAGGCGTTCCCGAACGGAACCGTCTGGAACCTCCTCGATGACCGCCTGCTGGCCGACGCCCAGCGCGAGGGTGGCATCACCGAGCCGCTCGCCGCACGCATGGACCAGCTGATCGACATGGCCATCGCCGGTGGCGCCGACGGCGTGCTGCTGACCTGCTCCCAGTACGGCGCGCGTGCCGACGTGCGCGACGCCGCCGCCGACGGGGTCGTCGTGCTCTCCGCCGACGGGCCGCTCTTCGCCGAGGCCGTGGCGCAGCGACCGGCGCGTCTGCTTCTGGTCGCCTCGCTGGAGTCCGCCGCCGCGGACAGCACAGAGCGCCTCTCTGCCGCCTTCGCTGCGGCCGGCGTCAGCACCGAGATCCGAGCGCTCGTCGTTCCGGCTGCATCGAAGCCGCTTCCCGCCGAGCGCCTCAGCGAGGTGCTTGCGGATGCCGTCGCCACGGTCGACGCCGACTACGAGCTCATCGTGATCGCCCAGTTCTCGCTGGCGCCCGCCGCCGGCGCGCTCGCCGAGCGCTTCGGCGTGCCGACCCTCGACGGCCCCCGTGCCGCCGCGGCCCGCCTGGCGGCCGAGACCGACGGGCGCGGACGATGATCGGCGTCATCGCCGACGACGTCACCGGTGCGACCGATGTCGCGGCGGCCCTCAGCCGCTCCGGCCTCCGGACCCTGCTCTCGCTGACCGCCGACCTCGGAGATCACGCGGGTGACGCCGCTGCCGTCGTCGCCGCCGATGCAGACGCCATCGTGATCGGGCTGAAGACCCGGTCGATCGCCGTGTCGGACGCCGTGGCACAGAGCCTGGCCGCCCTGGCCGCGCTGCAACGCCTCGGCGCCGATCGCTTCTACGTCAAGTACTGCTCGACCTTCGATTCCACCGCGGATGGCAACATCGGCCCCGTCACCGAGGCGCTCGCGGCCGAGCTCGGCGCCGGCATCGTCGTGACGACCCCGGCCGCACCGCTGCACGGGCGAACCGTCTACCGCGGACACCTCTTCGTCGGCGACGCTCCGTTGCACGAGACCCACATGCGTGAGCACCCCGTCACGCCCATGCTCGACTCCTCCGTGCCGCGACTGCTCGCCCCGCAGGTGCGTGGATCGGTCGGCATGCTGCCGCTGGAGACCGTCCGTGCGGGCGCCGCTGCCGTCCACGCCGGGATCACCGCCGCCGCCGCATCCGGCATCGCGCACCTCGTCGTCGACGCGGTCGCCGAGACCGACCTGGCCGCGATCGCCGAGGCGGTGGACGGCGACGTTCTCGTCGCAGGCTCTGCCGGCCTGATCGGAGCGATCGCGCTCCGCCGTCGTGCCTCCGACCGGGTGATGGCCGGCCCGCCGACCGGGCGCACGGCGATCCTCGCCGGCAGCTGCTCCCGGCGCACCCTCGAGCAGATCGCCCGCTTCCGCGAGAGCGGCGGCGACGCCTACCAGCTCGTGGCCGAGCCGGGGGAGTCTGCGGCCGCGCTCGCCGAGGGCGCACTGGCCTGGTGGGACGAGCAGCCGGCTGACGCCTCAGCGCTGATCTACTCCTCCAGCCCCGCCGAGGAGCGGGACGCCCGGATCCCCGAACTCGGCGCGCTGTACGAGCAGACCGCCGGCCTCATCGCGACGCAGCTGGCCGAACGCGGCCTGCGCAGGATGCTGATCGCCGGCGGCGAGACCTCCGGCGAGGTCGTCAGGGCGCTCGGAACGCGGACCGCCGTCGTCGGAGAGGAAGCGGCGCTGGGCGCACCCTGGATCCACGACGCCGACCGTGACCTGCACCTCATCTTGAAGTCAGGGAACTTCGGCGACCCCGATCTGTTCGTCGACGTTGCGCGGAGTGGGGAGTCGCGATGAGCGCAGAAAGCGCTGCGGCGCAGATCGAGCGTGTCGCGCGGTCGATCCATCGGCGCGGGCTCACCCATGGCCGCACCGGCAATTTGGCGATCCGCGATGGCGATCGCATTCTGGTCACGCCGACTGGCGTGAACCTCGGTGAGGTCGAGGCGGGCGCCCTGTCCGTTCTGGATGCCGCCGGGCACCACCTGAGCGGGCCGAAGCCGACGAAGGAGGCGTTCCTGCACGTCGCGATGCTGCGGGTACGCCCCGATCTGAACGCCGTCGTGCACACCCACTCCCTCTACTCCGCGGCGCTGTCGTGTCTCGACGGGCTGGACCCTGAGCGTCCCCTCCCGCCCCTGACGGCGTACTACGGCATGCGGGTCGGCGAGCTGCGACTGCTGCCGTACTTCGCGCCGGGCGACCCGGCCGCAACGGCCGCGGTCGAGGACGCCGCCCGCGCCGGGCACGCGCTGCTTCTGCGCAACCACGGGCCCGTCGTCGCCGGTGTCGACCTCGACTCCGCACTCGACGCGCTCGAGGAACTCGAGCACACCGCCCAGGTGTACTTCATCACCACTGGGCACCCCACCGCTCCGCTCACCGCGGAGCGACTGGCCGCGCTGACCTCACGCACCTCCTCCGAAAGGACCCCACCCGCATGATCACCCTCTACAGCGGACTCGTCGTTCAGCAGCCGCTCGTCGAATCGCTCATCCCCGAGTTCGAGGCCGCGAGCGGCAGCCGGGTCGCCGTGACATTCGAGCCGACCTCTGTGCTGCTGGAGCGCATCGGCGCCGGCGAACGTCCCGATATGGTCCTCGGGGTCGCCGGTTCGGTGCGAAGCCTTGCGGAGCAGGGGATCCTCGACGGTGACGCCGTGGCCGAGATCGCGGTCTCGGCGGTCGGCTTCGCACGGTTGCCGGAGGCGACCGGCCCCGTCGACGCCTCCGCGCAGGCGTTCCTGGACTACCTGCTCGACGCCAGAGCGGTCGCGTACTCGCTCTCCGGCGCGAGCGGGCTGCACTTCACCGAGGTGATGCGCGAGCGTGAGCTGCTCGAGCGCCTCGACCAGCGTGCCGTGCGTTTCACCGCGGGACTGACCGCAGAAGCCGTCGTCGACGGGCGGGCGGATGTCGCCATCCAGCAGGTCAGCGAGCTGCGCTCGGTCGCCGGCCCCCACATCGTCGAACCCATCCCGCACGAGCTGCAGTCCTACGCGCGGTTCGCGATCGGCGTGCGCCCCGGCGCCCCGGAGGCGGCCGCCGCATTCGCGTCCTATCTGGCGAGCACCCGCGCGAGCGAGGCGTTCGCGGCGGTCGGGCTGAGCGCCCCCTGAGTCCCCCCGGTCGTCACGCTTCGTCGCCGCGACCGACAGCAGTGGAATCCGCGCGACCGAACGCCGTGCAAACAGAACAAACGCGAACAGAACAAAGGAATGTCATGAAGAGAAAAGTTGTAGTGGACACCGACACCGGCGTTGACGACGCGCTGGCGCTGATGCTTCTGGCGGCCGACCCGGACGTCGAGATCCTCGCCGTGCTGAGCGTGTTCGGCAACTGCCACGGCGACCGCGCTGCCGACAACGCGCGCTACGTGCTTGACACCTGCGGGCGCCAGGACGTGCCCGTCTACCGTGGCTGCGATGTGCCGCTGAAGCAGGAGCTCAAGCTGTCCTCCGGCGTGCACGGCGACGACGGCTTCGGCAACACCGGCCTGCGTCCGGAGACCTCGGTGCCCACCGAGCCGAACGGCATCCAGGTACTGCTCGACCTCGTCAACGAGCACGAGGGGGAGATCGACTATCTCGCCCTGGGCCCGCAGACCAACCTGGCCACGGCCCTCCAGACGGACCCGCTGCTGCTGGAGCGCCTGAAGAGCGTCACGATCGTCGGCACCCTCGGGCCGGCGCTCTACAACGACACCGAGCCGTGGGCCGATCGCCGATTCCGCGTCTCCCGCGACCCCAACGTCTCCTTCGACATCGACGCAGCACAGGAGGTTGCGAGCCGGCCGGGCAACGTGACCTGGTGCGGCCCGTACGTGACGCGTCAGGCGCTCGTGCCCGAGAACTTCTTCCTCGACATCGCCGCGTCAACCGGCTACGCGCCGGCCGAGCTGATCACGGCGATCAGCCACGACTACGCCAGCTTCTACTCCCGCTCGTATGGCCGGGATGACGCACGCGTCATGGGCATCAACGACAGCCTCGCGGTGGCGACGCTGCTTCGCCCCGAGCTGGTCGCCGGCGCCGTTCAGCGTCCGCTGCAGACCTTCGAGGACCCGGCGACGGGCGAGCGATTCCTTGCCGGCGTGCACCCGGAGAAGGGCGAGACCCGCCCCCAGCACCGCGTGATCTTCGACATGGACTTCAACGGAGTCCTCGAGATGATCGACGAGACGCTGCGGCGCCCGCTCCCCTGGCGCTGAGCGCCTCCACCGGACAGAAGCCGGCTCGACTACGGACTACCGCAGACGCGACAAACGGCTTGACTATGGTCAAAAGCGTCCTCTCCTGAACACCAGCCGCGTTGTCGGCCCGCACCGCTTCTCGGCGTTGTGGGCCGGCAGCGCGGCTTTTCTGCGCGCCGGCGAGCGAGCGTGCGCTGCCGCGCCGTCTCGATGTGGGATCGCATGAGCTCAGCCGCGGCGGTCTCATCTCCGCTGCGGATGGCGTCGTACATCGCGCGGTGCTCCTCTGCCGCCTCCGGCGCGGCCGTCCTCCCGGCTTTTCCGCTCAGGCGCCGTCTGCGTCACCCGGGCTGGCGCAGAGGCAGGTCGGGAATACCCCTATGGGGTATATGGTTGGAGTGTCTGACGGAGGGAATGCGGCATGCAGAACGAGACGCAACACGGGTCGGATGACGCGCACGACACGCACCCGGGCCACGCCGGCCACGCGGGCCACGACATGACGGGGCACGAGACGGGATTGCACGAGCACGCCACGCACGACGAGCACCCGGGCCACGACACGGACGACCACGCCGTGCACAGCCACGGCGAGCACGCCGGCCACAGCGTCGCGATGTTCCGCAACAAGTTCTGGTGGAGCCTCGTGCTCTCCATCCCGGTCGTCTTCTTCAGCCCGATGGTCGCGCACCTACTCGGCTACCACCTGCCCGAGTTCCCCGGCTCCACCTGGATCGCCCCCGTGCTCGGCACCGTGATCTTCTTCTACGGCGGGCTGCCCTTCCTCCAGGGCGCGGTGCGCGAGCTGAAGAACCGCCAGCCCGGCATGATGACCCTCATCGCGATGGCCATCTCCGTCGCCTTCATCGCCTCGTGGGCGACAAGCCTCGGCTGGGGCCTCGATCTCGACTTCTGGTGGGAGCTCGCCCTGCTCATCGTCATCATGTTGCTCGGGCACTGGATCGAGATGCGCGCGCTCGGTGCGGCGTCCGGGGCCCTCGACGCCCTGGCCGCCCTGCTGCCAGACACCGCCGAGCGGGTCAACGGTGCCGGCGCGGGCGAGGGCGGGGCCGTCACCGGCAGCGACATCAGCGAGGTGTCGATCGGCGACCTCGCCCCCGGCGACGTCGTGCTGGTGCGCTCCGGGGCCCGCGTGCCCGCCGACGGCACCATCGTCGATGGCGCCGCCGAGCTCGACGAGTCGATGATCACGGGGGAGTCAGCCGCCGTGCCGCGCGGCGTCGGCGACACCATCGTGGCCGGAACCGTCGCCACCGACAACGCCATCCGCGTGCGGGTGACCGCCGTCGGCGAGCAGACCGCGCTCGCCGGCATCCAGCGACTCGTCGCCGAGGCGCAGGCATCCGGCTCACGCGCGCAGGCGCTCGCCGACCGCGCGGCCGCCCTGCTGTTCTACTTCGCCGCCGCCGCCGGCATCCTGACCTTCATCACCTGGATGATCCTCGGCAGCCCGGATGACGCCATCACACGCACCGTCACCGTGCTCGTGATCGCCTGCCCGCACGCCCTCGGCCTGGCCATTCCGCTGGTCATCGCCATCTCGACCGAGCGCGCGGCCCGCGCCGGCGTGCTGGTCAAGGACCGCCTCGCCCTCGAGCGCATGCGCCACATCGACGTCGTGCTGTTCGACAAGACC
>CAZZNX010000016.1:28008-38375 GCA_964655795.1 uncultured Leifsonia sp. | reverse complement strand
GTCCCGCACCCAACAAGCCGATTTGCTCGAGCACTCCGCCTTGCTGGTCGAGTAGCGCGACGCGCAGCGTCGCGAAAGGCGGCAGCCGTCACCAAGGCAACCTCAGGAACGGCCACCGCTGCTGGTACGGCAACGCATGCCCGGCACTCAGCCGCGACGACCCGGGCGGCCCGATCCGGTCATCCGCTCAGGGCTTCGGGGGCGGCCTCGTTCCTCGGCTGCTCCCTCAAGCCAGCGTGAGAATGCACGTTGGCTCGAGCGAGCAGCGCAGCGACGAAGGAGCAGCGACGCCAGCTGGAAGCCCCGAGCGGATCCGCCGACACTTCTGTCGCGACATCCTTCCGACACGATCCGATCAGCCGCTCAGGGCTGCGGTCGCTGCGCTCCCGCAAGCCAGCGCGGTGGGCTGCTGCCTTTTGCAACGCTACGCGGCGCGCTGTGCGAGGGCGGCCTGCAGCACGGCGACGGCGATCTCGGCGTCGTCGATAGGCACGACGAGCGTGCGCCCCGAGCTCCGGGTCACCTCGATGGCCGGCCCGGCTTGCAGGATGATACCCGTCCGGCCGCCGGCCCAGCGCCATCCCCAGCCACCGAAGTCACCGACCGGGTTGACCTCGATCAGGCGCACGGCCGTCACCTCGTCGAGCGCGATGCGAACGGACGGCCAGCCGGCGAAGGAGACGACGGAGACCCCCTGGCCACTGACGCTCACGCGCCAGCGCAGCGTCGTCGATGCGGCACCGAACAGCAGGAGGGTCAGGGCGATGATGAGAACGGCGACCCCGGACCCGGCGAAGGCCGCGAACACGGCTGCGATGAGGAGGATGCCGGCTGCGCCTCCGATCAGCGCGAGGCCGAGCCGCGTCATCGACACCTCACCGGTCCAGAACAGGCGCTCCGTGGCGGAGACCTCAAGCGTCTCGACGGGCAGCCCCTCCGGCCCGGAACGGTCGGCTCGGGGCAGCACCAGCCAGACCACCGCGGCGAGCGCCACACCGAGCACAGCGCCGACCAGGAGCCACAACCAGGGATCCGGCGCGGCAGCGGCCGTTTCCAGTCCGCGCTGAGCGGCGACGGATCCGCCGATGCCAATCGTGAGAAACAGCGCGAGCCCGGAGCCCATCGCCGCGATGAGCTTCTGGTTGACGGTCGGCCGGCCACTGGGCGTTGACTCGCGCAGCGCCCCGACATAGACGAACACCGAGAACAGCGCGGTGATACCGAGTGGCATGACCGCCAGCAGCCACGGGCTTCCCGTGCCGTCAACGCCGCCGGGGCCCCAGTGGCTCGCCACGGGGTTCGGCAACTCCGGGATCCAGCTGATCATGAGCAACGCACCGGCGGCTGCAATCACGAGCGGCAGCACGATTCCGAGCAGCACCACGCGGGACCGGGTCACGTGCGCCTGGTGGATACCGGCCTGATCGAAGGACGGCGCGGATGTGTTGCTCACTTGTAAGCCTCTCGGATCAGCGAGAGCAGGGCACTCTCGGAAATATTGCGGAGCTTGGCCTCGTCGACCAGGTCGTGGATGGCTCCGGCGAGCGCCGCGTGCTGGCCGATGCGGCCGGCCACGATCGCCCCGCGGCCGGGGCGCATATCGAGCAGCCCCTCCTCGCGGAGGATCTGGTAGGCCCTCAACACGGTGTGCACGTTAATGTCGAGCGCTTCCGCGAGTTGCCGCGCCGGCAGCAATCGCTCGCCGACCCCGAGCCGCCCATCGATGATCGAGGCGCGGATGCTCGTCGCCAGCTGCTCGAACAGCGGCATGGAGAGCGTGGGGTCGATGCGAATCAGCACGATCTGATTCTATTGTTATAGCTGAACTATAACAAGTTGAGGCCCGGCGTCTGATTCCGGTGCCATGATGGCAATGGCGCGCGAGAACACCCCGGCGCCCGAACTTCTCTGCCTACTCCCCAGCAAGGATTCCTGCATGCCTGCGTCTCCCTCCACAGCCTCAACTCTGCGCCGTTCGCTGCTGCCGCTCGCGGCATCCGCTGTTCTCCTGCTCACCGCCTGCACCGCACCGGGCGGCGATGCCCAGAGCACGGCGGGCGGCGAGCCCGTCGAGGGCGGCACGCTCGTCTACGCCAGCGGCGACGCGGAGCCGGACTGCCTCGACCCACACGTCGGCGGCAACTACCCGCAGGCGCTGATCGCGGGCCAGTACCTCGAGTCGCTCGTCTCGATCGACGAGAACGGAGAGATCATCCCGTGGCTCGCCAGCGACTGGACGAGCTCGGAGGACGGACTGAGCTGGGAGTTCACCCTGCAGGATGACGTGTTCTTCAGCGACGGCAGCCCGCTCACCGCCGCCGACGTCAAGGCGACCGTCGAGCACATCCAGGACCCGGCGACCGGCTCATCCACCGGTTACCTGGCCCTCGGCAAGGTGACCGGCGTCGACGCGGTCAGCGACACCGTCGCCCGCTTCACCCTGAGCGCGCCGGACAGCGCACTGCTCGAGTCGCTGAGCATGCCGTGGCTCGCCATCGAGTCGGCCGCCGGCATCGCCCGCGGCATCGACGAGAACTGCCTCGCGCCGATCGGCACCGGACCATTCGTCGTCGACGAATGGGTCAAGCAGGACCGCGTCTCGCTCGTGCGCAACGAGGAGTACAGCTCCCCGCCTGCCGACGCCGCGCACAGCGGGCCAGCACACCTCGAGGCGATCGACTGGCGCTTCCTGCCGGACTCCGCCTCGCGCTACGCCGCGCTGCAGGCCGGCCAGGTCGATGTGATCGACAACGCTCAGCCGGACACGCTCGCCGCGGCATCCGATGCCGGAACCTTCACCGAGATCGACGCACCCCGACCCGGTGCCTCCAACCGCCTGGAGCTGAACTCGGGCAAGGCACCGTTCAACGACCCGCTCGTGCGCGAGGCCTTCATCCGCGCCGTCGACGTCAACGACGGCATCGACGCGCTGTTCTTCGGCACGGCCGAGCGCTCGTACTCCGCCCTCTCCAGCGTTGAACCGCTCGGCTACTCCGACGAGGCACTCTTCAACCACGACCTCGAGGCCGCCGAGGCGCTCCTCGACCAGGCCGGGTGGACCGAGAAGGATGCCGACGGCTACCGCGTGAAGAACGGCGAGCGCCTCTCCCTCGCATTCCCGGTGAGCACGAACCAGTCGATCCCCGCCGAGCAGTCGCTGTTCGAGCAGGTGCAGGCCACAGCGGCCGAGGCCGGCTTCGAGGTCACCATCTCGCCGCTCGACCTCTCCAGCTGGTACGGCGCCCTGTTCAGCAACGACTACGACGTCGTGAGCGCGCCGTACACCAAGGTCGGCCCCGACGTGCTGCGGATCCTCTACCACTCGGCCAGCATCACGCCGGCGCCGAGCGGCTACTTCGCCAACCTCGCCCAGCTGAACGATCCTGAGCTCGACGCCCTGCTCAGCCAGGCGTCCTCGAGCCTCGACGCCGACGAGCGTGCCGCCCTCTACGCTGAGGCGCAGGAACGAATCCTCGGCAGCTTCACCGTTCTGCCGCTCTACGACCAGCAGAACCACTTCCTGCTGGGGAAGCAGGTGCAGGGTGCCAGGGCGATCAACACGGTGTCGACGCCGAGCTTCTATGACGCCTGGCTCAGCGAATAGGGTTCTCCTCCGGGTCGCCGGCGCCGTCTTCGTGCTCTGGGCGGTCGCAACGCTGACCTTCTTCGCGATGCGACTGATCCCGGGCGACCCGGCGCTGGCGATCCTCGGCGGTCCGGGCTCCCAGGCCTCCCCTGAGGCGCTGGAGCAGGCCAGGCGCGAACACGGCCTCGATCAGCCGCTCCTCGTACAGTACGTGGCAATGCTCGGCCGCTTGCTCACCGGCGACTTCGGCACGTCCTATGCACTCAAGGTCCCCGTCGCCGATCTGCTCCTCGCGCAGCTGCCCGGCACCTTGCTGCTCGCGGTGTGCTCCCTGCTGGTGGCGTGGGTGATCGCCATCGCGCTCGCGCTGTTCTCGACCGGGGCCGGGCGGATCGCGGCATCCGTCGGCCACGGCATCGAACTCGCCGGAGCCGCCCTGCCGCACTTCTGGCTGGCCACGGTCCTGATCGCCGTCTTCAGCACGAGCCTCGGCTGGCTGCCTCCCGTCTCCTCTGGGGATCTCAGCGGTCTCGTGCTCCCCGTGCTCACCCTCGCCATCCCGCTCGCCGGATTCCTTGCGGCGATCATGCGGGAGAGCATGCTCGACGCACTCGCCCAGCCCTTCGTGGTCTCGGCACGCGCGCGCGGCGAGAGCGAACTGGGCATCCGCGCCAGGCACGCGATCCGGCACGCCGCGATCCCCGGCGTCGCACTCTCCGGCTGGGCCCTCGGCTCGCTGCTCTCCGGCGCCGTGATCGTCGAGACGATCTTCGCGCGCCCCGGGCTCGGCCGCACCCTGATGCAGGCCGTGACCGTGCGTGACGTTCCCGTCGTGACCGGCGTCGTGCTCGTCGTCGCGCTCGTCTACGTGCTCATGACGCTGGCGAGTGACGCGGCATCCGCCCTCGTCGACCCGCGCCAGAGGGCTCAGGCGAGCGCACAGGGGGCCAGGGCATGAGCGAACTCGAACTGCGCAGCGTCGTCGCCGGCCGAGCGCCCCGCGGCCGCATCCGCGTCGGAACGCTGCTGGCCGGGCTGTTCGCGCTCTACCTGCTGGTGGCCTGCTTCTTCCCGGATGCCGTCGCAACCGCCGACCCGAACCAGATCTCACCGAAAGAGGCGTTCTCCGGACCCTCCGTCGCCCACTGGTTCGGCACGGACGAATCCGGGCGCGACGTCTACAGCCGCGTCGTGTTCGGCACCGCGAACTCCCTTCTGATCGGCCTCACCGCGACCGCGATCGGACTCGTGCTCGGGCTCATCCTCGCGGTGCTCGCCGCATTCGGCGGTCGCTTCTTCGACTTCACGGTCAACCGCACGGTCGAGGTGCTCTTCGCGTTCCCCGGGCTGCTGCTCGCCCTCCTCGTCATCGTCATCGCCGGGCCAGGCCCGGTCACGGCCACCGTCGCGGTCGGTCTCTCGACGGCGCCCGGCTACGCCCGGATCATCCGCGGACAGCTCGTCGGCATCCGCTCGTCCGGCTACGTCGAATCCGCGCGGGTGCTCGGTCACCCGCCCGCCCGGATCCTGGGCAGGCACATCTTGCCGAACGCCCTGGCCCCGCTGCTCGTGCTCGCCACCCTCGGCATCGGCCAGGCCATCGTCTGGGCCTCGGCGCTGAGCTTCCTCGGGCTCGGAGCGCTGCCGCCGACCGCTGAGTGGGGCGCCATGCTCTCGGCCGGCCGCACCTACATCGGCACGGCGTGGTGGCTCACCGTCTTCCCGGGCCTGATGATCGTGCTCACCACCGTGGCCAGCACCGTACTCGGTCGGGCACTGACCAGAACCGGAGGCCGACAGTGATCACGACACCCCCGAGCACGACGCCACTGATCGACGTGGCCGGGCTGAGCGTGAGCTTCGGGCAGAGCACCGTCGTGCACGGCGTCGACCTCAGCCTGCGTGCCGGCGAATGCCTCGCGATCGTCGGAGAGTCCGGCTCCGGCAAGAGCGTCACCGCGCGCGCCCTGCTCGGCCTCGCCGGCTCGACCGCCGTGGTGCGGGCGGAGCGCCTGGAACTGCTCGGAGTCGACCGGCTGGGAGCGAACGAACGCGAGTGGCGGCGCATCCGCGGCCGCCAGATCGGCCTCGTGCTGCAGGATGCACTCGTCTCGCTCGACCCGCTGCGCCCGATCGGTCGCGAGATCGGTGACGCCATCCGGCTGCACGAGAATCCGGGAGCAGCCGAGACCCACGCCAGGGTGCTGCGCCTGCTGGAGCGCGTGGCGATGCCGAACCCGGAACAGGCCATCCGCCAGCGGTCCGGCGAGCTGAGCGGCGGTCTGCGCCAGCGCGCCCTGATCGCTGCGGCGCTCGCGCTGAACCCGCCCGTGCTGATCGCCGATGAGCCGACGACCGCACTCGATGTCAGCGTGCAGGCGCGGATCCTCGCCCTCCTGGCCGAGGTGAAGGAGCAGGGCACCGGCATCCTGCTGATCAGCCACGACCTCGCCGTCGTCAACCAGCTCGCCGACCGCATCATCGTGATGCGCGCCGGCCGCGTCGTCGAGCAGGGGCCGACCCGGCAACTCCTGGCGGACCCGCAGCACACGTACACCCGCCAGCTCATCGCCGCGATCCCCCGCTCCGCGCCACGCCCCGCCGCGCCCACGATCAGCACGACGAGCAGCGCCCCGAGCGGTGCCCCGAGCAGCGTCCCGGTCGCCGCGATTCCCCTGCTGAGGGCACGCGGGCTGAGCAAGGCGTTCCGCGTTCCGGGCGGGCGCGTCCAGGCCGTCGACGATGTCTCACTCGAGTTGCACGCCGGGCAGACGCTCGGCCTCGTCGGCGAGTCCGGCTCAGGCAAGAGCACCGTTGCCCGGCTGCTGCTCGGCCTCAGCACGGCGGATGCCGGCACCGTCACCCTCGACGGAGAGCCGTGGTCCCCGCTGCCGGAGAAGGCGCGTCGCACCCGTCGCCACCGCGTCGGCGCGATCTACCAGGACAGCCTGGGCTCCTTCGACCCGCGCTGGAGCGTCGGCCGGATCGTGCAGGACGCGATCCGCGGGCCGGAGACGGTCACCTCGCTGCTCGGACAGGTCGGGCTCGCCGCCGAACTGGCGCCGCGGCATCCGCTCACCCTCTCCGGCGGGCAACGCCAACGCGTCTCCATCGCCAGGGCGCTCGCCGCCGAACCGGAGCTGCTGATCTGCGACGAACCCGTCTCAGCGCTCGATGTCACGGTGCAGGCGCAGATCCTCGAGCTGCTCACCCGACTGCAACGGGAACGCGGCCTCAGCATGCTCTTCATCTCGCACGACCTCTCCGTGATCCGTCAGCTCAGCGACACGGTCGCGGTGATGCGGGGCGGCCGGATCCTCGAGCAGGGCACGGCGGAATCGCTGTTCACCGACCCGCAGCACGAGTACACGGAGCAGCTGCTGGCCGACGCCCCGCGCCTCGTCGGGTAACCTTGGTCACAGCTGACATTCAGGCACCTCACCACCGACACGGTGCCGCCCATAACGAACCGGAGCCTCATGACTACCCCCGATCGCGTTCCAGACAAGCCCGTCCTCGAAGGGCTGGAAGCCAAGTGGGGCCCGGTCTGGGAGACCGCGGGCACATACAGCTTTGACCGCGCCAACGCCACGCGCGAGAAGATCTACTCGATCGACACGCCGCCGCCGACGGCATCCGGTTCGCTGCACATCGGTCACGTGTTCTCCTACACGCACACCGACGTCGTCGCCCGTTTCCAGCGCATGCGCGGCAAGAGCGTCTTCTACCCGATGGGCTGGGACGACAACGGCCTGCCCACCGAGCGTCGCGTGCAGAACTACTACGGTGTGCGCTGCGACCCGACTCTTCCGTACAACGCCGACTTCGTGCCGCCGTTCGAAGGCGGAGACGGCAAGAGCACCAAGGCGGCCGACCAGCAGCCCATCAGCCGCCGCAACTTCATCGAACTCTGCGAACGCCTCACCGTCGAGGACGAGAAGCAGTTCGAAGAGCTCTGGCGCACCCTCGGCCTCTCGGTCGACTGGAAGCAGAGCTACCGCACCATCGGCGACGAGGCGCTCTTCACCTCGCAGCTCGCCTTCATCCGCAACGTCGAGCGTGGCGAGGCGTACCAGGCGATGGCCCCGACCCTCTGGGACGTCACCTTCCGCACCGCCGTCGCCCAGGCCGAGCTCGAAGACCGCGAGCAGCCCGCCGCGTACCACCGTGTGAGCTTCCACAAGCCGGATGGCGGCACGATCGAGATCGAGACGACCCGCCCGGAGCTCCTCGCGGCCTGTGTCGCCCTCGTCGCCCACCCGGATGACGAGCGCTTCAAGCCTCTCTTCGGAACCACCGTCACGACGCCCGTCTTCGGCGTCGAGGTGCCCGTGCTCGCCCACCACCTGGCCCAGCCGGACAAGGGCTCCGGCATCGCCATGATCTGCACATTCGGTGACGTCACCGACGTGGTCTGGTGGCGTGAGCTCCAGCTGCCCAACCGCGCGATCATGGGCTTCGACGGCCGCATCATCAGCGAGGCACCCGAGGCCATCACGAGCGAGGCCGGCCTCGCCGCGTTCGCAGAGATCGCCGGCAAGACCGTGTTCTCTGCCAAGCAGGCCATGGTCGAGCTGCTGCAGGCCAGCGGTGAGATGATCGGCGAGCCGAAGAAGATCCAGCACCCGGTGAAGTTCTTCGAGAAGGGCGACAAGCCACTCGAGATCGTCTCCACCCGGCAGTGGTACATCGGCAACGGCGCCAAGGACGAGGCACTCCGTGAGCGCCTGATCGGCCACGGCACCGAGCTCAACTGGAACCCCGAGTTCATGCGCGTGCGCTACGAGAACTGGGTCGGCGGCCTCACCGGAGACTGGCTCATCTCGCGCCAGCGCTTCTTCGGCATCCCGATCCCCGTCTGGTACCCGCTCGACGCCGACGGCAACCCCGTCTTCGACGCGCCGATCATCGCCGGCCGCGAGATGCTGCCCGTCGACCCGTCCTCCGACACGGCGCCCGGCTTCGACGAGGCACAGCGCGGCGTCGCCGGCGGCTTCATCGGCGAGCACGACGTGATGGACACCTGGGCGACCTCCTCGCTCACCCCGCAGCTCGCCGGCGGCTGGGAGCGCGACCCGGAGCTCTTCGACCTCGTCTTCCCGTACTCCCTCCGCCCGCAGGGCCAGGACATCATCCGCACCTGGCTGTTCTCCTCCGTGCTGCGCGCCGAGCTCGAGCACGGCGTCGCGCCGTGGAAGAACACGAGCATCTCCGGCTTCATCGTCGACCCCGACCGCAAGAAGATGTCCAAGTCCAAGGGCAATGTCGTCACCCCTGCCGACATCCTTGAGCAGCACGGCTCCGACGCGGTCCGCTACTGGGCCGCCTCCTCGCGCCTCGGAACCGACGCCGCGTTCGACCCGCAGAACCCGACCCAGATCAAGATCGGCCGTCGCCTGTCGATCAAGATCCTGAACGCCGCCAAGTTCATCCTGAGCTTCGAGCAGAGCGAGGATGCCGCGGCAGCCGGGGCTGGTGTTGACTCCATCGGCGCGGTCACCGAGCCGCTCGACCTCAGCATGCTGGCCGCGCTGCACACGGTGATCGAGCAGGCGACAGCCGCGTTCGAGAACTATGACCACGCCCGCGCCCTCGAGGTGAGCGAGAGCTTCTTCTGGACGTTCTGCGACGACTACCTCGAGCTGGTCAAGGAGCGTGCGTACGCCGACGGTCCGACGCAGGCATCGGCAACGACGGCGCTGCGCATCGCGCTGCGGGTCCTGCTGCGCCTGTTCGCGCCGTTCGTGCCCTTCGCGACAGAGGAGGCCTGGTCCTGGTCGAACGACGACAGCGTGCACACGGCCGCATGGCCCGTCGCAACGGATCTGCCCGGTGCCGACCCGCGCGTGCTGGCCGCCGCCGGTCAAGCCCTCATCGGCATCCGCCGCGCCAAGACCGACGCGAAGGCCTCGCAGAAGACTCTCGTGGCCTCTGCTGTTATCGTTGCTACTCCAGAACAGCTCGACCTGCTCCGGCAGGCCGCGGATGATCTGAAGGCCGTTGGCCGCATTGAGGAGTTGAGTTTTGCCGAGGGCGCCGAGATTGCCGTCACCGACATCGTCTTCGCTCCGGTGAACGAGAGCATGACTGTGCAGATTCGCCCCATCGCCGACGGTGACTTCTTCAACTGGATCGGCCTCTTCGAGGGCTACACCACGTTTTACAAGCGCGAGTTCACCGACCAGCAGGCCCTCATCGTGTGGAGCTGGCTGAGTGACAAGAACCACGAGACCTTCGGCTTCGTCGCCGAGCGCGACGGCGAGCTGATCGGCCTCGCGCACCTGCGCGAGTTCGCCCAGCCGCTTGAGGCCACCCGCGGACTCTTCCTCGATGACCTCTTCGTCGCGGAGTCCGCCAGAGGCACCGGTGTCGGTTCGGCGCTGCTCGAGACGGCCAGGGAGTACGCCAAGGAGCACAGGCTCAGCGGCGTCAGCTGGATCACGGCCGCCGACAACGAGGTGGCTCAGGTGCTCTACGACAAGTTCGCGAAGCGCACCGACTGGGTCACCTACGAGATGGACGTCAACGCGGGAAGCGACGCCTGATGCAGCTCGGCAAGCGTTGGGCATTCGGCGAGAGCGCCCCGAGCACCCTCCCCGAGGTCGTCCTGGTCGCGATCGAGGCCGTCGAGAGCGATGCCCCCGATGCAGCGATCGACCGTTCCGTCTGGCGCTGGACGCTGACCTGGCTCGAGGGCAAGCCCGTTCTCGAACTCGACGACGGCACGGTGATCCGCTACGACGCCGAGGCCGACAGCGCCACGATCACGCAGCGGATCCCT
>CAZZNX010000016.1:17163-27973 GCA_964655795.1 uncultured Leifsonia sp. | reverse complement strand
TCCTCCGTTGGTTGAGCCTGTCGAAACCGCGCCCTACTTGACCGCGATGATCTCGCCGTGCGGCATGCCGAACCAGCCGTCGGCGTCCTCTGCCCAGTAGCGCCAGCCATCTGCCATCGCGTGCAGATCGTTCAGCGATGCCGCCCCGGTCTCGATGGCCTGGGCGGCGAAGCTCGACTCGAGCGCACGCTCCGCCCACGTGCTCCCCCACCAGTCGCGCTCGGCATCCGTGGCGAAGCACCACATCGACGCGGAGCTGGTCACGGAGGCGAATCCGGCGTGCCGCGCCCACGCCTTGAGGGAGCGCCCGGCGTCGGGGTCTCCGCCGTTTCCCCGGTGCACGGTGAGCAGCGTCTGCAGCCAGCTGTCGAGCGCCGGCAACGCCGGGTACCACGAGGTGGAGCCGTAGATCACGTCGCGCGCGGCGAACACCCCACCGGGCTTCAACACGCGCCGGATCTCGCGCATCGCGTCGATCGGGCGTGCGAGGTGCTGCATCACCTGGTGGGCGTGCACCACGTCGAAGCTGTTGTCGGCGAAGTCGAGGGCGTAGACGTCACCGACCCTGAAGCTCACCGTGTCGACGCCGTTGTCGTGGGCGAGCCCCGCCGCCTGTTCGACGACGTCGGCCGAGGCGTCGATGCCGACGACGGTGCCGGGCGCGACGCGGCGGGCGATGTCGATGGAGATCGTGCCGGGGCCGCTGCCGACGTCGAGGACGCGCTGGCCGGCGGCGAGGTGCGGCAGCAGGTAGGCGGCGGAATTCAAGACCGTGCGCCAGGAGTGGGAGCGCAGGACACTCTCGTGGTGCCCGTGGATGTACCGCTCGCGCGGAGCGATTTCGCTGCGATCTGCGTCGGGATTCATGAATTCGGTGCCCATGGTGCGAGCCTAGTGCGACGACGAACGGCCCGCCTCCCCCGGGAGACGGGCCGTTCTGTGTTCGTTGTGAGGCGGTGGCCCTCAGATCGCGAAGCCGAGTGCGCGCATCATGTCGCGGCCGTCGTCGGTGATCTTCTCCGGACCCCACGGCGGCATCCACACCCAGTTGATGCGGAACTGCTCGACGACACCGTCCAGTGCCTCTGCGGTCTGCTCCTCGAGCACGTCGGTGAGCGGGCAGCCGGCGCTGGTCAGCGTCATGTGGATGACGAGGGCGTCGTTCTCGTCGTCCCAGCCGAGGTCGTAGATGAGCCCGAGGTCGACGATGTTGATGCCGAGCTCCGGGTCCATCACGTCCTTGAGCGCCTCTTCGATCTCGTCGTAACGAGCCGGCGCGAGTGTGCTGGTCATAGAACTAGCCTACGTTCGTGCCGGTGAGAAAGCGATCGTAACCCTCGTCTTCAAGGCGATCTGCAAGCTCACGTCCACCCTGCTCCGCGATGCGGCCATTGACGAAGACGTGCACGAAGTCGGGCTCGATGTAGCGGAGGATGCGGGTGTAGTGGGTGATCAGCAGGATGCCGAGACCCGTGTTCGCCTTGGCGCGGTTCACGCCCTCCGAGACGATCTTGAGCGCGTCGACGTCGAGGCCGGAGTCGGTCTCGTCGAGAACGGCGAACTTCGGCTTGAGCAGCTCGAGCTGGAGGATCTCGTTGCGCTTCTTCTCGCCACCGGAGAATCCCTCGTTCACGTTGCGCTCGGCGAAGGAGGAATCCATGCGGAGTGCGTCCATGGCGGTGCGGACGTCCTTGATCCAGTGACGAATGCTTGGAGCCTCGCCCTCGATGGCGGTCTTCGCCGTGCGGAGGAAGTTGGTGTTGCTCACACCGGGCAGCTCAACCGGGTACTGCATCGCCAGAAAGAGGCCGGCACGGGCGCGCTCGTCGACGCTCATGTCGAGCACCTCGACGCCGTCGAGGAGGATGGAGCCACCCTCGACGTGGTACTTGGGGTGGCCGGCGATCGTGTACGCCAGGGTCGACTTGCCGGAGCCGTTCGGCCCCATGACGGCGTGGATCTCGCCCTCGTTGATGGTCAGGTCGACGCCGCGCAGGATCTGCTTGGTGCCCTGGTCGGTCTCAACGTTGACGTGCAGGTCCTTGATTTCAAGAACAGACATAGTGTTCAATCTCTTTCGTTTTCGGCGCGCCAGCGCCGGTCAAGTGGGTGCGGTGCCTGAGCAAGCTCAGACGGCCAGCGTGACGGCCGTGTCGATGTAGATGTCGCCGTCGACAAGTTCAACCTTGTAGACGGGAACCGGCTCGTAGGCCGGGAGGGTGATCGGCTTGCCGGTACGCAGCGAGAACTGCGATCCGTGTGCCCAGCACTCCAGCGTGTCATCCTCGACGAAGCCCTCCGAGAGGGAGATGTCGCCGTGGGTGCAGGTGTCGCCGATGGCGAACACCTCTCCGGCCGCATCCTTCACGAGTGCGATGGAGACACCATCGATGTCGACCTTGACGGCCTGGTTCGTTTCGAGCTCGTCGAGCGCGCAGATCCTGCTGGCAACCATCAGAGCACCGACCCCGTGAGCTCGGCCTCGAGGACGGCCTGCAGGCGTTCCTCGAGTGGGGCGGATCCGATCTGCTGGATGATCTCGCTGAGGAACCCGCGCACGACGAGGCGGCGGGCCTCCTCCTCTGGGATGCCGCGCGACTGCAGGTAGAAGAGCTGCTCGTCGTCGAAACGACCGGTTGCGCTGGCGTGGCCTGCACCGGCGATGTCGCCGGTCTCGATCTCGAGGTTCGGGATCGAGTCCGCGCGCGTTCCCTCGCTCAGGACGAGGTTGCGGTTCTGCTCGTAGCTGTCGGTACCGGTGGCCTTCGGGCCGATGAGCACGTCACCGATCCACACGGTGCGGGCACCTTCACCCTGCAGCGCACCCTTGTAGTTGACGCGCGAGCGTGAGTGCGGTGCGTCGTGGTGCACGTACACCTGCTGCTCGAGGTGCTGGCCGGCGTCGGCGAAGTAGAGGCCGAACGCCTCGACATCGGAGCCGGACTCGGCGAGGTGGGTCGTCGGGTTCACCCGGACGACCTCTCCACCAAGCGAGACGACGATGTGCTTGAGCTTGGCGTCGCGGCCGACGCGCGAGAAGTGGTTGGCCAGGTGCACGGCACCGTCGTTCCACTGCTGCACGCTGACAACGCTGAGGTTGGCCGACTCACCGACGAGGATCTCGACGTTCTCGGTGATACGAGCGTCGCCGGAGTTCTCGAGCACGATGCGCGCGTTGCTGAACGGCGCGGCCTCGATGACGATGTGCGCGGCACGGGCGGCCGAACCGAGCGTGCTGCGGGAGAGTGTGAGCTCCTTCGCGTCCTCGCCGGTGACCGAGATGAGCAGCGCCTTCTCGAAGTTGGTCCACGCGTTGGCGGATGCCCGCTCCTCCGGCTTGCCGGCGGAACCGATGCGAGCGTCGTCGCGGTCGATCCAGCTGACGCTGACGCCTGCGGCATCCGTCGCGGTGATCTCGTACGGAGAGCCGTCGAGCTCGCCGTCGAGCAGATCGGCGAACTTCGCGACCGGGGAGAGCTTCCACACGGCTTCACGGCCGGTGATGACCGGGAAGTCGCTGTGCTCGAAGGAGGCGAAACGCGCGGAACGGGTCTGCACCGGGGCAAGACCCCAGCCGCCGTCGCTGTGCTTCTTCAGGCCGTGCTGGCCGGGTTCGACGAGGCTCACGGTTGGCGTCTCGGAAGTGGGCATGGTTGTACTGGGTGTCGAGGCGGCGGTCATTTAGCCGACGGATCCTTCCATGCCCATTTCGATGAGCTTGTTGAGTTCAAGGGCGTATTCCATGGGCAGCTCGCGCGCGATCGGCTCGATGAAGCCGCGCACGATCATGGCCATGGCTTCGGTCTCGTCGATGCCGCGGCTCATCAGGTAGAAGAGCTGCTCTTCGCTGACCTTCGAGACGGTTGCCTCGTGGCCGAGCTGCACGTCGTCGACGCGGATGTCGATGGCCGGGTAGGTGTCGGAGCGCGAGATGCTGTCGACGAGCAGGGCGTCGCAGACGACGCTGTTCTTCGAGTGGTGGGCGTTGGCGGCGATGCGCACCTCACCGCGGTAGCCGGCACGACCGCCGCCACGGGCGATCGACTTGGAGACGATCGAGGACTGCGTGTACGGAGCCATGTGCACCATCTTGGCGCCGGCATCCTGGTGCTGGCCGGGGCCGGCGAAGGCCACGGAGAGCGTCTCGCCCTTGGCGTGCTCGCCCATCAGGAAGATCGACGGGTACTTCATGGTGACCTTCGAGCCGATGTTGCCGTCGACCCATTCCATGGTCGCGCCCTCAGCAGCGGTTGCCCGCTTGGTGACGAGGTTGTAGACGTTGTTCGACCAGTTCTGGATCGTCGTGTAGCGAACGCGGGCGTTCTTCTTGACGATGATCTCGACGACGGCGGAGTGCAGCGAGTCGCTCTTGTAGATCGGCGCGGTGCAGCCCTCGATGTAGTGCACGTAGCTGCCCTCATCGGCGATGATCAGCGTGCGCTCGAACTGGCCCATGTTCTCGGTGTTGATGCGGAAGTAGGCCTGCAGCGGGATCTCGACGTGCACGCCGGGCGGCACGTAGACGAAGGAGCCACCGGACCAGACGGCCGTGTTCAGCGCGGCGAACTTGTTGTCGCCGGAGGGGATGACGGTGCCGAAGTACTCCTCGAAGAACTCCGGGTGCTCCTTGAGCGCCGTGTCGGTGTCCATGAAGATGACACCCTGTGCTTCGAGCTCTTCGTTGATCTGGTGGTAGACCACCTCTGACTCGTACTGGGCGGCGACGCCGGCGACAAGGCGCTGGCGCTCGGCCTCGGGGATTCCGAGCTTCTCGTAGGTGTTCTTGATGTCGTCGGGCAGGTCTTCCCAGCTCTGGGCCTGCTTCTCCGTCGACCGGACGAAGTACTTGATGTTGTCGAAGTCGATCTCGCTGAGGTCTGCGCCCCAGGTCGGCATCGGCTTGCGGCCGAAGAGCTCGTAGCCCTTCAGGCGGCGTTCGAGCATCCAGGCGGGTTCGGATTTCAGCGCCGAAATGTCGGAGACAACCTCCTTCGAGATTCCTCGACGGGCGGATGCGCCCGCGGCATCCCCGTCATGCCATCCGAAGTCGTAGACACCAAGTGACTCGAGCTCTGGGCGGTCGATGAGCACGTCCGACATTCTCTACCTCATTCTCCTGCCCGCTATAACCGGATATCAGTCCGGCTCATTCCCGTGCCAAGCGCGAATGCGTCTGGTATCGATGAACGATTGTGCGGGTGGCTGCATTGCGTACCTAAGATATTCAAGGACCAACTGTCAGAGCGCGCGGCTCTGCGTCGTGTGACGCATCGGCGCGTGACAGCGGTTCTCAAATCAATTGATTCTACAGCCACAAGGCTGGGGATCGGCGTGCGTGACGCTCAGCTTCACGCAAAGCATCAATCATGAAGGCGAATACACGGTGAAGCGCATCTACAACTGGCTGCCAACTCAGGTCGACGGGCGCGTGCGGCTCTTCGCCTGGCTCTCGTTCATCACGGAGTTGGTGATCATCGTGACCGGCGGCGCCGTGCGCCTCACCGGCTCCGGGCTCGGCTGCCCCACCTGGCCGCTCTGCACTCCGGAATCGCTGGTTCCGACGCCGGAGATGGGAATCCACGGTGTGATCGAGTTCAGCAACCGCATGATGTCCGGCGTCGTCGGCATCATCGCCGTGATCATGGTGCTGCTCGTCCTGCGCATGCGCAAGGAACGCCGTGAACTCTGGGTGCTCTCCCTCGTGCTGCTGATCGGCGTCGTCGCCCAGGCCGTCGTCGGTGGCATCACCGTGCTGACGGGGCTCCACCCCTTCATCGTCGGCTTCCACTACACGGCGTCGCTCATCATGTGCTGCGTCGCGGCCGCTCTGATCATCCGCGCCTACGCGGTGCCCGGCCCGCGCGAAACCGCCGTTCCGCGCTGGTTCATGATCACGGCGCACGTGACGACGTTCTTCGTCGCACTGACGATCGCCATGGGTGTGCTGACGACGGCATCCGGTCCGCACTCCGGAGACCTGAACGCCGCACGCACCGGATTCAACGCCGAGTTGTTCGAGCACCTGCACGCGTGGCCCGCATACGCCACCTTCGCGCTGACGTTGTTCCTCGCGATCGCCTCGATCAACTTCCGCGGAACCGCGGTGCACCGTTGGACCCTGTACCTGCTGGCCGTCGAGGTGCTGCAGATCGCCGTCGGCCTGATCCAGGCCAACACCGGGTTGCCGGAGGCGCTCGTTGCGGCGCACATGCTGCTCGCCGCCCTGCTCGCCTCGACGATGACCGCCGTCGTGCTCAGCCTCAAGAAGCCGGTCGCCGTCGCGGTCCCGGTCGCGGAGGCCTCCCCCGCGGCCGTCGCCTAGGCGCCAGACCCACACGCAGAAGCGGCCCCCTTCCGTCTGGAAGGGGGCCGCTTCGTCGTGTCCGGGCGCCCCGGCCAGCACACTCAGGGCTTCGGGGACGGCCTCGTTCCTCGGCTGCTCCCTCGAGCCAGCGTGGACAGACGCGTCGGGTCTGCCCCAGCGGGCGGAATCACGTTGGCTCGAGTGAGCGGGCCGACGAGGAACGAGGAGCCCCGCCCACGAAGCCCTGAGCGGGCCCGCGGATGCCGCGGCTCCGGCATCCGCGCCGAACTCGCAGAAAAGGCCCCCTTCCGACGTGGAAGGGGGCCGTTTCTACGAGTTCGGCAGCGCGACGCTTAGAAGGGCAGCAGCGGGTCGACGCCGACGGCGACGAAGAGCAACGTGAGGTACGCGATGGAGCCGTGGAAGACCCGCATCGGCGAGACCTCGCTGTGGCGGATCGCGTGGCTGTACAGGCGGTGCGTCTCGTAGATGAACCAACCGCCCGTCACCAGCGCGACGGCCGTATAGAGCAGTCCCATTCCGGCGACGGGGATGAGCAGCAGGGAGCACGCGACGGTCGCCCACGCGTAGAGGATCGTCTGCAGCCCGACCTGGGCGCGGCCGCGGACGACCGCGAGCATCGGCACGCCTGCGGCCTTGTAGTCGTCGCGGTACTTCATCGACAGCGGCCAGTAGTGCGGCGGCGTCCAGAGGAAGATGATCGCGAACAGGATGATCGGGGGCCAGGTGATGTCTCCGGTCACGGCAGCCCAGCCGATGAGCACGGGCATGCAGCCGGCGACGCCGCCCCAGACGATGTTCTGGGCGGTGCGACGCTTGAGGATCAGGCTGTAGAAGACGACGTAGAGCAGGATCGCGCCGAGCGAGAGTGCCGCGGCGAGCCAGTTGGTCGTGAGCCAGAGCCAGATGATGGATGCCGCGCCCAAACCGTACGCGAAGACGAGGGCCTCGCGGTCACTCAGCTCGCCCGTGACGAGGGGTCGGTTCTTGGTCCGCTTCATCACGCGGTCGATGTCGCGGTCGATGTAGCAGTTGAACGCCCCGGCGGATCCGGCGCTCATCGCGCCACCGATCAGGGTCGCGAGCACGAGCCACAGGCTCGGGATGCCGTTCTGCGCAAGGATCATCGTCGGAGCGGTGACGACGAGCAGCAGTTCGATGACGCGCGGCTTCGTCAGTGCCCAGTAGGCCCGGAGCTTGCGCCGAAGGTCGGGTCGCTGACTCTGGGTGAGATTCTCTAGTGCGACGTCCATTGCTCCTCTTACAGCCGGGTTCTCAGCCAATTCTAGGCCACGAATGCATAACGGGTTGCAGCGAGCATTCGTCATATCACGGCATGTGGCTGAGTGCTGTCTCTATACTGAAGAAGCTCGCCGGTCTCCAACGTGCGCACAAGTATTTCGGCCCGTCTGTGGCGTTTGTGCGCGTCGGGGATGAGCCAATGACGATTTCGGCGCGGCATACCTCAATGGGAGCAGGCGCGGAATGCGCTGCCCCAACGCTTAGAAGGGTCAGTATCCAGTGGCAGATCTGCAATGGGATTCCATTGATAACAAGGCAGTTGACACCGCCCGCATTCTCGCGGCAGACGCAGTGGAGAAGGTCGGCAACGGCCACCCGGGAACGGCCATGAGCCTCGCCCCGGCCGCGTACCTCCTCTTCCAGAAGGTGATGCGCCGTGACCCGTCCGACCAGCACTGGCTCGGTCGCGACCGTTTCGTGCTCTCGGTGGGCCACAGCTCGCTGACCCAGTACGTCCAGCTCTACCTCGGCGGCTACGGCCTCGAGCTCGACGACCTCAAGTCGCTGCGCACCTGGGGCTCCAAGACCCCCGGCCACCCCGAGTTCGGTCACACCGACCACGTCGAGATCACCACCGGCCCCCTCGGCCAGGGCCTCGCCTCCGCGGTCGGTTTCGCCTACGCCGCCCGTTTCGAGCGCGGCCTCTTCGACCCGGATGCCGCAGCGGGCACGAGCCCGTTCGACCACTTCGTCTACGTGATCGCCGGTGACGGCGACCTGCAGGAGGGCGTCACCAGCGAGGCGTCCTCGCTCGCCGGCCACCAGCAGCTCGGCAACCTCATCGCGATCTACGACAGCAACCAGATCTCCATCGAGGACGACACCCAGATCGCCTTCACCGAAGACGTTGCCAAGCGCTACGAGTCCTACGGCTGGCAGGTGCTCACCGTCGACTGGAAGAAGACGGGCGAGTACGTCGAGGACATGATCGAGCTCAACGCCGCCATCGAGGCCGCCAAGGGCGAGACCGACAAGCCGAGCCTCATCGTGCTGAAGACCATCATCGGATGGCCGAGCCCGAAGAAGCAGAACTCCGGCAAGATCCACGGTTCGGCCCTCGGTGCAGAGGAGCTCGCCGCCGTCAAGGAGGTTCTCGGCTTCGATCCCGCCGAGAGCTTCGCCGTCTCCGACGAGGTCATCGCGCACACCCGCAAGGCCATCGAGCGTGGAGCAGAGCAGCACGCCGAGTGGCAGAAGGGCTTCGACGCCTGGGCCGCAGCCAACCCCGAGCGCAAGGTCCTCCTCGACCGCGTGCTCAGCGGCGAGCTGCCCGACGAGGCCGAGTCCGCCCTTCCCGTCTTCGAGGGCGGCACCACGGTGTCGACCCGTGCAGCCTCCGGCAAGGTCATCAACGCCCTCGCCGGCGTCATCCCCGAGCTCTGGGGCGGTTCAGCCGACCTCGCCGAGTCGAACCTCACGACCATCAACGGTTCGGCCTCCTTCGTGCCGAGCGAGCACTCCACCCACGAGTGGACGGGCAACCCCTACGGTCGCGTGCTGCACTTCGGCATCCGCGAGCACGCCATGGCGTCGATCATCAACGGCATCGTCCTGCACGGCAACACCCGTGCATTCGGTGGCACCTTCCTGATCTTCAGCGACTACATGCGTCCGGCGGTCCGCCTGGCCGCGCTCATGAAGGTCCCGTCGATCTTCGTCTGGACGCACGACTCCGTCGCCCTCGGCGAGGACGGTCCGACGCACCAGCCGATCGAGCAGCTCGCAACGCTGCGCGCGATCCCGGGTCTGGATGTCGTGCGCCCCGGTGACGCGAACGAGGTCAGCTACGCCTGGCTCGAGATCCTCAAGCGTCGCGGTGGTCCGGCCGGCATCGCGCTGACCCGCCAGAACATCCCCGTGTTCGAGCGTGGAGACGGCGAAGCCTCCGGTGACGTCCTGGCCTCGGCCAAGAACGTCGCCAAGGGTGCATATGTGCTCGCGGATGCCGCAAACGGCTCCCCCGACGTCATCATCATCGCCACCGGCTCCGAGGTGCAGCTCGCCCTCGCCGCCCGCGAGGAGCTCAAGGCCGATGGCGTTCACGCCCGCGTCGTCTCGGCTCCGAGCCTCGAATGGTTCCAGGAGCAGTCCGCCGAGTACCGTGAGTCGGTTCTGCCGAAGAATGTCACGGCCCGGGTATCGGTTGAGGCCGGTCTGGCGTTGACATGGAATAGCTACATCGGAGACCAGGGTCGCGCCGTATCGATCGAGCACTACGGTGCATCGGCCGACTACCAGACACTCTTCACCAAGTTCGGCATCACGACCGAAGCCGTCGTTGCCGCCGCCAAGGAATCGATCGCGTCGGCGTAAGCCGCGCTAAGGAGTATTGAACACAATGACTGAAGCAACACCCCTCGCCCAGCTGTCCGCGGCCGGCGTCAGCATCTGGCTCGACGACCTCTCGCGTGAGCGCATCGTCTCCGGTGGCCTGCAGAAGCTGATCAACGAGAAGAACGTCGTCGGCGTCACCACGAACCCGACGATCTTCGCCGGCGCGCTGGCGAATGGCCACGCCTACGAGGCGCAGGTCGCAGAGCTCGCGGCATCCGGTGCCAGCGTCGACGAGGCGGTCTTCGAGATCACCACGCGCGACGTCGCCGACGCCAGCGACATCTTCCGCCCGGTCTACGACGCCAGCAACGGTGTCGACGGCCGCGTGTCGATCGAGGTCGAGCCCGGCCTTGCGCACGACGCGGCAGGCACCATCGCCCAGGCCAAGCAGCTCTGGGCCAAGGTCAACCGCCCCAACGCGATGATCAAGATCCCCGCGACCATCGCCGGCCTCGAGGCCATCACCGAGACGATCGCCGCAGGCATCAGCGTCAACGTGACCCTCATCTTCAGCCTGGCCCGTCACCAGCAGGTCATCGACGCCTACATCGCCGGACTCGAGAAGGCACAGGCCAACGGCCACGACCTCTCCACCATCCACTCGGTTGCCTCGTTCTTCGTGTCGCGTGTCGACACCGAGATCAACAACCGTCTCGACGCGATCGGCAGCGACGAGGCCATCGCGCTGAAGAGCAAGGCCGGCGTCGCCAACGCGCAGCTCGCCTACGACGTCTTCATCAAGGCCTTCGAGACCGAGCGTGCGGCAGCACTGCTCGCCGCAGGCGCCAACGCGCAGCGCCCGCTCTGGGCCTCGACCGGTGTCAAGGACCCGAGCCTGCCCGACACGCT
>CAZZNX010000016.1:0-17153 GCA_964655795.1 uncultured Leifsonia sp. | reverse complement strand
GTTGCCGCGAACGTCGTCAACACGATGCCGGAGAAGACGATGGAGGCGACGTTCGACCACGGCGTCATCACCGGCGACACCGTCACCGGCTCCTACGCCGACGCACAGTCCGTTCTCGACGCACTCGCCGCGCTCGGCGTCTCGTACGACGACGTCACCGAGGTGCTCGAGTCCGAGGGCGTCTCCAAGTTCATCATCTCGTGGGGCGAACTGCTCGAGACGGTCAAGGTCGCCCTCGAGGCAGCTAAGTGACCATCAGCATCGCGGTGAGCGGCGCGGCAGCGGATGCTGTGCGCCGCCACCTCGGCGCCCTCGTCGCCGACGAGGTCGCGTCCGGCATCACCGCGTTGAACCCGACGCTGTGGGGCCCGGACGCCGAGGCCGAGTCGGCGATCCGCCTCGGCTGGACGGAGTCGGTCGCGATCTCGCGCCCCCTCGTCCCCGAGATCGTCGCACTGCGTGACGAGCTGCGCGCCCAGGGTGTCAGCCACATCGCCCTCGCGGGCATGGGCGGCTCCTCGCTGGCCCCAGAGGTCATCACCAGGACGATGGGCGTCGAGCTCACCGTGTTGGACTCCACCGATCCCGGCCAGGTCCTCGCGGCCCTGAACGACCGTCTCAGCGAGACGGCCATCGTCGTCTCGTCGAAGTCGGGTTCGACCGTTGAGACCGCCAGCCAGCGCCGTGTCTTCGAGAAGGCGTTCACGGATGCCGGCATCGACCCCGTCACGCGCGTCATCGTGGTCACCGACCCCGGTTCGCCGCTGGACGTCTCGGCCCGGGCCGCCGGTTACCGCGTGTTCAACGCGGACCCGAACGTCGGTGGCCGCTACTCGGCGCTGACCGCGTTCGGCCTCGTGCCGTCCGGTCTCGCCGGCGTCGACATCGCGCAGCTCCTCGACGAGGCGGAGGCGATCTCGCTCCCCCTCGCCGTCGACACCGCGGAGAACCCCGGCCTCATCCTGGGTGCCGCGATCGCCGGAACGTCGCCGCTGCGCGACAAGCTCGGTCTGCTGGCGGACGGAACGCACATCGTCGGCCTGCCCGACTGGGTCGAGCAGCTGATCGCGGAGTCGACGGGCAAGCTCGGCACCGGCCTGCTTCCCGTCGTCCTCGATGATGGTGCACCGGAGATCACGGCTGGGCTCGATGACGTCCTGCTGGTTCGCCTGGTCGACGAGGCCGGTCACGAGCTCTTCCCCGGCGGCGACGCCAACGAGGTGCGCGTGAGCGGAACGCTCGGCGCGCAGTTCCTCGTGTGGGAGTACGCGACTGTCGTCGCGGGTCGCCTGCTCGGCATCAACCCCTTCGACCAGCCCGACGTCGAGTCGGCGAAGATCGCCACCCGTGGCCTTTTGGACGCACGCCCGGAGCCCGCTCCTGCCGCCTTCGTCTCCGAGGGCATCGAGGTACGGGGCACTCCGGAGGTCATCGGAGCGGCCAGCGACCTGCAGTCCGCGATCGACGTGCTGATCGAGGAGGTGCCGGAGGACGGTTACATCTCGATTCAGGCATACGTCGACCGTCTGGCGCTGCCGCAGCTCGCCGAGCTCCGCGCGATCCTCGCCGAACGCAGCGGACGCCCGGTCACCTTCGGCTGGGGACCCCGCTTCCTGCACTCGACCGGTCAGTTCCACAAGGGCGGTCCGGCAGTCGGCGCCTTCCTGCAGATCCTCGCCACCCCGGCAGAGGACCTCGCGATCCCCGAGAGCCCGTTCACCTTCGGTGAGCTCATCCAGGCCCAGGCCAGTGGAGATGCCAGCGTGCTGGCGGCCCACGGACGCCCTGTCCTCACTCTCACGCTGACGGATGCCGTGGCAAACGTGAGCACCCTGTTCGACGCCGCCCGCTAACCGCGAGCACTCCATCTCATCTCTTCGAGGAGCTTCATGGCACCGGTGAACATCACCGCGGATTCAAATCCACTGCGGTCGTCGGCCGACTACCGCTTGAACCGGATCGCCGGTCCGAGCGGGCTCATCATCTTCGGCGTGACAGGCGACCTGTCCCGTAAGAAGCTGATGCCGGCCGTCTACGACCTGGCGAACCGCGGTCTGCTGCCGCCCGGCTTCGGTCTCGTCGGCTTCGCCAGACGCGACTGGGCCGATCAGGACTTCATGCAGGTCGTGCACGATGCGGTCAAGCAGTATGCGCGCACCGAGTTCCGCGAGGAAGTCTGGCAGCAGCTGGCGCAGGGAATCCGTTTCGTTCCTGGCACCTTCGATGATGAGAATGCGTTCGCGCAGCTCAAGGAGACGATCGACGAGCTGGATCGAGAGCGTGGAACCATGGGTAACCATGCGTTCTACCTCTCGATCCCGCCGAAGGCGTTCCCCCAGGTCACCGAACAGTTGAGCAAGTCCGGCCTTGCGGCCGGCAAGGACGGCGCCTGGCGTCGCGTCGTGATCGAGAAGCCCTTCGGCAGCGATCTGAAGACAGCTCGCGAACTGAACGCCGTCGTCGAGTCGGTCTTCCCGGCCGACTCGGTGTTCCGCATCGACCACTACCTCGGCAAGGAGACCGTCCAGAACATCCTGGCGCTCCGCTTCGCCAATCAGCTCTACGAGCCGATCTGGAATGCCAACTACGTCGACCACGTGCAGATCACCATGGCCGAGGACATCGGCGTGGGCGGGCGTGCCGGCTACTACGACGGGATCGGCGCAGCCCGCGACGTCATCCAGAACCACCTGCTGCAGCTGCTCGCCCTCACCGCGATGGAGGAGCCGATCTCCTTCGACGCCTCCGCGCTCCGCGCCGAGAAGGAGAAGGTGCTCGCTGCCGTCCGTCTGCCGGAGGACCTCGGAGCCGGAACGGCCAGGGGCCAGTACGGCGGCGGTTGGCAGGGTGGAGAGAAGGTTCTCGGCTTCCTCGACGAAGACGGAATGAACCCGGAGTCGCTGACGGAGACCTACGCGGCGATGAAGCTGACCATCGGCACGCGCCGCTGGGCCGGCGTCCCGTTCTACCTGCGGGCAGGCAAGCGCCTCGGCCGTCGGGTGACCGAGATCGCCGTCGTGTTCAAGCGTGCCCCGCAGCAGCTCTTCGCCGACAGCCAGACCTCCGAGCTCGGCCAGAACGCCCTCGTGATCCGCGTTCAGCCCGACGAGGGTGTCACGATCCGCTTCGGCTCCAAGGTTCCCGGTGCCGGCATGCAGGTGCGCGACGTCACCATGGACTTCGGCTACGGCCACGCCTTCACCGAGGCGAGTCCTGAAGCGTATGAGCGGCTCATCCTCGATGTGCTCCTCGGTGACCCGCCCCTCTTCCCCCGGCACGAGGAGGTCGAGCTCTCCTGGAAGATCCTCGACCCGATCGAGGAGTTCTGGGAGACCCAGGGCCAACCGGAACAGTACAGCCCCGGCAGCTGGGGTCCCAGCTCGGCCGATGAACTTCTGGCCCGCGACGGCCGTGTCTGGAGGCGTCCATGATCATCGATCTGCCCAACACCACCATCAGCCAGGTCTCCAAGGCCCTCGTCAAGATGCGCGAGGAGAACGGCGTCGTCGCCCTCGGTCGCGTGCTGACGCTGATTATCTCGGCATCCACCGGCTCGGAAGAGGTGGCCATCGAGGCCGCGAACGACGCGTCGCGTGAGCACCCGATGCGGGTTCTCGTCGTGTGCGCCAACGCAGACTCAGCTCTCGAGGCCCGCCTCGACGCCGAGATCCGTGTCGGCGGCGACGCGGGCGCCAGCGAGGTCATCATCCTCCGCGCCAGCGGCGAAGCAGCCAGCGACGAGCAGAGTCTCGTCATGGGTCTGCTGCTGCCGGACGCCCCTGTCGTGACCTGGTGGCCGGGAACCGCTCCCGCCGTACCCGGTCACGCCCCGCTCGGCCGTATCGCGCACCGTCGCATCACGGATGCCTCGGCGCAGCCGAACCCGCAGGCGGCGCTCGCGCAACTCGCCGAGAACTACATGCCGGGCGACATCGACTTCGCATGGACACGCCTGACGCTCTGGCGTGCCCAGCTCGCCGCCGTGCTCGACCAGCCGCCCTACTCCCCCGTCACCTCTGTGCACGTCGAGGGCAGCGACGACTCGCCGTCGACGACTCTGCTGAGTGCCTGGCTGCACTCGGCGCTCGAGGCGCCGACCGAGTACGTTCTGACCCCCGGTGCGACGTCGCACGGCATCCACAGCGTGCGCATGGAGCGCTCGACGGGTGCGATCGACCTCACCCGCTCCGTCGCCGGTGTCGCCGTGCTGACCCAGCCGGAGCAGCCGACGCACAGCCTCGCCCTGCCGCGTCGCAATCTGCGCGACTGCCTGGCCGACGAACTGCGCCGCCTAGACCCCGACGAGCCCTACGGCCAGGTCATCACGGTTGCCCTCGCTAGACTCGGTGCATCACAGCCGATCACGACGGGAAGCGACGCATGACCAATGAACGCAGGGTGCTCGTGCATCCAGACAAGCAGGCACTCGCCGGTTCTGTCGCCGCTCGCTTCATCACGAAGACGCTCGACATCCTCGACGACCTCGGCAGCGCGAACATCGTGCTGACGGGCGGCTCGATGGGATCCGGCGTGCTCTCCGCCGTCAACGAGTCCAGCGCGCGCGACACGCTCGACTGGTCGCGCATCCACTTCTGGTGGGGCGACGAGCGTTGGCTCCCTGCCGGCGATCCGGAGCGCAACGACCAGCAGGCCTTCGACGCGCTGCTCAGCCACATCGACATCCCGGCCGAGAACATCCACCGCTTCCCGGCCTCCAACGGCTCCCTCGACCTGGACGAGGCTGCTGATGCCTACGCGGCTGAGCTCGCCGCCCACGCCGACGAGGGATCAGAGCTCCCGCGCCTCGACATCACCTTCCTCGGTGTCGGGCCGGACGGGCACGTCGCTTCACTGTTCCCGCACCGCTCCGGCATCCAGGTGAACGACCGCTCGGTGATCGCCGTGCGCAACTCGCCCAAGCCGCCTGCGGAGCGCCTCAGCCTGACGCGCCCGGTGCTCAACCACTCCGACCGCATCTGGATGGTTCTCGCCGGATCCGACAAGGCCCCCGCCCTCGGCCTGGCCTTGGCGGGCGCGAGTCGTGACGAGGTTCCGGCCGGTGGGATCAAGGGGCGCAAGCGCACGGTCTTCTTCATCGACCGCGACGCGGCGGCCGAGGTTCCCGAGTCACTCATCGCTCCGTCCTACTGAGCGACACAGCAGAAAAGCCCCAGCCGGATCGGCTGGGGCTTTTCTGTTGTACAAACCATGTGTTGCTGGCTAGTTGGTGCTGGAGACCTTACCGCGGCGCACACGGAGCTGCTCAAGCGCCTCTTCGAGGAGCTGCTCAGCCTCTTCCTCAGTGCGACGCTCCTTCACGTATGCGAGGTGCGTCTTGTACGGCTCGAGCTTCGCGAGCGACGGAGGGTTCTCCTTGTCGCGGCCGGCCGGGAGACCGGACTGCGGAGAGTCGATCGTCAGCGGGATCTCTTCATCGGGCAGGATCGCCGAGAAATAGCGGATGGTCTCGTTGCCGAGAGCATCCCAGTATGAAACGGCCACGCGGTCCGCGTGGTAGCCGCGGTCCTGTTCGCCCATGGGGCCGGCGCCGACGCGCGATCCCCGAATTGCACTGCCACCCGATGCCATGGCTGCCTCCGCTGCTGTGTTGAATGGAGCTAAGAAATGATGCTGTGTGATGGTGCCGCAGGGGCGGCGCCGTGGTAGAGCCGAGTGTCGACGTTAGAGCCCGGTGTCGAACTTGGTGATGAGGCCGAGCACGATGATGCTCGAGACCCAGACGAGCGCGAGGATGACCGTGATCCGGTTGAGGTTGCGCTCCGCAACACCCGATGCACCGAGGGCGCTGGTCATGCCTCCACCGAACATGTCGGAGAGGCCGCCGCCGCGGCCCTTGTGCAGCAAGATCAGCATGGTCAGCAGCAGGCTCGTCAAACCGAGAATGACCTGCATTACTACCTGGAGAATTTCCACGAGAAACCTTTCACAATGCGAAGCAGGGACGCTGCGCCAAGACCACAGACAATTATAGCCCGGCGCGGCACCCGTCACCGGATGCCGCGCCGAGGCCGTTGTCGTTCCGACCGTTTCGGCCTAGAGACCGACGTGCTGCTTGAAGCGGCTGATGCTGGCGAACTCGTTGATGTCGAGGCTCGCACCGCCGACGAGTGCGCCGTCGACGTTGGGCTCGCGCATGAAACCGGCGATGTTGCCCGACTTGACCGAACCGCCGTAGAGGATGCGGGTCTTCGCGGCGACATCATCGCCGAGCAGCTCGACGAGCACCGCGCGGAGCGCTGCTGCGACCTGTTCGGCCTGCTCCGGCGTTGCGGCCTGGCCGGAGCCGATGGCCCACACGGGCTCGTAGGCGACGACCAGGTCGGCCGCACCGCTCACGCCGGCGAGTGCCGCGCGCAGCTGGGCGACGGGCACGGCGCTCGGGCCGTGCTTCTCCAGGTCTTCCGCCGTCTCGCCGACGCAGATGATCGGGGCGATGTCGTGTGCCAGAGCGGCAGCGACCTTGGCCGCGACCTGCTCGTCGGTCTCACCGTGCAGCGTGCGCCGCTCGGAGTGGCCGATGATCACGTAGCGGCACTCGAGCTGGGCGAGGAACGCTGCCGAGATCTCACCGGTGTATGCACCGGAAACGTGCTCTGAAACGTCCTGCGCGCCGAAGGCGAGCGGGAGCTTGTCGGCCGAGACCAGCGTCTGCACGCTGCGCAGATCGGTGAACGGCGGGAACACGGCAACCTCGACGGCGCCGAAGTCGTGCTTGGCCTCCGTCAGGTTCCAGGCCAGCTTCTGAACGAAAGCGATCGCCTGGAGGTGGTCCAGGTTCATCTTCCAGTTGCCTGCGATAAGGGGGGTTCTGTTCACTACCATCCGAGTACCTCCAGACCGGGAAGTCGCTTGCCTTCGAGGAACTCGAGGCTGGCACCTCCACCGGTCGAAATGTGACCAAACTGGTCATCGTTGAAATCGAGTGCGCGCACGGCTGCGGCTGAGTCGCCACCGCCGACGACGCTGAGGCCGGTGACCTCGGTGAGAGCCTCAGCAACGGTACGGGTACCTGCTGCGAAGGGGGCGAGCTCGAAGACGCCCATCGGGCCGTTCCAGAACACGGTCGTCGAGGCGCGGATGACCTCGGCGAAGCGCGCCGCGGTGTCCGGTCCGATGTCGAGTCCGAGTCCGGATGCACCGAATGGGGTGTCTTCGATGGCGTCGGCCGGGCGCACGAGAACCTCGGCGTCTGCGCCGAACTTCGAGGCGACCACGACATCCGTCGGCAGGACGATCTCGACGCCCAGGCGCTCCGCCTCGGCGAGGTAGCCCTTGACGGTGTCGATCTGGTCGACCTCGAGCAGGCTGGAGCCGACCTTGTAGCCGAGGGCGGCGAGGAAGGTGAAGAGCATGCCGCCGCCGATGAGCAGCGAGTCGACGCGCGGCAACAGGTGGCCGATCACGCCGAGCTTGTCGGAGACCTTGGACCCGCCGAGGACGACGGCGTACGGCCGCTCAGGGTTCTCGGTCAGACGGTCGAGCACATCAAGCTCTGCGGCGATCAGCAGGCCGGCAGCGCTCGGAAGCAACTCGGCCAGCTCGTAGACGCTCGCCTGCTTGCGGTGAACGACACCGAAGCCGTCGGAGACGAGGGCGTCACCGAAGGCGGCGAGTTCGGCCGCGAAGGCCGCCCGCTCCTCTGTGACCTTGGAGGTCTCGCCTGCATTGAAACGCAGGTTCTCGAGGACGGCGATCTCGCCGTCAGCGAGGGCGGCGACAGCCGCCTGTGCCGAGGCACCGACGGTGTCGGTGGCGAAGGCGACAGGCTTGCCCAGCAGCTCGCCGAGACGGCGGGCGACGGGAGCGAGGCTGTAGCGCTCATCCGGTGCACCCTCAGGGCGCCCGAGGTGTGAGACGACGCTCACGCGGGCACCCTGCGAGAGCAGAGCGTTGAGGGTGGGCAGAGACGCTCGCACACGACCGTCATCTGTGATCTGGCCGTCCTTCAGCGGAACGTTCAGGTCGCAGCGCACGATGACGTGCTTGCCTGCGAGTGGCCCGAGGGAATCAATCGTGCGCAGCGTCACGCCCTACCCGCTTAGAGAGTCTCGGAGACGAACACGGTGAGGTCAACCAGACGGTTGGAGTAACCCCACTCGTTGTCGTACCACGAAGCAACCTTGACCTGGTCGCCGATCACCTTGGTGAGGCCGGCGTCGAAGATCGAGGAGTGCGGGTCGCCGACGATGTCGCTGGAGACGATCGGGTCCTCGGTGTAGCTGAGGATGCCCTTGAGGGGGCCCTCTGCTGCAGCCTTGTACGCGGCGTTGACCTCTTCGACGGTGACGGGGCGCGAAGCGGTGACCGTCAGGTCGGTGATGGAGCCGGTGGGGATCGGTACACGCAGCGCGTAGCCGTCGAGCTTGCCGACGAGCTCGGGGATGACGAGGCCGAGGGCCTTGGCAGCACCGGTGGAGGTCGGAACGATGTTGACGGCTGCTGCACGGGCGCGGCGGAGGTCGCTGTGCGGGCCGTCCTGCAGGTTCTGGTCGGCCGTGTACGCGTGAACGGTGGTCATCAGGCCACGCTCGATGCCGAAGTTGTCGAGGAAGACCTGAGCCAGCGGCGCGAGGCAGTTGGTGGTGCAGGACGCGTTGGAGATGACGTCGTGGATGGCTGCGTCGTAGCTCTGCTCGTTGACACCGAGAACGATGGTCGCGACGTTCTCGCCGGTGGCGGGAGCGGAGACGAGAACCTTCTTGGCGCCGGCCTCGATGTGCTTGCGTGCAAGCTCGGCCTTGGTGAAGAAACCGGTGGACTCGATGACGATGTCAACGCCCAGCTCGCCCCAGGGGAGGTTGGACGGGTCGCGCTCGGCGAGAACCTTGATGGCCTTGCCGTTGACGACGATGCTGTCGCCCTGGAGTTCGACGGTGGCGTCGAGGCGCCCGGCGACAGAGTCGTACTTGAGCAGGTGAGCCAGGGTCTTGGGATCGGTGAGGTCATTGACCGCAACAATCTCAATGTCGCTGCCCTTGGCGAGGGCGGCGCGGAAGTAGTTGCGGCCAATACGGCCGAATCCGTTGATACCGATCTTTACGGTCACGAAAGTACTCCTGTTACTGAGGCGCGAAGCGCGTGGGATGGACGAAACAAGAATGAGACGACGGTGTCCCCGGACGGCGTCCGGGGACACCATCCGCTATGACAGTATCAGCAGGCCGTTGGTCTTTACGCGCGCGGCCTCGAAGCGTGCCTGCACATTGGACCAGTCGACGATGTTCCAGAAGGCCTTGACGTAGTCGGCCCGGACATTGCGGTAGTCGAGGTAGTAGGCGTGCTCCCAGACATCGAGCATGAGGAGCGGAACCGTGCCGACGGCGAAGTTGGCCTGCTGGTCGAAGAACTGCTGGATGATCAGCTGCTGGCCGATCGAGTCCCAGGCCAGAACCGACCAACCGGAGCCCTGCACGCCGAGAGCGGTCGCGGTGAAGTGCGCCTGGAACTTCTCGAAGGAACCGAAGAAGTCGTCGATGGCGGCAGCGAGCTCGCCGACCGGCTTGTCGCCACCGTTCGGCGACATGTTGGTCCAGAAGATCGAGTGGTTGACGTGGCCGCCGAGATTGAAGGCGAGATCCTTCTGCAGCTTGTTGACGTTGGCGAGGTTGCCGTTGTCACGAGCCTCGGCGAGCTGGGCGAGCGCCGTGTTCGCACCGGTCACGTACGCCTGGTGGTGCTTGCCGTGGTGCAACTCCATGATCGCACCGCTGATGCTCGGCTCGAGTGCCGAGTAGTCGTAGGCGAGCTCAGGCAGCGTGTATTCAGCCATTGATTTTCTCCTCTTTCGTGACCGCGAGATTCGCGACCGATTGCGACATTTTCAGTCTACTGATGGCAACCACGGGGCCGCCGGTACTGTTCCGCGCCTGTGGATCAGACGTCGTCGAGGTCGGCGGGAAGGTTGGCGTCGGTTCCCGGGATGCCGAGATCCGCGGCCTTCTTGTCGGCCATCGCGAGCAGCCGGCGGATGCGGCCGGCCACGGCGTCCTTGGTCATCGGCGGCTCTGCGTGGTGCCCGAGCTCGTCGAGGCTGGAGTCGCGGAAGCGCAGACGCAGCTCCCCCGCGTACTTCAGGTGCTCAGGGATGTCGGCGCCGAGGATCTCCATGGCGCGTTCGACCCTGGCGCATGCGGCGACGGCGGCCTGCGCGCTGCGGCGCAGGTTCGCGTCATCGAAGTTGACCAGACGGTTCGCGGTGGCCCGCACCTCACGGCGCTGACGCAGCTCTTCCCAGTTGCGCACGGTCTGCTCAGCACCCATGTGCACGAGCATCGCGCTGATGGCGTCACCGTCGCGGATCACAACGCGGTGGACACCGCGGACCTCGCGGGCCTTCGCGGCGATTCCGAGGCGGCCGGCGGCGCCCACCAGAGCCATGGCAGCCTCGTTGCCCGGGCAGGTGATCTCCAGCGCCGCGGAGCGGCCAGGATCGGTCAGCGTGCCCGCGGCGAGGAATGCTCCACGCCAGACGGCGGCGATCTCCTCACGGGAACCGGTGGTGAGGCGGTTGGGCAGTCCACGGATCGGTCGACGGCGGGCGTCGAGCAGGCCGGTCTGACGGGCGAGGGTCTCGCCCCCCTCCAGCACGCGGACGAGGTAGTTGTTGGTGCGGCGGAGCCCGGAGGCCGCGATCACCGAGACATCGCTGCGAACGCCGTAGAGTTCGGCGAGGTCCTTGCGCACGCGGCGCGCGAGCACGGTCGAGTCGAGCTCGGATTCGACGGCGATGCGGCCGGAGATCATGTGCAGACCCCCGGAGAAGCGCAGGATCGTCGCGAGCTCGGCTGCCCGAACCGTGGTCTTCGCGACCTCGACCCGGGAGAGTTCTTCTTTAACGTCGGCGGTGAGAGCCAATCGTGTTTCCATTCTTTGCAGTGCCAAAAGGCGTGGACAGGCAGCCGGGTGCGGCTGCCTATTCGCGTCCGAGGTCCCGATGCCTCACGCTCACTGCCACCCGGGGAAGGGTGCCGATCAATGTCGACAGCTCCTTCACCATGGCGACGGAGCGGTGCTTGCCGCCGGTGCAACCGACGGCGATCGTGACGTGACGTTTATTCTCGCGCTGGTAGCCGGCGAGCACGGGCTCGAGTGCGGCTGCGTAGCGTTCGAGGAATTCGTGGGCACCCGGCTGGCCGAGCACGTAGCCGGCGACATCGCCGTCGAGACCGGTGTGCTGGCGCAATTCGGGGACCCAGAACGGGTTGGGGAGGAAGCGGGCGTCGGCGACCATGTCGGCATCCGTCGGCACCCCGTACTTGAAACCGAAGCTCAGCAGGGTCACGCTCACGCCGGCGACATCCTGTTCGGAGAAGCGCTCGCGCGTGGCGGTTGCCAGCTGGTGGATGTTCAGTTCGGTGGTGTCGATGAGGATGTCGCTGGCGCCGCGGATCGCCGCGATCCGCGCCCGCTCGGCCGCGATGCCGTCGAGGAGCGTGCCGTCGCCCTGCAGCGGGTGGGGTCGGCGCACCGACTCGAACCGGCGCACCAGCACATCGTCTGAGGCGTCGAGGAAGACGACGCGCAGTTCGGTCCCACCGGCGCGGAGCGCCTGGATGATCTCCTGCAGCTCCGAGAAGAAGTCGCCACCGCGGATGTCGACGACCGCCGCGATCTTGGGCAGACTCGATCCGGCACGGCCGGCGAGATCCACGAAGGGGCGCAGCATCTGCGGGGGGAGGTTGTCGACAACGTACCAACCGAGGTCTTCAAGAGCGTTCGCTACGGTCGAACGACCGGCTCCGGACATTCCCGTGACGATCAGCATCTCGTGCTGCCGGGCATCCGCCATGGCAGATTCTCACCTTCGCTAGAAGAACTGGTGGGACTCTAGCCTACCGAGCGCCGAGCGCTTCAGGCACGCAAGTGCTGGTGGATCGCCTGTGCGAGTGCCGGGCCGACGCCGCGAACCTCCGCAATCGCCTCCGGGCTGGCCTGTTTCAGCTGCGAAACAGAGCCGAAATGCTTCAGCAGCACGGCGACCCTGGCCGGGCCGAGACCGGGAATCTCGCCGAGCACCGAGTTGATGTCCCGCTTGCGGCTCGCCCGCTGATGGGTGATCGCGAAACGGTGCGCCTCATCACGGATGCGCTGGAACAGGAACAACGCATCGCTGTTGCGCGGCAGGATCACCGGGTAATCGGAGTCGGGCAGCCAGATCTCCTCCAGCCGCTTGGCGATGCCGCAGAGCTGGATCCCCTGCACGCCAGACTCCCGCATCGCGCGCGCGGCAGCCTCCACCTGCGGTTGCCCACCGTCGACGATGAGCAGGTTCGGCGGGTAGCTGAACTTGCGGCGCTTCTCCCCCGCGCCCTCCACGGCGGCGGGGTCGGCTGCGGGGTCGGCGGCGGGGTCGGCGGCAGGCGCGTCGGCCTCCTCGCGCAGATGTGCCAAGCGCCGGGTGAGCGTGCGATAGATCGAATCGGTGTCATCGGTCGATTCGGGGATGTTGAAGCGCCGGTACTGATCCTTGCGCGGCAGCCCGTCCTCGAACACGACCATGCTCGCGACGATGTTGGTCCCGCCGAGGTGCGACACGTCGTAGCACTCCATGCGCAGCGGCGCCTCCGTCATCCCGAGGGCTTCCTGGATGTCTTCGAGGGCCTTGGAGCGAGCGGTGAAGTCCGAGCTGCGCCGGGTCTTGTAGAGCATCAGCGAGTGGGCGGCGTTCTGCGTCGCCGTCGCCAGCAGCGCCGCCTTCTCCCCGCGCTGTGCCGCGCGCACCTGCACCTTGACACCGGCGATCCCCCGCAGCCACTCCTCGAGGGCTGCGGCATCATCCGGCAGCTCGGGGACGACGATCTCCCGGGGCGGTGGGTTGTTCTCGTTGTACACGGTCTGCACGATCGAGTCGACGAGTTCACCCATCGAGGCGTCGAGGCCCTTGTCGACGACCCAGCCGCGCACACCGCGGATGCGGCCGCCGCGCACGACGAATTGCTGCACGGCCGCCGCGAGTTCATCGTGGACGATGCCGAAGAGGTCGATGTCGACCGAGTCGCGCAGCACGACGGCGCTCTTCTCGAGCACCGCCTCGAGCGCGGCGACCTGGTCGCGTCTCTTCGCCGCGAGCTCGAAGTTCAGCTCAGCGGATGCCGCCTTCATCTCCTGGGTGAGCTCGTTGATCAGCTTGCGGTCCTGGCTGCCCATGAAGCTGACGAAGCGTTTGACGATCTCGCGGTGCTCCTCGATGCTGACCAGCCCGGAGCACGGGCCGAAGCAGCGGCCGATCTGCCCGGCGAAGCAGGGCTTGCCCGACTGCATGGCGCGCTTGTAGTCGGAGTCCTTGCACGTGCGGATGGGGAAGGCCTTGAGCATCAGCTCGATGGTGTCGTAGACGGCCCACACCTTGGGGTACGGGCCGAAGTACCTGGCGCCCTTGATGCCCGTCGTGCGCGTGACCAGGGCACGCGGCGCCTCCTCTGCCAGGGTGACGGCGAGGTAGGGGTAGGACTTGTCGTCCTTGAACATGACGTTGAACGGCGGGTCGAATTCCTTGATCCAGGTGAACTCGAGCTGCAGCGCCTCGACCTCGCTGCCGACGACCGTCCATTCCACGCTCGTCGCCGTCGTGACCATGCGCCTGGTGCGCTCGTGCAGGCTCTCCAACGGCGCGAAGTAGTTGCTGAGGCGCGCGCGCAGGTTCTTCGCCTTGCCGACGTAGAGCACCCGCGAATTCTGGTCCCGGAAGCGGTAGACCCCCGGCTCGGTCGGGATCTCCCCCGTCTTCGGCCGGTAACTCAGCACATTCGCCATCGATGATCCCTACGGCGCCGCTCAGCCTGCGATCGCCGCTGTCGCGCGATTCACAGACGCAGCATCCGCCGCGAGGACTTCCTTCAGGAACACACCGGTGTGGCTCTTCTTGTTCGCGGCCACCTGCTCCGGCGTGCCCGTTGCGATGACCTTGCCGCCGCCGGAGCCGCCCTCCGGCCCGAGGTCGAGAACCCAGTCCGCGCTTTTGATCACGTCGAGGTTGTGCTCGATGACGATCACGGTGTTGCCCTTGTCGACGAGGCTGTTCAGCACGATCAGGAGCTTGCGCACGTCCTCGAAGTGCAGACCCGTCGTCGGCTCGTCGAGCACGTAGACGCTGCGCCCGTTGGAGCGCTTCTGCAGCTCGGTGGCGAGCTTGACACGCTGCGCCTCACCGCCGGAGAGCGTCGTCGCGCTCTGGCCGAGCGTCACGTAGCCGAGGCCGACCTCGACGAGGGTCTTCAGGTAGCGGTGGATCGCCGAGATCGGTTCGAAGAACTCGGCCGCCTCGCTGATCGGCATCTGCAGCACCTCTGCGATGTTCTTGCCCTTGTAGTGCACGGTCAGGGTGTCCCGGTTGTAGCGGGCACCGTGGCAGACCTCGCAGTCGACGTAGACGTCGGGCAGGAAGTTCATCTCGATCTTGATGGTGCCGTCTCCTGAGCACGCCTCGCAGCGCCCTCCCTTGACGTTGAAGCTGAAGCGGCCGGGCAGGTAGCCGCGGGTCTTCGCCTCGATCGTCTCGGCGAAGAGGTTGCGGATGCGGTCGAACACACCCGTGTAGGTCGCGGGGTTCGAGCGCGGCGTGCGGCCGATCGGGGCCTGGTCGACGTGGATCACCTTGTCGAGGTGGTCGAGCCCGGTGACCCTGGTGTGCTTGCCCGGCAGCTTGCGGGCGCCGTTGAGCTTGTTGGCGAGCACCCGGTAGAGGATGTCGTTGACGAGCGAGGACTTGCCGGAGCCACTCACTCCGGTGACGGCCGTGAAGGTGCCGAGCGGGAAGTCGGCGCTCACCTTGCGCAGGTTGTTCGCCTGGGCGCCGATGACCGAGATCTGTCGCTCCGGGTCGATGGGTCGACGCGTGTGCGGCGTGACGATCTGACGCCTGCCGGCCAGGTAGTCGCCCGTGAGCGACTCCGGGTTGGCCAGCAGCGCGTCGTAGGAACCGGAGTGCACGACCCGGCCGCCGTTGACGCCGGCGCCAGGTCCGATGTCGACGATCCAGTCGGCGGTGCGGATCGTGTCTTCGTCGTGTTCGACGACGATCAGCGTGTTGCCGAGGTCGCGGAGGGCGACGAGCGTCTCGATCAGGCGGCGGTTGTCGCGTTGGTGCAGTCCGATGCTCGGCTCGTCGAGCACGTAGAGCACGCCGGTCAGGCCGGAACCGATCTGGGTGGCCAGGCGGATGCGCTGCGCCTCACCGCCGGAGAGCGTCGCCGCGGCACGGGCGAGGTTCAGGTAGTTGAGGCCGACCTTGACCAGGAAGTCCAGGCGCAGCTTGATCTCGCGCAGCACCTGGGCCGCGATGGCCTGCTCGCGATCGGTGAGTTCGAGCTTGTCCATGAAGCTGCGGGCATCGCTGAGGCTGAGCTCGCAGACATCCGCGATGGATTCGCCGTGGATGTGCACGGCGAGGACCTCTGGCTTGAGGCGCTTGCCGTTGCAGACCTGGCAGGCAACCTCGCGCAGGTACTCTGCCCAGCGGGCGCGCTGGTTGTCTGTCTCCGCCTGGGCGTACTGCCGCTCGATGTAGGGAACGACGCCCTCGAAGCCGGAGGTGTAGCTCACCTCGCGGCCGTAGCGGTTCTTCCACTTCACCTTGACCTCGAAGTTGTCACCGTTCATCACGGCGGCGCGCACATCGGCCGGCAGCTTCTGCCACGGGGCCGTGAGGTCGAAGTCGAGGTCGCGGGCGAGGCCCTCGAGCAGCTTCTCGTAGTAGCTGAACAGGCCCTTGCCCTGCGTCGTCCACGGCAGGATGACGCCCTCGGCGATGCTGAGCTCCGGGTCGCCGAGCAGCAGGTCCTCATCGACCGACATGCGCGTACCGAGGCCGGAACACTCCGGGCAGGCGCCGAAGGGCGCGTTGAACGAGAAGGTGCGCGGTTCGATCTCGGTGAGCTGGATCGGGTGGTTGTTCGGGCAGGAGAGCTTCTCGGAGAAGGTCTGCCATGCCTCGTCACCCTCCTTGTCGACGAAGTTGATGCGCACGAGGCCGTCGGTCAGCCGCAGCGCCGTCTCGAGGGAGTCGGTGAGGCGGCTGAGCAGCTCGTCGGCGGCGACGAGACGGTCGACGACGACCGAGATGTCGTGCTTGATCTGCTTCTTCAGAGTCGGCGGCTCGGAGAGCTGGATCTGCTCGCCATCGACGATGGCACGCGAGTAGCCGGATGCGGCGAGCTCCTTGAACAGGTCGACGAACTCGCCCTTCTTCTGCGAGACGACGGGGCTCAGCACCTGGTATCTGGTGCCCTCCGGCAGTTCCATCAGCTGGTCGGCGATCTGCTGCACCGTCTGGCGCTGGATCTTCTCGCCGCAGACGGCGCAGTGCGGAACGCCGACGCGGGCCCAGAGCAGGCGCATGTAGTCGTAGATCTCGGTGATCGTGCCGACGGTGGAGCGCGGGTTGCGGTTCGTCGACTTCTGGTCGATCGAGACCGCGGGGCTCAGGCCCTCGATGAAGTCGACGTCGGGCCGGTCGACCTGGCCGAGGAACTGGCGGGCGTATGCCGAGGGCGACTCGACGTAGCGGCGCTGGCCCTCTGCGAAGATCGTGTCGAATGCCAGCGAGGACTTCCCAGAGCCGGAGAGGCCGGTGAAGACCACGAGCGAGTCGCGCGGGATCTCCAGATCGACATTGTGGAGGTTGTGCACGCGGGCGCCGCGAACACTCAGCTTGGACGTGGATTCGACTCGAGAAACTGACACCAGACGAGTCTACGAGAAAAGCAGGGAATTCGAAGACTCGTTCTACACGCTCGCGGCGAACACTCAGTCGAGGTGGCCGGCCTTCTCCATCTGGCGGAGCTCCCGCTTGATCTCGGAGAGTTCGTCGCGGAGGCGGGCGGCCAGCTCGAACTTGAGCTCCCCTGCCGCCTGCAGCATCTGCTCGTTGAGGTCGGCGATCAGCGATTCCAGCTCGTTGCCGCCGGCCGAGGCGATGCCCTCGCGGCGCAGATTCGGCACGGGCGACTTCTTGCGGCCCTCTCGCCCGGCCAGGAGCTCTGCGGTGTCGGCCTCCTCGCGCGCCAGCACGTCGGTGATGTCGGCGATGCGCTTCCGCAGCGGCTGCGGGTCGATGCCGTTGGCGAGGTTGTACGCGACCTGCTTCTCGCGGCGCCTCGTCGTCTCCTCGATGGCCTTCGCCATCGAGTCGGTGA
>CAZZNX010000015.1:0-39616 GCA_964655795.1 uncultured Leifsonia sp. | reverse complement strand
ATCGGTGACGGTTCCCGGGTCTGCCGAGGGAGGGGCTGCCGCCTTTCGCGACGCTACGCGTCGCGCTACTCGACCAACGAAATGGGGCGGGTTTGTGATGGTTGCGACAGGCTCAACCAGCGGGGGTTCGACAGGCGCGACTTTCCTTGGGCCTGGGCTGCCGCCTTCGCGACGCTGCACGTCGCGCTAGAAACTCACGCGCCAGAGGTACTCGTCACCGTTTGGGCGCGACCAGCGAACGACGACGACGGTGTCGCGCGCGGGATCCTCGGCGTGCAGGGTGAAGCGGACGGCAGCGCCAGCCTCGACGGCGGTCGGCAATCCCCAGATCAGCGTGCCGGGCCCGAGCACAGCCAGTGTGAAGGCAATGAGACGCTCGCCGCTCACATTGCGCAGTTCGAAGCGCGGCGCACGGCGGCGGTCCAGGCGCCACGGCACGCGGTAGGCGGGGTCGCTGGGGGAGTCGAGGGGCGCCGCAGGCTTCAACATGCTCGCACGGTAGCGGCGGCATCCGACGCTAAGCACGGATCCTCACGTGCGCAGCGAGCGGCTGTGGAGAATCGTGCAATCCGCCGCCCTGTGTGGGGGAGAAAGGCCCTACTTGACGCCGTAATCCTCGTTGTAACGCTCGAGTACCTCGGCGATCGGGGCGTCCAGCACGAGCGCGCCCTTGTCGAGGTAGAGCCCGCGCGTGCAGAAACGACGGAGGTCGCGCTCGTTGTGCGAGACGAAGAACAGCGTGCGGCCACCGGTCAGCAGTTCCTCGATCCGGCGGTAGCACTTCTCACGGAAGGCCTTGTCGCCGACTGCGAGAACCTCGTCGACGAGGATGATCGGCTCCTCGAGTCGCGAGATCACGGCGAAGGCGATGCGCACCTTCATGCCGCTGGACAGGTGCTTGTACGGGGTGTCGAGGAAATCCCCGATCTCGGCGAAATCGATGATCTCGTCGAAGCGGGCGTCGATCATGGCCTTGGTCATGCCGTGCAGCCCGGCCGTGAGGTAGACGTTGTCACGCACGGAGAGATCGTCGACGAAACCGCCCGTGATCTCGATCAGCGGGGCGACGCCGCCCTTGACGTCGACGGTTCCCTCGTCGGGCAGGATCACGCCGGCGACGAGCTTGAGCAGTGTCGACTTGCCCTGACCATTGCGCCCGACAACGCCGATCGCCTCGCCCGCGTGAACGTCTATCGTCACATTGCGCAGCGCCCAGAACTCGCCGGGCCGACTGCGCCGGTCGCGCCCGGCGAAGAGATCCTTGAAGTTGCGGCGACTGCGGCGATTGCGACGAAAGCGGATGCCGGCACCGTGCACCGTCATCACCACCTCAGCAGCTGGCATCAGATCTCCTTCAGCACGGAGCGCTCGAGGCGGCGGAAGATGAGGATGCCGACCACGAGGAAGGCGATTGACATGACCGCGGAGATGGCAACGGCGAACCAGTCGAGCTCACCGGGGAAGAAGCCGGAACGGTACAGGCCGAAGATGCCCGTGAGCGGGTTGAATGCCGCCCAGAAATGCAGCTCCTCCGGCAGGTTCGAGGTGCCGTAGATGATCGGCGATGCGTAGAACAGAAAGCGCAGGATCAGCTTGGTCGCGCGCTCCAGGTCGCGGAAGAACACGACGAGCGGAGCGACGATGAGGCCGATGCCGACAGTGAGCACCGTCTGCAACAGGATCGCGATCGGGAAGAGCAGGAGATTGACGTTGAGGTCGACCGTGTCACCGGCGAGGAAGGCGAACGTCACGAAGAGGGCAAGCACGGGAATGGATGCCAGGAACTCGATGCCCTTGGAGAGCACGAGCCGGTTCACCCAGATCGTGCGCGGGATCTTGGTGGAGCGGATGAGCTTCGCCTCGCGCAGGAACGCACGGGTGGAGTCAGAGACCGCCCCGTTGAACCACATCCACGGCAGCAGCGCGGCGAGCAGGAACACGATGTACGGTTCGCTGCCGACCGGGCGCTGGAACACCTGCGTGAACACGAACCAGTAGATGCCGGCCATGACCAGCGGATCCAGGATCGACCAGACATAACCGAGCACCGACGTCGAGTACCGAACCCTCAGATCGCGCCGCGTGAGAAGCCAGAGCGCATGCCGGTAGCGTGCGAACGGCGTCCACTGCGGGCGCTCTTCAGCGATTGAACTCACAGGCACTATCGTATGGGCGCGCGCGGGTTGATTCGCGCAAGCTCATTCGCGCAGCGGGTGATGGCTGCTACTTAGACGAAGAGGTTGGCGCGGGCCAGGTCTTCGGCGAAGTCGACCTCGACCGCGTACAGGTCGGAGATGTCGACCGGCTCGACCAGCAGGCCGAACTTCTCGATGGCGACCTCGAGGCCACGCTCGAAGTAGTCCTGGTCGCCGACCTTCACGAGCTCGCGCTGGAACACGGCCTTGTCGGCGCTCGAGATGTAGTTGATGCCGACGGCCTCGCCGAGACCGCCCTTGACGGTCTTGGACAGTTCCTTGATGTAGCCCTCGGCGCTCGTCGTGTACTTGACCTCTTCGTCGGAGACCTTGGAGGTGTTCACCGTGACGAAGCTCTGGTCGCGCGCGATCATCGCGGCGGCACGGTCGAGGATGCGCGGGTCGAAGACGACGTCACCGTTCATCCAGAGCACGCCGCCCGGTTGCGAGGCCTGCAGGGCGCGAAGAAGGCTCTTGGAGGTGTTGGTCTGGTCGTACTCTTCGTTGTAGACGAAGGACGCCTGGGGGAACGCCTCGATGATGTGCTCGAGCTTGTAGCCGACAACGATGGTGACCTTGGCGTCGGTGCCGAAGGCGTGCTCGATGTTGTCGAACTGCTGGCGCATGATCGTGCGGCCATCGCTCAGCTCGGTGAGCGGCTTCGGCAGCGAGCGACCGAGGCGGCTTCCCATGCCTGCGGCAAGAATTACGACCTGGGTGGTCACGATGGGCTCCTCAAAGAAATTCGGGCGGACCGGCAAATCTTGTTCTGCGCAGAAGCGGCCCTATTGCCAAATCCTCTACGCAAGATTCACGTCCGGTTCACCCTTACGTTTACGTTAAGGCACGCCATTATGCCTACGTCATTCTATCGTGACACCCTCTCGGGGGTCTCTGTCGGATGCCGGGTTGTATCCACTTCGTTATGCGGCGCTCGGCACTTTCACAGATTCGGATTCGCGCCGATGGCGGCCGGGGCCCGGTCTGGAGCCGGTGACTTTGGTAGCTTGGCTGAGTGACTTCTCTGCCGCACGATGCCCCTGACTCTGTCCCGAGCGAATCGACTCCGGGTGCCGCTGCACCCCGGAAGCGTGCTCCGCGCAGCGCAGCGGCCCTCGCGGCCACGACGAGTGCCGCGAAGACGAGCGCCGCCAAGTCCACCTCAGTGAAAGCCAGCACCGCCAAGACCAGCACCGCCAAGACCAGCACCGCCAAGACCACGACGGCCACGACCACCTCACCCGAGACCGCGGCCAGGAAGCCCGCCGCTGGCACGGCGGCCACGCCGGCGAAGGCCGCGGCAGCCAGAACGACGGCGGCCAAGACCAGCGCAGCGGCGACGACGGCGGCCAAGGCGCCTGCGGCCAAGACCACCGCGGCGAAGACGACGGCGGCCAAGTCCACCGCCGTGAAGACGACCGCCACAAAGACGACCGCCAAGACGACTGCGGCGAAGACGACGGCCGCACGGACGACGGCCGTCACATCCGCCGCAGCCAAGAAAGCGAGCGCGGCCAAGGCGAGCGCCGCCAGGGCGACCGCGGCGAAGGCGAAGGCGGCAGCCGCCACCGCTGCCGAAATCGTCGACGACGGCCAGACCGTCGTCGCGGATACCGGTTCAACGCAGAACGCCGCGAAGGCCCCCGCGAAGACTGCCGCAACGGCCGCCCCTGTTGAGGCCCCCGCGACCGAGACGCCCGTGATTGAGACACCCGTGGTTGAGGCGCCCGTGGTTGAGGCACCGGCATCCGAGGCTACGGTCGCCGAGGCCCCTGGCTCCGAGGTGCCGGTTGCCGTGGTTGCCGAAGCGCCGGTCGCTCAGGTGCCGGTCGTTGAAGCGCCGCCTGTCGACGCCGCGCCCGCCGTGGCTGACCCGGCCCCGGCCGCACCCGTGGTGCGTGCGAAGACACCAGCCAAGAAGAAGGGCACCCGCCGCGTAGCGGCTGTCGCCCCCGCCGCCGATGCCCCCGTCGTCTTGCAGATCAGTGCGCTGAGCAAGCACTTCGGCGAGATGACGGCCGTCGACCAGATCGAACTCGGCGTGCGCACCGGCTCGTTCTACGGCATCGTCGGCCCCAACGGCGCAGGCAAGACGACGACGCTCTCCATGGTCACCGGGCTCCTGCGCCCTGATTCCGGCACCGTCAGCGTGCACGGCATCGACGTCTGGGCCGACCCGGTTGCCGCCAAGCGCACGATCGGCGTGCTGCCAGACCGGCTGCGCCTCTTCGACCGGCTCACCGGCGCGCAGCTCCTCTACTACTCCGGCATCCTGCGTGGACTCGACAACGCGACGGTGCGCGAGCGCTCGGCCGACCTGGCCGCCGCATTCGGGCTCGAAGACGCCCTCAACCGTCTCGTCGCCGATTACTCGGCCGGCATGACGAAGAAGATCGCACTGGCCTGCGCGATGATCCACTCGCCGCGCCTGCTCGTGCTCGACGAGCCGTTCGAGGCCGTCGACCCGGTGTCGGCGGCGAATCTGACCGAGATCCTGCAGAAGTACGTCGCAGCGGGAGGCACCGTCGTGCTCTCCAGCCACGGCATGGACCTGATCGAGCGCGTGTGCGACAGTGTCGCCATCATCGTGCACGGCCAGGTGCTGGCATCTGGAACCCTCGACGAGGTGCGCGGCGCGGCAACGCTCGAAGAGCGCTTCGTCGAGCTCGCCGGCGGACGCAAGGCAGCGGAGGGGATGGAATGGTTGCACAGTTTTTCGGACTGAAACTCCGACTGCTGGGCAATCTGTTCCGGCGTAGTCCCTGGCAACTCGTCGGCATGATCGTCGGGCTGCTCTACGGCCTCGGTCTGGCCGTGTTCCTCACGGCGGGCCTCATCGCCCTCCGCTTCGTGAACGAGACGGAGGCGATCCGCGACTTCATCGTGCTCGGCGGCTCCCTCGTGATGCTCGGATTCCTGATCGTCCCGCTGATCTTCGGTGTCGACGACACGATGGATCCGCGCGCCTTCGCACTGTTCGGGATGCCGAACCGGCGGCTGTCGCTCGGTCTCGCCCTCAGCGCTCTCGTCGGCATCCCGGCGGTCACGCTCGCAATCGTGCTGCTCGGTTTCGTCGTCACGTGGTCTCGCGGAATCGCTGAGACGCTGCTCGCCGTGCTCGCCGCGGCGCTTGCGCTCGGCAGCTGTGTGCTGGTGGCGCGGGTGACGACGTCGATCGCGTCGTTCCTGCTGGCCACCCGGCGTGCCAGGGAGTTCACCGGCATCCTCGGCCTCTTCGCCCTCGTCATGATCTCACCGGTCGTGATCCTGCTGAGCAACCTCGACTGGGAGAAGGACGGCGCCGCCGTGATCTCGCAGATGGCCGAAGTACTCAGCTGGACCCCGCTCGGAGCAGTCTGGGCCGTGCCCGGCGACGCCAGCAGCGGCGACTGGGGCGCTTCACTGCTCAAACTGCTGATCGCCGCGGCAACGCTCTGGCTGCTCTGGGTGGGCTGGCAGGCGCTCGTCGCCAAGATGCTGGTGACGCCCGGCCGCGAGGCCGCGAGCAAGGCGTACCACGGCATCGGCTGGTTCGACCGGCTGCCGCACAACCCGACCGGCGCGATCGCCGCCCGCAGCATCACCTACTGGACGAGGGATGCCCGCTACTGGGTGTCACTCGTGATGATCCCCGTCCTGCCCGTTATCCTGATGCTCTCACTCAGCATCGGCGGCGTCAGCGCCGAGTACCTCGCCCTGCTGCCTGTTCCCGTGATGAGCCTGTTCCTCGGCTGGACCATCCACAACGACACCGCATACGACAACACCGCGATCTGGCTGCACGTGGCATCGGGCACGAAGGGAACGGCGGATCGCATCGGGCGACTCGCCCCTGCACTCGTGCTCGGGATCATCGTGATCGGACTCGGCACGGGCGTCAGCATGCTGCTGAGCAAGGACTGGAGCGCCATGCCGGCGTTGCTCGGCGTCAGCACCTGCCTGTTCCTCGGCGGTCTCGGCTTCGGCAGCTACACCTCCGCCCGCTTCCCGTACCCGGTCACAAAGCCGGGCGACAGCCCGTTCGCCCAGCCGCAGTCCTCCGGAACGGCCGCCGCCCTCGTGCAGTCGCTGACCCTGTTCGGCACCGTCATTCTCAGTCTGCCTGCCGTCGGCTTCGCCTTCCTCGGCTTCACCGACAACCCGGAGTGGCACATCGCCTCGCTGATCGCTGGCTGCGGCGTCGGTGTCATCGCGCTGATCGTCGGCGTCTGGGTCGGCTCGCGCACCTTCGACGCGCGGGGGCCGGAACTGCTGGCGGCGGCGCTCCGCGCCTGAGCCGGGTGGCCGCGGCATCCCACAGGCGCGTTATTCTTGAGGCATGTCTGAACACTTCCGCGCGAGCATCGCCGACCCGGGAATGCCCGGCGGCGGAACGTCCACTCTCGACCGTGAGCTCGAGGAGCTGCTCAACCAGGAGGCCATCGAGCCCGGTGACCACGAGCGCTTCTCGCACTACGTCAAGAAAGAGAAGATCCTGCAGTCGGCCCTGACGGGCAAGCCGGTCAAGGCCCTGTGTGGCAAGAAGTGGACGCCGGGCCGCGACCCGGAGAAGTTCCCGGTCTGCCCGAGCTGCAAAGAGATCTACGAGAAGATGAAGGCCGAGTAGCCGCCGCGTACAACCGTTAGCGGTACACGGTGGGGATGACGGGCTCACCGTGACCCAGCCGGAACGCCTCGATCGGCAGCTCCTGCATCACGGCCGCGCGGTGTTCGCGAGCGAGCACGGTTCCGGCGTGGCCGAGGAAACGCTCGTCCGGCACGCCGCCGTTCACGAGGTGCACGAGCAGCTCCCGGTGGCTGTCGCTCGGCAGATCGAGCGGGAGGTCGACGCCGGTTCCCTGCACGTCGACGATCTCCTCCCTGGCTGTGCGGGTGCTGTCGATCCGGCGGACTGCGCGCTTGCGCCCGCCCAGGCTGACCTTCGCCACGCTGGCCTTGGCCACAGGGATCCAGTCACCGGCGTCGGCGCCGCGCGCGTCACCCTTGTGGGCGACGAGCTTGTAGACCATGCCTGCGGCCGGAGCGCCCGACCCGGTCACGACGGAGGTGCCGACCCCGTATGCGTCGACGGGGGAGCCGGAGAGGCCGGCGATGGTGTGCTCGTCGAGGTCGCTCGTCACGGTGATGCGCGTGTTCACGGCGCCCAGGCTGTCGAGTTGGTCGCGTACGGCGGCCACGACCGTGGGCAGGTCACCGGAGTCGATGCGCACGGCGCCGAGATCGGTGCCTGCGACCCTGACGGCGCGTTCGACGCCCGTCTTGATGTCATAGGTGTCGACGAGGAGGGTGGTGCCGGCGCCGAACGCGGCCACCTGGGCGCGGAACGCCTCTTCCTCGCTGTCGTGCAGCAGGGTGAAGGCGTGGGCGGCGGTGCCCATCGTCGGGAGTCCCCAGCGGCGGCCGGCCTCCAGATTGCTCGTGGCGTCGAAGCCGGCGATGTACGCGGCCCGCGCGGCGGCGACGGCCGACTGCTCTCCCGTGCGACGGGAGCCCATCTCGGCGATGGGGCGGCCGAGCGCGACGGACACCATGCGGGCGGCCGCGCTGGCCACTGAGGTGTCGTAGTTCAGCACGCTGAGGATGAGGGTCTCGAGGATGACGCCCTCGGCGAAGGTCGACTCGACGGTCAGCAGGGGAGATCCGGGGAAGTAGGCCTCGCCCTCCTGGTAGCCCCAGATCTCACCGTTGAAGCGGTAGTCGGCCAGCCAGTCGAGTGTCGGCTGGCGCACGACGCCGTTGTCGCGCAGCCAGTCGAGTTCGGAATCCCCGAAGCGGAAAGCCTGGATCAGCTCCAACAAGCGACCGGTTCCGGCCACGATGCCGTAGCGGCGGCCGTTCGGCAGCCGGCGGGCGAAAGCCTCGAACAGACACAGCCGATCGGCCGTTCCGCTCTGCATGGCGGCATCCACCATCGTGAGTTCATAGCGATCGGTGAGAAGGGCAGAGCTGTTCACGCAGGCCAGCCTAGTAGGGTTGACAGACGTGACGGATGCACCGATTGGGATCTTCGACTCAGGCGTTGGCGGTTTGACCGTGGCCAGGGCCGTGAAGGATCAACTGCCGAACGAGTCGATTCTCTACATCGGCGACCTCGCGCATTCCCCGTACGGTCCGAAGAAGATCGCGGCGGTGCGCGGCTACGCGCTCGAGGTACTCGATGACCTGGTCGAGCAGGGCGTGAAGATGCTCGTGATCGCGTGCAACACGGCGTCAGCGGCGATGCTCAGAGACGCGCGGGAACGCTACAGCGTCCCCGTGATCGAGGTGATCCAGCCGGCGGTGCGCCGTGCGGTCGCCAGCACCCGCAACCAGCGCGTCGGCGTCATCGGCACGGAGGGCACCATCGCCTCTCGGGCGTACAACGACGCCTTCGCCGCCGCGCCGAGCCTCGAGCTCTTCAGCCAGGCCTGCCCGCGCTTCGTCGAATTCGTCGAGGCAGGCGTGACCACGGGCGCTGAGGTGCTGGCAACGGCCGAGGAATATCTGGCGCCCCTGCGGTCGGCGGATGTCGACACCCTCGTACTCGGCTGCACCCACTATCCCTTCCTCAAGGGCGCAATCAGCTACGTCATGGGGGAGGACGTCACCCTCGTCTCGAGCGACACCGAGACGGCCAAGGACGTCTACCGCACTCTCGTCAGCCAGGGGCTGGAGCGCACGGCGACGGCGCCGCCGAGCTACCGCTACGAGGCCACCGGCGACAGTGCATCCGACTTCCTCGATCTCGCCCACCGGCTCATCGGCCCGGACATCTCCGATGTCGAACTCGTCGAGACGGGCATCATCAACACGATCACACCCACAACCGTCTAGGAGACACCGTGACCACTCTGAACAGCTCTGACATCGTCCGTGTCGACGGTCGATCCGTCAGCGAACTGCGCCCCGTCACGATCGAGCGCGGCTGGAGCGACCAGGCCGAGGGCAGCGCGCTGATCTCCTTCGGGCGCACCAAGGTGCTCTGCACCGCCTCGTTCACCAACGGCGTTCCGCGCTGGATGGCCGGCAAGGGCAAGGGCTGGGTCACCGCCGAGTACTCGATGCTGCCACGCAGCACGAACTCCCGCATGGACCGCGAATCGGTCAAGGGCAAGATCGGCGGGCGCACCCACGAGATCAGCCGCCTGATCGGGCGGAGCCTGCGCGCCGTCGTTGACATGAAGGCGCTCGGCGAGAACACCATCGTGATCGACTGCGATGTGTTGCAGGCCGACGGCGGCACCCGCACTGCGGCGATCACGGGAGCATACGTCGCCCTCGCCGATGCGCTCGAGTGGGGCCGGGGCAAGAAGTTCCTCGCGCAGAAGGCGCAGCCGCTCATCGACAGCGTCGCAGCCGTCTCCGTCGGAATCATCGATGGTGAGCCCATGCTCGATCTGGCATACACCGAGGACGTGCGGGCGGAGACCGACATGAACGTCGTCGTCACGGGCCGCGGACTCTTCGTCGAGGTGCAGGGAACGGCCGAGGCCGCCCCGTTCGACCGCCGCGAGCTCGACTCGCTGCTCGACCTCGCCGTCTCCGGCGCCGCAACCCTCACCGAGCTGCAGCTCGCGACCCTCGCCGAGGCGCGCGCGTGAGCATCGAGTTCGTTCTGGCCACGCACAACCAGCACAAGGTCGAGGAGTTCCAGCGCATCCTCGCCGAAGTGCTGCCCGACGCCGTCGTGCACGCCTACGACGGCCCTGAGCCCGTCGAGGACGGCACCAGCTTCGCCGAGAACGCGCTCATCAAGGCGCGGACGGCGGCCGCACACACCGGCCACATCGCGCTGGCGGACGACTCCGGCATCGCCGTCGACGTGATGGGAGGGGCGCCGGGCATCTTCTCGGCCCGCTGGGCCGGAGCGCACGGCGACAGCCTGGCCAACACGCAGCTGCTGCTCGACCAGCTCGGCGACATCCGCGACCCGCACAGGGCGGCCGCCTTCCACTGCGCCATCGCGCTCGTGATCCCGCCCGCCGCGGCATCCGGGCCCGGATTCGAGCACGTCGCGTCCGGCGCCTGGCCTGGCACCCTGGCCACAGAGGTCTCCGGCGCGCACGGTTTCGGCTACGACCCGATCTTCATTCCGGAGGGCTTCACCGTGACCGCGGCGGAGCTGGACCCCGAGGTCAAGAACGCGAACAGCCACAGGGCACGCGCCGTGCAGGCGCTCATCCCGGTGCTGCTCGAATCTATTGAGAATGGCACTCATTCCTAACTAGCGGCGCGCGTTGGCGTGGCGCGTTTTCGCGGCCTAGCGTTGACGTCATGGGTCACGATCACAGCCACGCCACCGCGACGACGAACCGGAAACGCCTGCTGATCGCCATCGGCATCATCGGCACGTTCCTGCTCGTCGAGGTGGTCGGCGCGCTGCTCAGTGGCTCGCTGTCGCTGCTGGCCGACGCCGGTCACATGTTCTCGGACCTGACCGGACTCATCATCGCGCTCGTCGCAACGGTCATCGCCGCGCGGCCGGCGAATGACCGCCAGACCTACGGCTACCAGCGGGCGGAGGTGTTCGCCGCGCTCTTCAACGGCGTCGTGCTCACCGTCGTCGCCGTCAGCGTCACGATCGAGGGCATCCGCCGCTTGACCGAGACCGGCGGGCCGGAGGTGCAGGGCGGCACGATGCTGTTCGTGGCCGTGCTCGGCCTCGCCGCCAATATCGCCGCCATGTTCGTGCTGCGTGGGGGCGCGAAGAACTCGATCAACATGCGCGGCGCGTATCTCGAGGTCTTCGGAGACATGCTCGGCTCGATCGCCGTGATCATCGCGGCCGTCGTGATCATGACCACCGGCTTCGAGAAGGCCGACGCGATCGCCTCGCTGGCCATCGCCGTCATGATCATCCCGCGGGCCTTCTCACTGCTTCGCGACGTCGTGCGGGTGCTCAGCCAGGCCGTGCCTGCCGACACGAGCGTTGCAGAGATCCGGGCACACATCCTCGCCACCAAGGGCGTCGTGGACGTGCACGATGTGCACGTCTGGGCGATCACGACCGGTGCCCACGTCTTCAGCGCGCACGTCGTCGTCGAGCCGGAGGTGCTCCGCGGGGATGCCGGCGGCTGCCTGCTCGATGAGCTCAGTGAGTGCCTCGAAGAGCACTTCGACGTCGCGCACTCCACGTTCCAACTCGAGCCGGCCGAGCACGCCGAACACGAGGAGCACTCGCACGCCTGATGGGCGGCGTCGGCTCCTGCACTACTTGTCGTGCGGGCCGTCGAAGATCTCGGGGTCGAGCGCGAGCGCGGCTGCCTCCTCGGCATCCGTCACCTGGTCGTCTCCGGCTGCGGTCGAGCGCTTGGCCTTCCGCACAGAGCTGATGTAGTGCCAGACCGTCGGGATCAAGGTGATCGTGACGGCACCGAGCAGAATGATGTCGATGTATTCCTGCACGAAGTTCGCGATCGGCGGGATGTAGCCGAGCAGGTAGCCGAAGTACGTCAGGCCGGCGCCCCAGATGAGCGCGCCGATCAGGTTGTACAGCGTGTACTTCTTGTAGTTCATGTGGCCGACGCCCGCGGCGACGGGGGCGAAGGTGCGCACGATCGGCACGAAGCGGGCCAGGATGATGGCCAGTGCGCCGAAACGGTCGAAGAACGCGTTCGTGCGGCGCACGTTCTCGACGCTGAACAGGCCGGATTCCTTGCGCTCGAACACCTTCGGGCCGAGTTTGTGGCCGATCAGGTACCCGACCTCACCTCCGAGGAACGCGGCGAAGCCGATCGCGAGGCAGACCCACCAGATGTCGACGCCGAACACGAAGAGCGTGTGGGTGAGCAGCCCGGAGATCACGAGCAGCGTGTCACCCGGCAGCAGGAAGCCGACGAGCAGGCCCGTCTCGGCGAAAACGATGGCGCACACCACCAACAGAGCCCATGGGCCGGCGGAGGAAATGATGACCTCGGGGTCGAGCCAGGGGATGAGGGAGGTATGAATCACGAGAGGCAGTCTAACTTTCGGGAGTGGGAGATTACCGGGCGTGAGGGGAAGATCATCCCTCGGATGTATTTGTTCCCGCCACCGACGCGCGCAGCGTCTCCTCCGCGCGCTCGGCCCTGTCGGCACGCCAGGCTCGGATGCCGGCGATGATCGACGCCGTGATCACGATTCCGGCGATCACGTAGGAGCCGGCCTTCACGCCGGGGATCGACGCGGCGAAGTAGCCGATCACGGTGATGCCGACGCCCCAGGCGAGCGCCCCGACGAGGTTCGCCGTGATGAATCGCATGTACGCCATCTTGCCGAATCCGGCGACGACGGGAACGAACACCCGGCCCCACGGCACGAAGCGCGCGATGACGACCGACCACCAACCGAAGGTGTTGTAGAACCATTCAGTCTTGGCGATGGCCGATTGGGTGCGGGCCCCTCCGCGCTTGTCGAGATAGGGCCTGCCGTAGCGGCGCCCGAGCAGGAAGCCGACCTGGTCGCCGAGGAACGCGGCGATTCCGGTGCCGATGGCAAGGATCCAGATGTCGATGCCCGAGGAGCCGGCCGCGATCAGACCGGACGCGAAGAGCAATGAATCGCCGGTGACGAACGGCACGAAGATGCCGAAGAACAGGGCGGTGCCGGCGAAGACGAGGCCCCAGACGATGAGGTAGAACAGCACAGCGCCGACATCGCCGAGCATGCCGGCGAGCTCGTCGCTGACGCTCATGCCGACGCCGGCCGTTCTCAGCATGATCAGGCTGCTGCTGTTGCGTGGTGCAGCTCGTCGAAGAGTGCACCGTTGAATTCAAAGGCCGCGAGCGCCTCGTCGACGACCGCTGCGCTCTGCTCATCGCTGAGCGGCAGGGCGTCGAGCTGTTCGCGGTACGCGCGCTTGAACTGCACGTGGTTGTCGATGCCGTCGAAACGGTAGAACGCGAGCTGATCGTCGGTGGCCGCGTAGTGGCGCGCGACGAGGCGCGAGATTGCCTGGCCGCCCGAGAGGTCGCCGAGGTAGCGGGTGTAGTGGTGCGCGACGAAGCGGGGGTCGTCGGTGGCGACGAGCTCGCGCAGACGGGCGGTGTAGCGCTCGGTCGACGCGAGGGCAGGGTGGCTGGTGCGCCAGTCGGCCGCACCGAGGGCGACCAGATCCTTCTCGATCTCGGCGAGGCGGTCCAGCCGCGAGTCGTAGATGGCGAAGTCGGTCTCACTCGGCGTGCGCGACTCGAGCGCCTCGTACACCCAGGCCATCTGCGCCAGGTAGCTCGTGTAGTCCTCGAGGGAGAGTTCGCCCTTCATCAAGGCCACGATGAACGGGCGCGATTCGGTCGAGCGGTGCTGGTCGTGCGTTTCGGTGCGGAGCCGCGCTCCCAGTGAGAGTGAGTCCTCTGCGGTGGTGCTGGCAGAGGCGTGCTGCTCGGAGGAGATTAGCTTAGGCATACCTACATAATAACGACATCGCTTGGAAAATGCTGACATGAGTCCAGAATCCCGGGGACGGTGAGGACGGGCGAATTCGCCGGGCGATGCCGATTGGCGACATCCGATCGCGCCCTGCGAGCTGACGGGAAATCGGTACTCGCATTTCGCGGCGGTTGCGTGCACACGCGGTTGCGTGCACAGTTGAATGGTGCTCCGGCACGCGGGGCCGACGATCGGGGATTCCACCATGCGATGGACCAAGACAACCGCAGTGCTCGTTCTAGCCGCCGGCCTCCTGCTCTCCGGATGCGCCTCGGGCGGTGGGACGAGCCCGACGACGGGCGCCGATGCGTGTGCGACGGTGCAGTCTGCCGTGCGCGACATCTCCAACGGTGTGCAGAACACGCTCGCCGCGGCCAGCACCCCGAGCGAGATCCAGGCCAAGCTCGATGACTACAGTGCACGTGTCGTCGCGCTGGAGGAGAAGGCCGAGAACCCGGATGTCGCGGACGCCCTCGCCAAGGTCGACGAGAAGATCGCCGAAGTGTCCGCAGCGGTCGGGACGTTGCCGACCGACGCCGACGGTGCGATCGACGCCGAAGCGATCGCCGAGCAGCAGGCCGGCATCCAGGAGGCGGCGGACAAGCTGAAGACCGCGTGCGCCGGGAAGACAGATTCCACCGGGTACTGATTCGTGGCCGCATGACGGCCGGCTGTGTGCGGGAGAAGGGACTTGAACCCTCACGCTCGAAAGCACAGGAACCTAAATCCTGCGTGTCTGCCAATTTCACCACTCCCGCGAGTGCCTCCCCAGTTTAGGGGGACGGAGTCGACGAGGCGGACAGCTCCGTCGACTCGTGCCGGCATCCGTCTCACTCGAGGAGGAGGCCGCTGTTCTGCGTGGCGGGCGGCAGGTCGGGTAGTCGCCGCATCCGGAATGTGTTCAGCAGGCCGAGGAGTGCGGCGAAGATCGGGATCAGCAGTGCGAGCTGAAGCGCGATCGGCCTCGCGTCGGTGTTGATGCGGATGATCTCGGCCTGGATCTCGGCCGGCTGGCCGACGAGGAGCTCTTCGAGCTCCACGTTGCTCATGATCTGTGCATCCTCCTCCAGGACGACGGCGACCTGCTCCTTCTCGTCGGCGGGCAGCACCGTGCTCGACATGGCCATGCTGGTGAAGATCAGCGAGAGCGCCGCGAGCATGATCGCGCCGGCGAACGCGAGGCCGAACGACAGCCCGAAGGAGCCGGCGGCCGAGTTGACGCCCGCCGCCTCGCTCACTCGCTCATCCGAGATCGGCGACAGCGTGTAGTTGTTCAGCTGGGAGACCAGCAGTCCGAGTCCGCAGCCGGCGATCAGCAGCGGGACGAACAGCCACCAGCCGGAATCCGCTCGCGGAACGATCGGGATAAGAATGACGAGCCCAAGCAGCAGCAGCAGGAAGCCCCACATGACCAGTGTGGCCGGGCGTCGATTGCCCGAGCGCTTGCCGGCGAGCATGGCGATGGCGAACATGCTGAGAGACAGCGGCGCGATCGAGAGCCCGGCTTGGAGTGCGTTGTAGCCGAGCACCATCTGGAGGTAGATCGGCAACACGATCATCGTTCCGCCGAGCGCGATCTGCTGCAGAAGCTGCTGGCTGACGCCGATTCGGAACGGCTTCGAGCTGAACAGGCCGGGGTCGAGCAGGACGGCCTTGTTGTTCCGCTTGCGCCGCACGAGCCAGTACCCGAGCCCGCCGAGGCCGAACACACCGACGGCGATCAGCGCACCGACCGCCTCCCCGCCTTCCTGCCAGACAAGGATGCCGATGACGATTCCACCCATGCCGACGACCGACAACAGGGATCCGACAACATCGACCTGCCGCGAACCCGTGTAGGGCACGTCGTGCACGAGCTTGATGCCGAGCAGGACGACCGCGATCACGACCGCTTCGAGTGCGAAGGCGACACGCCACGAGAGGAGTGTCGTGATGAGACCACCGATCAGCGGGCCGACCGCCGCCGCGATCGCCGCCGATGCCCCGACCAGGGCGTAGACGCGCTTCTGTTCAGCGCCGTGGAAGTTGCCGTGGATGAGTGACTGCATGGCCGGCAGGAGCAGCGAGGCGCCGAGCCCGCCGATCACGGCCCAGAAGATGATGATCGGCAGCAGGCTCTGGGCCAGGGTCATCGCGATGGCGCCGGTGGCGTAGCAGAGCAGGCCGATCACATACGCGCGCTTGCGCCCGATCAGATCGCCGACCTTGCTCCCGATCAGGATGAAGGCGGCTGAGACGAGCGCTTCGAGCGCGATCGCCGACTGCACGCCGCTCACGGTCGTGCCGACGTCGCGCACCACGGCCGAGATCGAGACGTTCATGATCGAGGTATCGACGACGAGCACGAACATCGCCATCGCCAGAAGCAGCGCGAGCTTGCCGTTGAACGTTGCCGTGGGTGCATCCGATTGAACCATGACGTGCCTCTCTCGAAGCTTCAAGCGTTGTGAAACGAAATCTAGTCGGAAATGCGGCGGGCGCGCATGATTTGTTCGGGTCCGCGAGTCGCGTGCGTGCGGCATCCGGAGTTCCGGCCGGATGCCGGCCTGTGGATAACTTCCGCGGCGTTGTCCCGAAAAGGCGCATCATGGTCGGCATGAGCGACGCCGTGCGCATGATCACCGAACAGGTGCGGGTGCGGGTGCGTGCAGACAGTGTCGACCTCTCCTCTGACGCCGCGCTCGCGGAAAGCTACGTGCGTGCCGAGCTGCAGCGGTACAGCGAACGCGCGCTCGGCAACTCGCTGCCCCTGATCCACGACGAGGACCAGGCAGCGAGGGAGGCCGTCGCCTCGCTCACCGGATTCGGTCGGCTGCAGCCCTATCTCGATGATCCGAGCATCGAGGAGGTGTGGATCAACTCGCCGACGCGGGTGTTCGTCGCCAGGGCCGGCGTGCCGGAGCTCACGACGACGGTGCTCAGTGAGCGGGAGGTGCGGGAGCTCGTCGAGCGGATGCTGCAGAGCTCCGGTCGCCGCGTCGATCTCAGTTCGCCGTTCGTCGACGCGTCACTGCCGGACGGTTCCCGGCTCCACGTCGTCATCCCCGACGTCACCGCCCGCTTCTGGTCGGTGAACATCCGCAAGTTCAGCCGCCGCATCCGCGAGCTGAACCAGCTTGTCGCCGCCGACTCGCTCAGTCGGCAGGCCGCCGAATTCCTCCGCATGTGCGTGCTGGCCGGGCAGAACATCCTCGTCTCCGGTGCAACGCAGGCAGGCAAGACGACGATGCTGAACGCGCTGCTCTCCACCGTGCGCATCCGCGAACGCATCGTGACGGTGGAGGAGACCTTCGAACTGGACCTGCGGGCCAGAGATGTCGTCGCGATGCAGTGCCGCCAGCCCAGCCTGGAGGGCACGGGCGAGATCACTCTGCGTCGACTCATCAAGGAATCCCTCCGGATGCGACCGGACCGGCTCGTGGTGGGTGAGGTGCGCGAGGCGGAGAGCCTCGACCTTCTCATCGCGCTGAACAGCGGGATTCCCGGCGCCTGCTCCATCCACTCCAATTCCGCGCGGGACGCACTGGTCAAGCTCAGCACGCTCCCGCTGCTCGCCGGGCGGAACATCGACTCCTCTTTCGTGCTGCCGACCGTGGCAGGGTGCATCGACATCGTCGTGCACTGCGAACTCGATCGCCACGGCGCCAGGCGCGTCGGGGAGATCCTCGCGGTGACGGGTCGGCTGATCGACGACCAGATCGAGGCGGAGACGCTCTTCGACCGGCGGGATGGGGCACTCGCCGCCCGCGGCACAGCACCGCACAAGATGGAGAAGTTCGACGCCGCTGGGCTCGACCCGATGCTCCTGCTCGGCGCGGGGGAGCCGCAGTGAGCGCGCTCGTGCCCGTGCTTCTGGGCGCCCTGCTCGGTGCGGGGCTGCTGCTGGCGCTGTCGCCGGTGTTCTGGCCGGCTGGGCGGGAGCGCGCGGCCTCGGCCCCGGATGCCGTGCCCCGCGGTGCCCGGCATGCTCTCGGGCGCACACTCGCCCGGGCCGGCATCCACCGTGTCACGCCGCTCGGCTTCGCCGTGATCTCGGTGACGCTCGCCCTGATCGCGGCGGGCATGGCTCAGGCCCTGCTCGGCATCACGGCGCTCGCGCTCGTGGTGGGCCTCGCCGGGCTCGCCGCCCCGCTCCTCGTCGTGCGGTGGCGTGCGGCGGCCAGGCGCGCCGCGAACCGGGAGGTGTGGCCCGATGTGGTGGACCACCTGATCTCGGCCGTGCGCTCCGGACTCGCCCTGCCCGATGCCGTGAGCAGTATCGCCAGCGCGGGGCCGGCGAGCGCGCGTGCGCCGTTCGCGGAGTTCGAGCGCGACTACCGTGCGACCGCGAACTTCGGCGCGTGCATCGGGCGGCTGAAGGATGCGCTCGGCGACCCTGTCGCCGACAGGATCCTGGAGACCTTGCGGATGGCGCGGGAGGTCGGCGGAACCGAGTTGACGACGGTGTTGCGCAGCCTCGCCAGTTATCTGCGCGAAGACGCGGCGGTCCGCGCCGAGCTGCGGGCGCGCCAGGGATGGGTCGTCAACGCCGCCCGGCTGGGAGTCGCGGCACCGTGGCTCGTGCTGCTGCTCCTCGCCTCCCGCCCGGAGGCCGCGGCAGCCTATGACACGCCGGCCGGGTCCGTGGTGATTCTCGGCGGGCTGCTCGTCTCGATCGTGGCCTATCGGATCATGCTCAGTGTCGGGCGCCTGCCGGAGGAACAACGGTGGTTCCGATGAGCGCGCAGCTCGGCTGGGCGATCGTGCTCGGCAGCACCCTCGGCCTCGGGCTGTGGTCGCTCGCAGCACTCACCCCGCGGCTGCGGCGCGCGCGACTGATCGACCGGATCGCGCCCTACCTCGGCGATGTGTCCGAGGAGGCCAGAGAGAGAGCCCAGCGTCACACCGTCGACCCGCTGCCCGTGATCGGCTCGCTCTTCGGGTCGAGCCTCGGTCGCGCGGCCAGGGCCCTCGCCGACATCCTCGGCGGCTCTGATGCCCTCTCGCGACGGCTCCGGCAGGCCGGTTCGTCGCGTGGCGTCATCCAGTACCGCACCGAACAACTGCTCTGGGCGGTGTTCGGCTTCGTGATCGGCCTCGCTCTGACGATCGTCGGCTCCCTGTCAGGAAGCATGGTGCCCCTGGTCCAACTCGTCTTGGCGCCGACGGCAGCGCTCGCCGGGGGAATGCTGCGGGAGTGGATGCTGCGGCGACGGGCACGGTCCCGGTTACGCCGCATCGAGGGGGAGCTGCCGCTCGTGTTGGAGTTCCTGACGCTGAGCCTGTCGGCCGGCGAAGGCCTGCTCGACGGCCTGCGCCGCGTCGCGCGCACGAGCTCCGGTGAGCTTGCGGCCGAGCTGGGCGTCGTGGTCGCACGGGTGAACGTCGGCGTCCCGCTCGCTGCGGCCCTGCACGAGCTCGGCGATGAGCTCCGCATTCCCTCGCTCTCCCGCTGCGTGGACCAGATGATCGCGGTGCTCGAGCGGGGCACACCGCTCGCCGAGGTGCTGCAGGCGCAGGCCGGCGACGCCAGGGGATCGGCGAAGCGCGAACTGCTGGAGAGCGGGGGCAAGAAGGAGGTCCTGATGCTCGTGCCGCTGGTCTTCCTGATCCTGCCGCTGACCATCATTTTCGCGATCTTCCCGGGCATCTTCGTGTTGCAGGCCGGGTTCTGAAGAATTCTGAACAGGAAGGAAATCACCATGTCTCGACTCACAGAGGAGGATCGCGGCGACGTCCCCGGCTGGGTGCTCATCTCGCTGATGACGGCGGGCCTCGTCGTGTTGATCTGGGGTCTGGCGGGCCCGGCGCTCGCCGGAGTCTTCGAACAGGCGATCCAACGCGTCACCGAGTTCTGATCCCGGCGTCCGGCATGCGACTCGGCGGGCTGTGCAGGGGCGACCCCGAGAGTGAGCGCGGTAGCGCCGTCGCCGAGTTCACCTTGGTCGGCGCGCTGCTCACGCTGCTCTGCCTCGCCGTCGTCCAGCTCGCGCTCGCCCTGCACATCCGCAACACGATTCAGGATGCCGCCGCCGAGGGCGCGCGCACCGCGGCTCTGGCCGGGGCGACGCTGCACGACGGCACCGAGCGCACCAGACAACTCATCACGATGGGGTTGGGCCCCGCCTACGCCGAACAGATCACCGCGGGATACGCCGACGTCACCGGGCTCCAGGCCACGGAGGTGCGCGTCGTCGCCCCGCTTCCACTGATCGGCCTGTTCGGCATCGAATCGGCGCTGGAGGTGACTGGGCATGCGGCGCTGGAACTTCCCGAGGAGCCGGAGTGAGCGGGGTTCGGCCTCGCTCGAGTTCCTGACCGTCGGCATGATCCTGCTCGTGCCGCTCGTCTACCTCGTGCTCGTGATGTCGGCGCTGCAGGCAGGCGCGCTCGCGGCGGAGGGCGCCGCCAGACAGGCGGCCCGCGCGTTCGTGCTGGCGGAGAGCGACGCGGCAGGGCAGACTGCGGCGGCCAGGGCGCTCGCCGTCACCCTCGATGACTACGGCCTCGCCCAGGGCGACAGCGACCTCGTCGTCGACTGCTCGGCCGGGGCGAGCGCGTGCCTCGCGCGGGGCGAGACCATCACCGTGCACGTGCGGATCTCGGTGGGGCTGCCGTTCGTACCGGATGTGCTCGAGTTGCAGAACAGGGCGAGCGTGCCGATGGAGGCCGCCTCCACGCAGCGGGTGTCGAAGTTCTGGGGTGGCGGCTGATGCGGCAGCGCCTCCGCCAGCGTCTGCGCCAGATGCGCCTGAGCGACGACCGTGGTTCGAGCCTCGTCCTGACGATCTTCTACGGCGCGTTCGCGCTGCTGCTGATCCTCCTCGTCGTCGCCGCGACGTCCCTCTCTCTCGACCGCACACGCCTCTTCGGCATCGCGGACGGGGCCGCGCTCGCCGGGGCCGAGGCATTCGAGCTCTCGGCGGTGAGCACGGCGGGGGAGGGCTTCACCGCGGTGCTGCGGGATGCCGACGTTCAGCAGGCCGTGCTCGAGCACCTCGCCGTCGTTCCACACGGAACGCTGGACGAGATCGTGGTCGAGAGTGCCGGCACGCCCGATGGCGTCTCTGCCGAGGTTACGCTGAGCGCCTGGTGGCGGCCGCCGGTGCTCACGATGTTCATGCCGGCCGGCATCCGCATCGAGGTGACCGCGACAGCGCGCTCGGTGCTGCGCTAGCGCGTCTTGTCAGTACGCCTCGGCGGGCGCGGCACGTAACGGGGGATGTAGCGGGCGAGGATGCCGGCGCCGATGAGCCCAGCGATCCCGGCCACCCCGCTGGCCACCGCGAGCGACGCCAGTGCGGTGATGGCGGCGATGACGAGCGGGGCGGTCGCAGCGCCGAGGTCGCCGGCGAAACGCCAGGCGCCGAGGAACGGAGCAGGGTCCTCCCGCGGTGCAAGGTCGGCGCCGAGCGTCATCATGATGCCGCTGCCGATGCCGTTCGCGACGGAGAGGAGCATGGATACCCCGATGAACCACTGCACGTTGCCCGGCAGATCGTGGGTGAACGCGAGGATCAGCAGCCCGGAGCCGAGCCCCAGCATCGACGGCAGCGCGCTCCACAGGCGACCGTGGCGGTCCATGATCTGGCCGCTCACGTAGAAGAGGGCGAAGTCGACAGCTCCGGCGATGCCGATGATCAGGGCCGTCTCCGTCGTGCCGAGCCCGATGCTCACCGCCCAGAGCGGCATGATCACGATCCGGGCCGCGCGCATGGCGCCGATCAGGCCGACGCCGGAGCCGAGCCGCACGAGCACGCCCCGGTAGTGCCAGAGCGTCGTGAACAGGCCGCGGGTCTCCCGCTCGGCCTCCTCCGCTCCCTCGTTCTGCGCGCTGGCGCCCTTGTGCTGGGCCGGGCCGAACGTGCTCGCCGGGTCGGCCAGCAACAGCAGCACCGCGGCGGCGGCCAGACAGCAGACGATGAAGATCCAGAAGACGGCTTGGGCGCCGCCGGTCAGCTGGATGACCGCAGCCGAGAGGAACGGGCCGATGAAGAAACCGGCGCGGAAGACCCCACCGAGCGTCGAGAGCGCCCGCGCGCGGTAGGACAGAGGAACGAAGCTGGTGAGAAACGCGTGCCTGGCGAGGGCGAAGACGGCGGTCGCGAGACCGACAATGAAGATCCCGACGCCGAGCACCCACTCGTTCGGCGCCGCGATGCAGATCAGCACCGCGATGACCGAGAGCAGCGAGGCCCAGATCATCGCGTTGCGTTCGCCGATCCGACTGACGATCACACCGCTCGGGATGTCGCCGACGACGGTCCCGACCATCACGAGCGCGCCGAGCAGGCCCGCCATCGCGAGCGACGCACCGAGGTCGTGGGCGACCAGTGGGATCAGCGGGATGATGGCACCCTCGCCGATCGAGAACAGCAGGGTCGGCAGGAAGACGGCGAGTGCGACGGAGCGCAACGAGAAGGGGCGCTCTGCAACAGACATCGATTCGATGCTACGCCAGCACAGTAGGCTGGTCCCGACATGATTGAGCTCGATCTTTCCGACCAGATTGCCGCACTGCGGTCCACCTTCGGCGACATCCGCGCCGTGCTCGATGTCGATGCCATCACGGCCGACATCGCCCGGTTGAGTGAGGCCGCCGGTGCCCCAGACCTCTGGGATGACACGGAGAACGCGCAGAAGGTCACGAGCGCGCTCAGCCACCGCCAGTCGGAGCTGGCCAAGATCGCCAGCATCACGAGTCGTCTCGACGACCTCGAGGTGCTCGTCGAGCTGGCCAACGAGGCCGGAGACGAAGACAGCGCCCAGGAGGCGCGCACCGAGCTGGCCGGCCTGCAGAAGCTCATGGGCGAGCTCGAGGTGCAGACCCTGCTCGACGGCGAGTTCGACCCGAACCCCGCGGTCGTCACGATCCGTGCCGGAGCCGGCGGCGTCGACGCGGCCGACTTCGCCGAGATGCTCATGCGCATGTACCTGCGCTGGGCCGAGAAGCACAAGTACCCCACGCGCGTGCTCGACACGAGCTACGCCGAAGAGGCCGGCATCAAGTCGACGACCTTTGAGATCGACGCCCCCTATGCCTTCGGAACGCTCAGCGTCGAGGCCGGAACGCACCGCCTTGTGCGGATGTCGCCCTTCGGCGCCGCAGGCAAGCGCCAGACCAGCTTCGCCGCCGTCGAGGTCGTGCCGCTGATCGAACAGGCCGAGTCGGTCGACGTTCCGGAAAGCGACATCCGCATCGACGTGTTCCGCTCCAGCGGACCCGGCGGCCAGTCGGTCAACACGACGGACTCCGCCGTGCGCATCACCCACCTCCCGACGGGCATCGTGGTGAGCTGCCAGAACGAGAAGAGCCAGATTCAGAACCGTGCGGCGGCGCTGCGCGTGCTGCAGTCCCGCCTGATGCTGCTGCAGCGCGAGCAGGAGGCGGCGACCAAGAAGGAGTTCGCCGGCAACATCACGGCGAGCTGGGGCGACCAGATGCGCAGCTACGTGCTGGCGCCGTACCAGATGGTCAAGGACCTTCGCACGGACTTCGAGGTGAACAACCCGAGCAACGTCTTCGACGGCGACCTCGACGGCTTCATCTCGGCCGGCATCCGCTGGCGCAAGGGCGCCCACTAGGCGCGTCGCTGCGCCTTTTCGCCCGACCGCTGCCTAAGCTCGGAGAGCCATGATTCGCTTCGACCACGTCACCAAGCAATACCCGGGAACTTCGAGGCCTGCGCTTAACGCGATCGACCTTGAGATTCTCCGGGGTGAATTCGTCTTTCTCGTCGGGGCTTCAGGCTCGGGCAAGTCGAGCTGCCTGCGGCTCGTTCTGAAAGAGGAGAAGCCGAGCACGGGCAGCATTCACGTGCTGGGCCAAGACCTCGGCTCCATCTCGAACCGCAAGATCCCCTACTTCCGCCGCAACCTCGGCGTCGTGTTCCAGGACTTCCGGCTGCTGCCGAACAAGACCGTCTACGACAACGTCGCCTTCACCCTCCAGGTGATCGGCAAGTCGCGCGGCTACATCCAGGAAGCGGTGCCGGACACCCTCAAGATGGTGGGCCTCGACGGCAAGGCGCAGCGCCTTCCGCACGAGCTCTCCGGTGGTGAGCAGCAGCGCGTCGCGATCGCCCGCGCGATCGTGAACAAGCCGCAGATCCTCCTCGCCGACGAGCCGACAGGCAACCTCGACCCGACAACGAGCGCCGGCATCATGACGCTGCTCGAGCGCATCAACGCCGGCGGCACCACCGTGATGATGGCGACGCACGAGGCCGGAATCGTCGACCAGATGCAGCGCCGCGTGCTCGAGCTGAGTGCGGGCACGATCGTCCGCGACGAGCGTCACGGCGGTTACGCAACCAGCGCCGTGCCGGTCCTCGCCGTCGCGCCCGCCACGCGGGCCGCACATGCGGCGCCGGCCACTCCGGTCGCCTCGGCCACCCCGCCGGCCGCGGTCGTCCCTGTCGTCCCTGTTCCCACGGCGACGATGGCGCAGCCCCTCTACGTAGAGCCCGAGTTCAGCGATGAGGTGACGGATGCCGCGGCCGCCGTCACCGCCGCGGCCCAGGCCGCACCGATTGTCCCGCCGGTGCCAGACCCGGCCCCGAAGACGGGAAACATGATCCGCCCGCTGCTCCCTGTCACCAAGCACGACGTTCCCGAACAGCTGGGACTGGCAGAGAAACTCGGACTGCGCGCCGCGGGCGACAACCCGAATGCAACGGGTGAGCAGGAAGTGGGGCCGAGCAAATGAGGATCGGTCTCGTCCTCGGCGAGGCGGCCAACGGCCTCCGCCGCAACGCGTCGATGGTCGTCTCCGTCGTTCTCGTCACCTTCATCTCGCTGACCTTCGTCGGCGTCGCCGTGCTCATGCAGATGCAGATCATGCAGATGAAGAACGTCTGGTACGACAAGGCACAGGTCGCCGTCTACCTCTGCACCGGCATCTCGCCCGGTGAATCGTGTGCGGGTGGTGAGGCCACCCAGGAGCAGATCGACGCCGTCGAGGCGCAGCTGAACTCCGATGTCCTCTCCCCGTTCATCGACAAGTTCTACTTCGAATCCCACGAAGACGCATTCGAGAACTTCCAGAAGCAGTTCGAGGGCAACCCGGTGACCGAGTACGTCACCGCAGATCAGCTCAACCAGACCTTCTGGGTGAACCTGATCGACCCGTCCAACGCGGCCGTGCTCTCGGAGAGTCTGGGCTCGATGCCCGGCGTCGAGACGGTGACCGACCAACGACGTTATCTCGACCAGATCTTCTCGGTGCTGAACGCGGCCAGTTACACCGCCATCGGCATCGCCGCGCTCATGCTGATCGCCGCCGTGCTCCTGATCGCGACGACGATCCGGCTTTCTGCCTTCTCGCGACGGCGAGAGATCGGCATCATGCGGCTGGTCGGAGCCTCGAACCGCTTCATTCAAACGCCGTTCGTGCTTGAAGGCGTGTTCGCCGCTCTGCTCGGATCGCTGCTGGCCGGCGGTGCGGTCGTGGCGATCGTGCAGTTCTTCGTGCAGGGCTACCTCGGTGACACTCTGCAGTTCACGAACTTCGTCGACGTCAAGGACGCACTCATCGTCGTGCCGATCCTGCTCGTCGTCGGTGCGGTGCTCGCCGCGTTCTCGGCCAACTTCGCGATTTCCCGGTATCTGAAGGTCTAGTGCCCTCACGGCGCTCATCGATGCCGCGGACCACCGCACGACGCTCGGCTGAGTGCCGCGGATGCCGGCGCCGCGGCATCCGCTAGACTGAACGGCTGCCCGGCACCTGCCGTGGCATCTCACGAACAGACAGAAGGAGCCCGTCGTGCCCAGGGAACGTGGCGAGAAGGTTGTGGCCACCAATCGCAAGGCCCGCCACGACTATACGATCGAGGACAGCTACGAGGCCGGCATGGTGCTCTCGGGCACCGAGGTCAAGTCACTGCGGGCCGGTCGGGCGAGCCTCGTCGACGGCTACGCCTTCATCGAGGGCGGCGAGATCTGGCTCGATGCCGTGCACATCCCCGAGTACGTGGGCGGCACCTGGACGAACCACCCGCCGCGCCGCAAGCGCAAGCTGCTGTTGCACAAGCAGGAGATCGTCAAGATCAGCCACAAGACGAAAGAGGGCGGCTACACCCTCATTCCCCTGCAGATTTACTTCAAGGACGGCCGCGCCAAGGTCGAGTTGGCCGTCGCGAAGGGTAAGAAAGAGTATGACAAGCGCCAGGCGTTGCGTGAGCGTCAGGACAAGCGGGAGGCCGACCGGGCCATCTCGAGCAGGAAGAACCTCGGAGACTAGACGATGAATCCACAGCCACGAATTCCCGTTCCCGGAACGTTCAATTTTCGTGATGTGGGTGGCTACGCCACACCGGACGGCTTCGTGCGCGCTGGCAAGCTCTTCCGCTCTGACGGGCTGAGCAAGCTGGGGGAGGCCGGCAAGGCAGAGATGGCGCGCCTCGGTGTGCGCACGGTGATCGACCTGCGCGATGACTTCGAGGCCGAGGTCATGCCCGACGATCTGGCCGGTCTCGACGTCGAGACGATCAGGCTGCCCGTGTTCGAGGGCTCAGGGGCGTCGCAGGGCGTTGCCGGGGTCAGCCTTGAGGCTCTGTACGAGAAGATCCTCGGCCAGCACGCGGATGTCGTCGTCACCGCACTCCGCGAGATCGCGAGCACCGGGAACTCCGGCGTGCTCGTGCACTGCACCGCGGGTAAGGACCGCACCGGCATCGTCGTGGCGCTGGCGCTTCTCGTGGCCGGCGTCGATCGATCCGTCGTTCTGGCCGACTACGCCCGATCGCAGGCGAACCTCGGCGGCGAATGGCTCGACGGCATGCTCGGGCTGATGGCCTCGCACGGGATCGAGGCGACGCCGGAGCTGCGGGTGCTGATGGGCGGCAGCCCGCCCGAGGCGCTGGACGGGGCGATCCGCTTCATCGAGGACGCGCACGGCTCGGTCACGCAGTACCTGCTGGATTCCGGCATGAGCCTGAACGACTTGGCCGCGCTGCGTACAGTGCTCGTCGAGTCCAGCGCCGGCTGACCCGGCTGACCCGACGGGCCTCCGGGCGTCTCAGCTCGCGCTGAAGCGTGCGTGCACGGCGGCCGAGACGACGATCTCCTCCGGGCTGAACTGCGCGCCTCCTGCCGCTCCGCGGCTGCGGAGACTCACGGAGTCGGCCACCGCCATCATCGGCATCGGCCGGTTCTCATCGCCCAGGAGTCCGGGGTCGCTGAGCGCGAGCGGGGTCAGAGCGCCGAGGCCGAGGCTCTGCGCGAAGTTCTCGGCCTTCACGAGTGCCGCCCTGACCGCCAGCTGCTGCGCCTCGCGGGTGAGCTGCTGCGTGGTCTCCTCGTGCAGTGCCCAGTCGATGCCGTGAACGGTGACGCCCTCGAGCAGCGACGCCGCGCCCAGCCACTCGGAGAGTGCCGCGAAATCCGTGAAGGTCGCTGTGACGGATGCCGCAGAGTGGTAGACGACGGGCAGCTGCTCCCCGTTCTGGCTCCACGGCCGCTGGCCCCACACCCGCAGCTGCTCGGTGCTCCAGGCGGTCAGCGGCCCACCGTCTGCCGCGAGGAGCGCCGCCAGCTGCTCACTGACCGCGCCGTGCAGCTCCGTGCTCGATGCGAGCACTCGCTCACGAACGGGTCCCTCGAAGCCGACGGAGAGCTGTGCCGTCGCACGTTCGGGGGAGTGCTTGAGCTCAGCGTCGCCGGAAACGGTGATGATGGTGGGCACGGGGGTCCTCTCGACGGTCCGGCGCCGGATTGCCGTGGCGGCGGAATGGATTTCCTTGGGTTGCTGTTCTAGACTGTAGGGCTGCATGAGGTTCTCGTCTAGGCGGGTGCTCGTGCGGCATTTGGAAACTCAACAGCGTGTGACAACGACCCACTCATGGGGATGATCGGTTTCGACATTGCCTGCATGACTGCGAGAAGCGGGTCGAGGATTCAGGGTTATCTCGTAAACGATCTCTGAAAAACAATAAGTGCCAATTCAAAGCGCACTGACTTCGCCCTCGCTGCCTAAGCGAGCGCACTAAAGAAGTCCGTCAGGCCGGGAATGCTCTCTACCCGGACCCTGGCGCCATTTAGAGAGATTGCTTCTACATTGAGCCGCGGGGTGTAGAGGGACTTAAACGAAGGCTGGGCTCGTCGGGATAGGTGCCAGTGGTAAATCCCGGAGCCGAGTAGAACGACTTCACTGGATACACCCGTAGAAGGCGCAGAACTACAGCAGTGGACCCGGGTTCAATTCCCGGCATCTCCACCACTGGTCGTTGTCACACGTTGTTGTCCATGCGAAAGGCCGCCCAGTTTTCTGGGCGGCCTTTCGTGTTCCGCGGATTGTTTGCTGTTCCGGATGTCAGCGCGCGGCGCCGGCGAGTGATCCGGTCGTCTGCGCCGACGGGTCGTAGATGATGCAGGAGACGACCCGGTCACCGGCCTCGGTCCAGCCGAGCTCCGTCGGAGTGTAGGGGTAGTAGTCCAGCTCAGACTCCTCGTATGCGATCCCGGCGAAGGGCTCGAAGGCGGCGTAGCAGATCTCGTCCGCCTTGATCTGGACCTGCTCGTCGCCGGGGAACTCCTCGCCATCGAGGATGCCCTCGAAGTACGCCTCCTCGTCGTGCGGTTCGGCGCACGGGACAACCGGCACGTCGCTGACGGTCTCCGCGCTTGCCTCATTCAGGCAATCGCCGACCTTGATGGAGAAGACGTCGGCCTGGCCGGCCTCCGTGATCTCCTGCGTCTCCGCGTCGCGGACCGGCTTCTGGCCCGACTGCAATACGCCGTCCAGCACAGAGCAGCCGCTCAGGCTGGCGGCGAGTACCGCCGCGGCGGCGACGGCAATCGTGCGCGAGATGATCGTGGTTCGTTTTGAATGCAGCACTTTTTGGCTTCCCCCGTAGTCTCATGGTGCGGGGAAACATACCCCCCCAAACGGGATGCTAGCGCACCCCGGCATCCGGGGGGAAACGCGGGGAATGCTCAGCGAAGGGCGTCGAGAACCGCGTCGTGCAGCAGACCATTGCTGGCCAGCGCATTGCCGTGCCACGGGCCGGGCTCGCCGGTGACCGAGGTGAAACGGCCGCCGGCCTCCTCCACGATGGGAACGAGCGCCGCGAGGTCGTAGGGCTTCACGTCGAACTCGCCCGCAACATCGATGAGGCCCTCGGCCAGCAGCATGTACGACCACATGTCGCCGTAGGCGCGATCGCGCCAGACGGTGCGGGTCAACGCGATCAGCTTGTCGAGGTAGCCGGCCTCGTCCCACTGGGCGATGCTGTTGAAGCTGATGGAGGAGTCGCTGAGTTCGCGCACGCCGCTCACCCGCAGCAGGCGCGGCTCAGAGCCGGCCTCGTGGATGAAGGCTCCGCCCCCGGATGCCGCCCACCATCGTGACTTCATGGCCGGCGCACTGACGACGCCCAGCACGGGGTGGCCGTCGATGCTCAGCGAGATGAGCGTGGCCCACACGGGCACGCCGCGGAGGAAATTCGCCGTGCCGTCGATGGGGTCGATGATCCACTGGCGGGTGCTGTCGCCCTCCGTGCCGTACTCCTCGCCCAGGATGCCGTCGGCGGGGCGGGCCTCGGCGATGCGGGCCCGGATCGCACGCTCGACGGCCTGGTCGGCATCCGTCACGAAGCTCCGGTCGGGCTTGGTTGAGATCTCGAGGTCGTTCGATCGGAAGCGGGCGAAAGAGATCGCATCCGCGATGTCGGCGAGTTCCTGGGCGAGAGCGAGATCGTCGGCCAGGGAGGCAGCTGCGTCAAGGGTCACACAGTCACAGTAGTGGGGCGCTGCAGACCGACCGCGCGACACTCCCGGGTGTCGTCGATTCGCTAGCTTCGAAATCTGATGCTATTGTTTTATCTCGGCGCGGGATACAGAAACGGGCCAAAGATACGCACCTCTAGCTCAATTGGCAGAGCAACTGACTCTTAATCAGTGGGTTCCCGGTTCAAGTCCGGGGGGGTGCACCAGCAGCCCCGGCCTCGCAAGAGGCCGGGGCTTTTTGCTTGCCGCTGGCAGCTCGACTGTTGGTAGCAGGGCGTCTCGGTCGCGAATGCGATCTGCGCCACTTGGCGCGCTGCGCCGTCGTCGTTTCCGGTGCAGAGCGCGGTAACTGGCGCGCAGCTCGAAGCGGATGTCGGCAGTGCCGCGGCGCTACGGCGAAACGGAGCTACTCGGCCGCGGCGTCGTCGCGGGGCGGCAGCTGCTGCAAGGCCCACGTGTTGCCGTCGGGGTCGGCGAAGAAGACGAAGCGCCCCCACGGCTGCTCGTCGACCTCGCTGGCGTCGACGCCGCGGCTGCGCAGCTCGTCGCGGGCGGCATCGGCATCCTGGACGACGATCTGCACGCCCTTCTGCGAGCCCGGCGCCATCTCGGTGATGCCGGTGCCGAGCACGATCGAGCAGGCAGAGCCCGGCGGGGTCAGCTGCACGAAGCGCAGGTTCTCGTTGATGACGTAGTCGTGGTCGTCATTGAATCCCACCTGGTCGACGTAGAACGCCTTCGCGCGATCGACGTCGCTCACGGGGATTGCTACGAGTTCAATCTTCCAGTCCATCGGGGCTCCCAAGCTCTCGGTCTGCGTCTTCCTCGAGGGTATGACGGCGTCCGCAGAGTCGACAAGAGGTGCGGCGGGGTCAGTCGTCGAAGCCGCGGGCGATGAGCGCGTCGCCGAGCGCCTCGGCGCTCTGCAGGGAGCGGACAATCACCGGCACAGCCAGCGACTGCAGCGAGCCCTGCGTGCCGCGGGCGCGCCTGGCCTCGATCACCTCGCCGACGATGGCCGCGATCACCGGGATCGAGCGGATCGTGAGCGCCAACAGCAGACCGATGCGCTCGGCATCCACCCAGCGCCGGAACGGCCGGAGCAGGCTCACGCAGGCGTCGAGCACGGCGCTGACCGTCGTCGTCATCGTGAAGATCGCGGCGAAGAACACCGCGATGAGCAGGCGCCCGGCCATCAGGGCTGCGGTGACCCAGTCGCCGAAGATCAGCTGCAACGGAACGGCGATCACGAGCACCCAGAGCACCGGGGCGACCTGCCGCCAGAGTCCCATGAACGGCAGCCGGGCGGATGCCGCGAGCAGCACACCGAAGACCAGCACGACGCCGAGCTGCCACGGCTCGCGGAGCACCACCGTCACGCCGATGACGAGCGAGAGCAACGCCAGCTTGAGCAGGGCAGGCGCCCTGTGCAGCAGGGAGTCACCCGGGTGGTAGAGACCGATCACGTCTTTCAGCGTAGGTCGCGGTCGACGGCGCCGGGTCGGCCGGCCGTACAAGAATCGGCGTCAACTCTTGGCCCGGCGCCGAACGCCGATCCCGGGCGCGCGCTCGTCCTGGCCCGCGTTGGGAGCGTTGGCCCGCGGTAGAACGCGGGCCAACGTGCCAAACACGTGCCGTTGCCGCACGAGCGACGGCGGCGGGCGACCGAATCAGCGGCCGGGCGGCACCGTGCCCTGCAGCGCCTCAGCCGCCCAGATCAGCGCGAGGTGGCTGAGCGCCTGCGGAGTGTTGCCCGCCTGATGCCCCGCTGTCAGGTCGTACTGCTCGGAGAGCAGCCCGATGTCGTTGCCCAGGCCGACCAGCCGCGCCATCAGCGTCTCCGCCTCCGCCTGCCTGCCGGTGCGGGCGTACTGCTCCGCGAGCCAGAAGGAGCACGCCAAGAAGTGGTTCTCGCCGCTCGGCAGGCCGTCGACGGATGGGCGGGTGCGATAGCGGTGCAGCAGCCCGTCCTGGAGCAGATCGTGCTCGATGGCGGCGACGGTGCCGAGCATGCGGGGGTCGTCCGCGGCGCAGAATCCGACCTGGGGGAGCACCAGCAGTGCCGCGTCGACGTCTTCGCTGCCGAAGTACTGGGTGTATGAGTTGCGCGCGAGGCTGAAGCCGCGCTCGTCGATGTCGCTGCGCACGGTGTCGCGCAGGCTGCTCCACCGCACCAGCGGGCCCTCGAGCCCGAACTCGGTGATGGCGCGCACCGCTCGGTCGAACGCCGCCCACACCATCACGCGGGAGTGCGTGAACTCCCTGGATGGCCCGCGCATCTCCCAGATGCCCTGATCCGGCCGCCGCCAGTTCTGTTCGAGAAACGCCATGAGGGCCCGCTGCAGCGGCCACGAGAACTCGGTCTCCGGTACGCCGGCCTCGCGGGCGGCGTGCATGGCCACCATCACCTCGCCGATGACATCCGATTGGAACTGGGTCACCGCGGCGTTGCCGACGCGAACCGGGGTCGAATCGCGGTACCCGGGCAGGGTGGTGAGCAGCCGTTCCGGCAGCTCGCGTTCCCCGGCGAGCCCGTACATGATCTGCACGTCACCCGGATCGCCCGCGATGGCGCGCATCAGCCAGTTGCGCCACGCCTCGGCCTCGCGCGCGTAACCCTGGCCGAGGAGCACCTTCAGGCTCAGCGACGCGTCTCGGAGCCAGACGTAGCGGTAGTCCCAGTTGCGTGTGCCGCCGGGCAGCTCGGGGAGCGACGTCGTCGCCGCCGCGACGATCCCGCCCGTCTCCTCGCTGGTGAGTGCGCGGAGCACGAGCATCGACCGCACGACCGCCTCGCGATAGGGGCCGACGTGACTGCAGCTGCGCGCCCAGCCCCGCCACCACTCGGCTGTGTAGCGCTGGCTCTCGTCCACGTCGATCGGGGCAGGGGTCGGCCGGTGCGACGGATACCAGCTCAGCTGCAGGTCACGCGTCTCGCCGGCCTGCACGGTGAAATCGGCGAGGTGCTTGCGGCCTTCCGCGTGCATCCGGACACCGCGGATGACGCAGGCGTCCGGCCCGGCGACCGCGACGAGCGAGTGCGGCTCACCGGCCGGCGCCCTGACGCCTCTCAGCTGCCGCACCCAGGGCACGGACGAGGCATAGCCGAACCGGATCCGCAGGTCCATGTGCATGTCGACGCTTCCGCTGAGGCCGCGCACCCGGCGCACGATGTCGGGCCCGCCGCCGTGGGGCATGAAGTCGATCACCTCGACCTGACCGGTCCCCGTCTCCCACAGCGTCGAGAGGATGAAGGTCTCGCTCAGGTACGAGCGCCCGGAACTGGCGGCTGGATCGGCGGGGGCGAGCAGCCACCGCCCGTGCTCCTCGTTGCCGAGGAGCGCACCGAACATCGACGGCGAGTCGAAGCGCGGCAGACAGAGCCAGTCGATGCTGCCGTTCCGGCCGACGAGGGCGCCGGACTGGCAATCGCTGATCAGCGCATAGTCCTCAATATCGAGTGCCATGACGCCATCCTGACAGTCGGCGGCCCCCGAGAGAAGAGGGAGACCGCCCTCAGGCCAGCAGGGCCCGGTAGCGGCTGATGGCGGCATCCGGAACGTCGTCGCCGACGACGCGCCCGTTGTCGATGACGATCACCCGGTCGAAGCCGGCGAGCAGCTCGAGCTGGTGCGTGACGACGATCACCTGCTGGTCGAGTCCGGTGAGCATCTCGGTGATGAGGCGGGCGTTGCGGGCGTCGAGCAGGGTCGTCGGTTCGTCGGCCACGACGATCGCCGGCTCGGTCACCAGCACGGAGGCCAGCGCGAGCAGTTGCTTCTGGCCGCCGGAGAGCCGGTGCGCGGCGTGGTCGGCGTGCCCGGCGAGGCCGAATCGCTCCAGGGTCGCCGCGACCCGCTCCGCGCTCTCTGCCGCACTGAGGCCCCGGCGGCGCAGGCTGAATGCGACATCCTCTGCCACCGTCGGCATCACGATCTGGTTGTCGGGATTCGTGAACACGAAGCCGACGCGGCGGCGCACCTCCCGACCCTTCTTGCTCACATCGAGCCCGTCGACGGTGACGCTGCCATGGTCGGGGGTGACGAGGCCGTTGATCATGCGGGCGAGCGTCGACTTGCCTGAGCCGTTGGCGCCGACGATGCCGACCCGGTGCTCGCTGATCGTCAACTCGATTCCCTGCAGCACGCGGCGCTCGCCGTAGCCGTGCGAGACGCCCTCGAACACGACGCTCATGCGGCACGCTCCACGAGCATGGCGATGCCCTGGCCGCCGCCGATCGAGCAGGCGGCGAGGCCGTAGCGGGCATCGTCGCTGGCGAACATGCGCGCGGCGAGACGAACGAGGAGCACGGCGCCGGACGCGCCCCAAGGGTGCCCGAGCGCGATGGCGCCACCGTCGGCGCAGATGCGCTCCTCGTCGAGGCCGACCGCGTCGCTGACGGCGAGGAGCTGGGAGGCGAAGGCCTCGGTGATCTCGATGGCGTCGAGCTCGGATGCCGCAACGCCCGTGCGGGAGAGGAGGCGTTCGATCGCCAGGGCGGCGCCGATTCCGGGCAGGGCGGGGTCGGAGCCCGACGTCGCGCTCGCGACGATGCGGAGGCCGGGCAGTCCGAGCTCTGCGCGCACCGCCTCGCTGGTCACGGCCATCGCCGCAGCGCCGTCCGAGATCCCGCAGGAGTTGCCGGCCGTGACCGTCCCGTCCGCGGTGAACGCCGGGGCGAAGCGGGCGAGGCGGGCCCCGTCGAGCGATGCCCGTGGCCGCTCGTCGCGGGCCAGCCCACCGATCGAGACGATCTCGCGGTCGAAGCCGCCACGCTCGCGGTGGGCACTCGCCAGCTCGTGCGAGCGCGCGGCCCAGTCGTCCTGGCGCCGGCGCGAGATGCCGAAACGGTGGGCGACGGCATCCGCCGCCTCGCCCATCTCCGGGTCCGGCCAGCCGCTCGGGGCGAACGGGGCGCGCGTGTAGCGGAGGGCTTCGCTGTCGCCGTGGGGCGGCCAGAACCGCCAGGGGGCCGTGGATGCCGACTCGGCCCCGCCGGCGAGCACGAGTTCGGCGTCGCCCGTGCGCACGAGCAGCGCTGCCTGCGCGACGGCCTCGAGCCCTGAGCCGCACTGCCGATCGACGGTGACGGCCGGCACGCTCTGCGCCAGACCCGCACGCAGGCCGGAGAGCCTGGCGACGTTGCCGCCCGGCCCCATGCAGTTGCCGAGCACGATCTCGCCGATCGGCCGACCGGATGCCGCCACCTCGTCGGCGACGGCGCGCAGAACGGGCGCGGCGAGTCCGTCGACGCTGTGCCCGGCCAGGCCGCGGCCGCTCGTGGCGATCGCGCTCCGCTTGGCCGCCACGATCACCGCGCCGGGCATCACCGCACCGGAGGTCGTCGCGTCGCCGGGCTGCGGCATCCTGCTGCTAGGCATCGGCTGGGGCTCCAATTTCGATGAAGGGGATCGTGCCGTCTTCGAGCCCGGCCCGCAGCACGCCCTTGGCCAGTTTGCCAGACGCAGTGCGGGGGAGAGTATCGACGAGCAGCCATCGGCGGGGTCGTTCGATCGGCGTGAACAGGTGGCGGGCGGCCGTGAGCACCGCCGCGTGTGCCTCAGTGCCGTCGAGCTCTGAGGTGCGCTCGAGCACGGCGAGCACGCTCTCGCCGAGGATCGGGTGTGCTTCGGCCAGCACGGCGGCGGTGCCGACGCCGGGGATGCACTCGATCGCGCGCTCGATGTCCTCGCTCAACACGGTGCTCCCGGCGGTCGTGACCGCGGCATCCGCGCGGCCACGCACCCGCACGACGCCCTCGGCGAGGTGGATGAGGTCGCCGACGCTGGCGAAGCCGGAGTCGTCGCGGAGGAGTGCGCCACCCTCCGCCGAGCCGACGTAGCCCAGCGCCAGGTACGGGGAGCGCACCCAGGCGGAACCACTGCCGTCGCTGCGTTCTCCGCCGCGCTCGCCATCGCGCAGCTCGAGCTCGACTCCGGGGAAGGCGCGGAGCGCTCCCGCACGATCGCTGATCGCGACGAAGGAGAGCTCGGCGGCGCCGTAGTACTCGGTCACGGCACTGCCGCGATCCTCCGCGGCCGCACGGCCGGCTTCTGGCAGTGCTGCTCCGGCCACGATGATGTGCCGGGGGAGTCGCTCTGCCGAGAGCAGTCGGCGAAGCACGGCCGGTGTGCAGTGCACGGCGCTCGCCCTGGCGGGGTCATCGCTGAGCTCTGCGCCCAGCCACAGCGTGTGCAGGGCCGCGAAGAGGTGCATCGAGACGTGCAGCGGACCGGTGAGCGCGACCGAGTCGTCGCCGGAGAGCCCGGTCGCTGCGGCGAACGGTGCGAAGGAATCGTGCCACGATGCCGCCGTTCTGGCGATCGCCCTGGCGCGACCGGAGGAGCCGGATGTCGTCACGATCAGCCCGGCGGATGCCGGGACGTGGTCGGGCAGCGGTGCAGGGTCGTGCACATCGCTGATCATCACGGGGTGCCCCCGCTCGAGCGCCGCGAGGACGGTGACCAGCAGTTCGGTGTCGTCGTCGCTGTCTGCGCGCACGACGTCTCCCGGCGCGGTGCCGCCGGGAGACGGAGCAAAAACGTGCCGGGCGACCCGCTCGCGCAGCGCCCCGTAGCTGAGCGGGCGCCCGGCGAACCGCAGTGCGGTGTCAGCGTCCGTGCCGCCCAGCCACTGGACCGTGGCTGCCGACGGATCGCTCGCCAGCGGACCGCTCACCACGAGACCACTCACCGAGGGGTGATGAGCCCGGGCCAGGCGCGGTGCACCTGCTTGGCGACGAGAACCGTCACGATGACCTTGAGGATGTCGCCGGGAAGGAAGACCAGGGCGCCGGCGAGGGCGACGGTGAAGGGAACACCCGTGCTGACGGCGACCCAGGGAACGCCGATCGCGTACATGACGACGATGCCACCGAGCGCCGTCGCGCCCAACGCGGGCAGGATCGGGTAGCGGGGGAGCAGCCTGGCGGTGAACCAGCCGATCACGAGTGCGGCGAGGAGCCAGCCGAGCAGGTAACCACCCGTCGGCCCGAAGAAAACGCCGATGCCGCCGCGTCCGCCGGAGAGCAGGGGGAGGCCGGCGGCGACGAGCACCTGCAGCAGCAGAACGGAGAGGAATCCGTTGCGCGCGCCGAGGATGGCGCCGGCGAGCATCACGCCGAGGGTCTGGAAGGTGATCGGAACGGCCGTGCCGCCGATGTACAGCGCGCCGGGCAGTCCCAGTGCCGCGATGAGTGCGGCGAAGGTGGCGATGGACGCCAGGTCACGGGCACCGAGGGTGCGGCGTGACGCACGGGGGCCGGTGGCGGCGGGTGTTGTGTCCGGGGCCGGCTGCTGCGGCAAGCTCTGCTGTGTCATGAACACAACGCTAGAAGCGGGGTCGGATGCCGCGCTCGATCTGCCGTACAAAAATCGACGGCAGATTCTGGAATGAAGCCTGGAGCGACTGCTCGATCCGTAGCGGGTGCGCGGGAACGCTAGGCGACGGCGCGGTGTGAAACGGTCTCGGCCTGCGCGGTGCGCGGGGCGTCGGCCCGGTTGTGATCGGCGCGGCTCTGATCGGCGCGGTTCTGATCAGCGCGGTTCTGATCAGCCCACACGGCGACGGGGGCCGGGTTCCAGCTGAGCGCGCTCGGCTCGGTTCCTGGCTCGTTCCGCAGCGCGGTGCGGCCGTCCTCGACGGTGTGGGTGAGCTCGCCGGCGATCTGGCGGCTCAGCATCGTGTGGAAGATCTCATCGGTGTCGCCATCGGCGCGGCGAACAAGCGTCCAATCCCCGGATGCGCCGATGATGTCGGTGAGCTTGTCGTTGATGAGCTCGAACAGGGCCTCTGAGCTGAGCTCTGGCGCTGGGGCCAGAAGCACTGGCGCGGTCTGGCGGCGCCGGCGGAACATTGCCACAGTCGGTCCTCTCGCTCGCTTCGGGTAGCGAATTCAGTCTGCGCTATACTCGCCCGAAATCGCGGGGGACACGCCGAAGGGCGGGCTTACTTGTCGAGGGCGCGTTCCTTTGCTTCCTCGCGCACCGTGGCGATCGCGAGGGTCAGTGCGATGCCCCAGCCGAGCCACATCAGGGCCAGTCGCCAGTCGCGCGGTCCGTTGCGGGTGGCTTGGACGATGCCCCAACTGCTGGTCACCGCGCCGATGACCGCACCGTTCAACAGGTATTTGCGCATTCTCTGCACCTCCGCCTCTCACGTTAGCGCTACTGAGAATTCCCCCCAAGCCTGACCGATCGTGCAGTTCCTGACCGATTGGTCAAGTACGCTGCTGTCATGCCCTCCCCAGACGCCGATTCGGCCACCGCCAGCTCACGCCCGAAAGCGAGCGACGAGCTGCGCACGATCGCTCTCGAGCAGTTCGCATCGGCGGGCTTCGCCGGAACCTCGCTGCAGCAGATCGCCGATGAGGCCGGCTACTCCAAATCGAGCGTTCTCTACCACTACGCCAACAAAGAAGCGCTGCTCGAGGCCGCGATCGGCCCGGCCATCGACCGCCTCGGATCCCTGCTCGCCCGCTTCACCGAGCGCGGCCCGTCGTTGGAGGCCCGGCGCCTCTTCGTCGAGGACTTCATCGACTTCCTGCTGGAACACCGGCTCGAGGTCTACACCTTCATCAACCAGGGAAGCTCGCTCCGCGGCATCCCCGTGATCGATCGGGCGAACGCATTCATCGTCGAGCTCTCCAACACCGTCTGTGACGAGATGCGCTTCGGAGTCGCGCTCGGCGGGGCGGCGTACTCCCTGGTGGCCGGAATGGCGTTCCTCGACGGTGAGCCGCTCGGCCCCGTCGACGAGGTGCGTGCGGCACTCATCCAACTCGTCGGCGAGCTGCTGGCTCCCGTCTCCATCCCCTCCGTCTGACCCCTCACGAGCAGGACAACACAGTGGCAACGTTTCTCTACCGCATCGGTCATTTCGCCTATCGCCGCGCCTGGCAGGTCATCGGGGCCTGGGCGCTCGTGCTCGCCGCGATCCTCGGCGGCGGGCTCGCGCTCGGCGGTCAGTTCGAGGAGTCATTCTCGATTCCGGGCACCGAGTCCCAGGACACGATCGACACACTGAACGCGGTGTTCCCGCAGGCATCGGGAGCGGCCGTCGAGACCGTCTTCGAGGTGCCGGACGGTGCGTCGGTCGAGGACGCCCAGTACAAGGACGCGATCGAGCAGACGATCACGGCGATCGAAGACATCGACGGCGTCGCCGCGGCCATCAGCCCGTTCTCCGAATACGCGGCGAATGCCATCTCCGACGACGAGGAGACCGCGATCGCACGCGTGCAGCTCGAGGGAGCGTCGACGGATGTCACGCAGGAGACGATCGACGCCCTGACCGCAACCGGCGAGATCGGCCGTGATGCCGGCATGACGGTCGCGTTCGGTGGACAGGTCTTCCAGGACACCACCTTCGGTCTGACCATCGTCGAGGTCTTCGGCGTGCTCTTCGCCGGCGTCGTGCTCATCATCACCTTCGGCTCGCTGCTCGCCGCCGGCATGCCGCTGCTGATGGCCCTCGTCGGCGTCGGCGTCGCGATCGGCGGCATCCTCGTCGCGGCGGCGTTCGGCAGCGTGTCGAGCACCGCCCCGATGCTGGCCGTCATGCTCGGTCTGGCCGTCGGCATCGACTACTCGCTGTTCATCCTTTCCAGACACCGACAACAGCTCGCCCGTGGCGTCGACCCGGAGGAGTCGGCCGCGACCGCCGTCGCGACTGCGGGAGGCGCCGTCGTCTTCGCCGGCATCACCGTGATCATCGCCCTGCTCGGTCTGCTCATCGTCGGCATCCCATTCCTCAGCACCATGGGCATCGCGACCGCGTTCGCCGTGCTGATCGCCGTGCTCATCGCCGTCACCCTGCTCCCGGCCGTGCTCGGCCTGATCAAGGGCAAGATGTCGCCCAAACCCGGCAGCCGTGCTGATCGCCGCGCGCTCGCCGACGACGACGCCAAGCCGACCATGGGGCGGCGCTGGGTGAACACCGTGCTGAAGGCGCCGATCGTTGCCGTCGTGCTGGTTGTCGGTGTGCTCGGCACGCTGGCGATCCCCGCGCTGAGCCTCGACCTCAACCTGCCGACCGGTGCGGCGGAGCCGGCCGGCTCGACGCAGCGCGAGGCCTACGACATGATCGCCGACGGTTTCGGGCCCGGCTACAACGGACCGCTCGTCGTGGTCGTCGACATCACCCAGACCATCGACATCGTTGACGATCTCGATACGATCCGCGCCGAGCTCGAGCGAGGCGGGCAGGTGTACTACGTGTCCAACCGCGTGCGCACGATCGACGAGGCGGTCGAACGAGTGCGCAGCGCCGTGCCCGAGGCGCGCATCGCTGTGGCGCACGGCAAGATGTCGGAGCGCGAGCTCGAGCGCGTG